>DITY01000197.1:0-43494 GCA_002422955.1 Planctomycetaceae bacterium UBA6172
CGAGTTCCAGACCGAGCCCACCAGCCCCCTTTCCGCTGCCAAGCGTGCGATCGCCGGGCGAACGCCGCAGCCTTGAACGCGACCTCGAAGGGTGATGCGACGAGCTGGCATGGGGAGATCAAGCCGATTCGGAAGCGACGTCCGGGCCGAAACGGAGCTGACGCTGACGCAGCAGGAACTCGGACCATTCCGCCATGCCGATCCCGTGCAAAGCGGATAACGCGAAGACCTCCAGGTCCGGCCGGATCAGCCGCGCGTCCGCTTCGGCTGCAGCCTGCGAAAACGGAACGTAGGGTAGCAGATCGGTTTTGCTGATCACCATCGCCGCGCTGGTGCGAAACGCCTTGGGATACTTCGCCGGCTTGTCGTCCCCTTCGGTCGTCGCCAGCATCACCACCCGCAGATGTTCGCCCAAGTCATGGGAGGACGGGCAAACAAGATTGCCGACATTCTCGATGAACAGGAACTCGAGCGTTTCGGATTCCAGCCTTTCCCAGCCCTGTTGCACCAGCGGCAGCCCGAGATGGCAGGCGCCGCCCGTGGTCAATTGGATGACCGGCATCCAAGGGGCCAACCGCTGGGCATCGCGATCGGTCGCGATATCGCCGACCAAAACGCCCATGCGATGCGTCCCGGCCCACAGTTTGGCGGTCGCCTCTAACAGACTCGTTTTCCCCGACCCGGGCGACGACAACAGGTTGACCACCAGCGTCCCGCGACGAGCCATCATCTGACGAAAGCGTTCCGCCTCCATCTTCGGCACGGCGTCCACCGCTCGCTCGACGGTGATGACTCGAGTCATGACTCCCCTTCCTCGTGCGTTGACGCGTCAGCGTTCGCCGGGGCGGCAACGACGATGCTCTCGATGATCACTTGATCTCCGGACAATTCTCGGACACGCGGACTGCCACAGTGGATGCAGACGAAACGAAACTGATCCGGCCTGAACGACTCGCCGCACGCATCGCACCGCAGTTCCAACGGGTCGACCTCGATCCGTAACCGCGTCCGTTCCCAAGCGGTGCCCGGTCGCAGCATTTCGAACGCGGCAGCGAGCAGCGTGGGATCGACCCCCGCGAAGGCCCCGCAGCGGAGGCGGATTTCTTCGGCCTCTTGCCCGCCCTGGTCCGCGACGATGGCGGCGACTTGGACGAGCATCGATCGTACCAGTGCGAACTCATGCACGTCCAGTAATTCCCCTTGCCGGAGCCGAGGGCGAGCGGCGGCTCCTACGCGGAGTTCGGGTCGCTCGTGGTGGCAGCGACGATCCCCTCGATCGCCTTCAGAACTTCCGCCGTCAGCGGCTTGGCTTGGGCGGTTTCACGGATCTGTCCCGGCGACTTGGCTCCGACCAACGCCCCGATGACGCCAGGCTGCGAGATCGCCCAACCGATGGCCAGGTTGGCCACCGTCGAATTGTACGCGTCGGCGACCTGTCGCAGGCCATCGATCACCTCGTGGGCCCGCTGGCGCGCGGCGCCTTGAAAGATCGGGTAGGTGGGCCGACTATCTCCCGCCTCGAAGTGATGGTCGCGGGCGATCTTGCCGGTCAGCAGGCCCTTCATCAGCACCCAGTAGACGAAGCTCCCCATGCCCAACCGGGTCGCGGTCGCGATCAGTGGTTCGAGCGACTCGCGTTGCAGCAGGTTGAGTGGGCACTGCAGCGCCGCACAGGGGACGCAGGACGCGAAGGTTTGGAATTCCTCAGGGCCGGCATTCGAGATCCCGATTTGGGCGGCCAGCCCGCGGCGGCGGAACGCGTCGAGCGCTTCGGCGGAGCGACGCAGGTCGACCCGCGGATCGATCGCGTGCAGCAACAGCCATTCGAATCGCGGAACCCCGAGACGGCGGAGCGATTCCTCGGCGTCGCGGGTCAACCGCTCGGGGCTGGCGTCGGTGTAGCGACGGCGGTCGGCGGTCCAACGTTGGCCGACCTTACCGACGATCCGGGGTGACTGGCCGTTGGCGGCACGATGCTCGCGGATCGCCTCGCCCAGCCGCAATTCGGCCTCGCCCTCGTATCCGTAGCTGAAGGCCGTGTCGACGGTGTCGATGCCGGCATCCAACGCGGCCCGGATCGTATCGCGAGCCAGTTGCGGATCGACAGCCCCCGACGTGATGCCAGCCAGGGGCCAAACGCCTAGGATTACTTTCGTCACGTCACCCCACCGCGGCTCGCGACCACTCGACGGATCGCTGCAGGAGGGGCATTTGAGCCGTATCGCGCGGCGAGGTCGAGATTCGCCAAGTCATCCGCACCGCCCAGCGGCCGGCGGCGTCGCCGCGAACGTTCCAGTGCGGGAGCAGGCACACGCTCTGCTGCATCCATTCGAATCCGCGCTGCGATTGGTTGAGCGTTTCGACGGGGAATGCCCAGAGCATGCTCGGGCGGTCCAATTTCAAGTCGACGGTCAACCCGAGCCAACGATCCTGCCAGGCCAAGCCGGTGGCGTTGGGGAGATCGAGTCGGCTGCCGAGGTGGCCGAGTCGCTGGCCGTCGGTGTCGGAGAAGAAGCGATCCTCGGTGCCAGCGGCCAGGGACGCGAAGTGAAACTCGACCCCGAAATGGAAAGTCCGGTGGGGCGGCAAATTCTCCAGCAGGTAGGTCACCGCGACCTCGTCGCTCCCCGCGGTCAGCGTCACCGCCTTGGTGATCGAGATCGGCAGCCCCCACGCGTTGCCGTCGCGACGCATTTGCAACTGCACGCGATCGCTCGCCCGTCGCAGTTTGGCCTCGAATGGCGAATCGACAAAGTCGCCCCGTTCCAAGGCGGTACCGGACGCCACCTGGTCCAAGGTCGCGTCGGCGTCGTAGAAGTGATCCATCATCGACTTCCGCGGGTACCGATCGTAAGCCAGTTGCGGCTCGCTGCCACCATACGTGCAACCGCTGCGGCCATGAAACGCGACGGTGGGAACGTCACCCTGGCCGGCGTCCTCGAAAAGGTGCCGGTGATGCGGTTCGGGCCGCCGCTGCAACGAGGCCAACAGGTTGTGTCCGAGGTCACGAAGGTCCCACTGGTAGATGCGTCCGCCACGCCCCGGTGCCACCCAGAGCGTCGCTCGTTCGCTCGCCAAGCGGACCTCTTGTAGCAGGTCGAAATCGAAGTCCTCGACCTGGGCCTCGGCGAACGTTGCCCCCACCGCGTGCCCATCACCGAAGGAGTTCAACGCCTCGTCGAGGATCGCGTCGGCGCGGATGAGATGGTGATAGTTCGCGTTCCGCAGGTGCGGCGAATAAATTCCGCCACCGTTCCCATGCCAATACGGTCCATTGCTCTGGCCGCGGTAGAGATGGTCGCGTGCGGCGGCCAGCAGCCCGCGGTCCGCGCCGGCGGCCTCCGCATCGCTCAGGCGACCGGAAACGTACAGCATGTAGGCGTACATCTCGTTGGCCTCGGCATACTTCACGCGGAAGTTTCGCCAAGAACCTCCGCGGACGAACGGCCGCAGCGTTTCCCACGCGGCAGTGTGGCTCAGTTCCTCCGTCGCTTCCTGATAGGTCGGTTGCTGAACCGCTGGCAGGGTCCACTCGTTCATCCCGCGATGGCTGCAATCCGGCAATTGGATTTTGCCTGCCGGAGCGGTCCGCTCGCTCGCTTCGGCCAGCGTGATCGTCCGCAACCACGGGGCGTTGTCCGTCAACGCGGCAAAGAACGTCCGCAACCAGCCGTCTCGATAGACCTGGCGATGGCTATCCGGCGAGCCGCCAAACTTTTCGCCCGCGTCGCTGAGAGTCAGCACGGCGCCGGGTTGTGTCTGAGCGATCTGCCAGCAGGCGTCGATCGTCTGCCGCACCGGACCGATGGGGACCGCGCGGCGGAGTCGCTCGGAACTGGGGAAGATTCGGAGGACGGAGCCCTCGTCATCGCTCAGGTAATACCCGGTCAATTGGGCATCGGTCAGGCCGGCGGCGCGAAACTGGGAATCCTCCAGCACCGTGTAGCGGATGCCCGCGGCGACCAGGTCCGGGATCAGGCTCGCCTCCCAGACCCGCTCGGGGATCCACATGCCGGCGACCGTGACCCCCAGCGTCCGTTCCAACCATCGGGAGTAGGACACGATTTGCCCGATCCGGTCCCGCTTGGGGAGCATCGTCAGGATCGGTTCGTATTGCGGTCCGCCGAGGATCTCGATTCGCCCGGCCTCGATCAGCGTCCGCAATCGATCCAGGTACTCGGGATGGCGTTGGTCCAACCACAACAGCAGCGGGCCGCTGGTGTGCAGCGAGATCGCCAGCGACTCGAACGGCTCGAAGACGTCCAGAAACGGCAGGTAGCAATTCTGATACGCGGCCTCGAAACTGCCCTCGAAATTGCCGACCGGTTGATGATTGTGGAGCACCCAGCAGAGATGGACCGAAGGGATCATGGGGTCAAACGTGGTTGGCGACACGGGAGCGAAGGGGCGACGGGTCAATCGACGAAAAGGCCCAGGGCGTTGCCGGAACCTCCCCCTCCCGTTATCGGAAGATCACCGGTCGGAAGATAAGTCGGCTCGCGAAAGAATGCCGACGAGCGGCTTTAGCCACGAACCAGATCGTAGAACGGCCGATGTTCGGTCGCTCCGCGCCCCAACCGCCTGGCGAGGTTCCGCCGATCCGCTGAGCTCGACGCTGCTCGCCAACTCGCCGATCAGCCGAAGTACTGCCACAACCCCAGCGCGACCATCAGCGCGGCCACCACCAAGCCGACGGTGCTGATTCGCTCCCAACGCTGTTGCTCGACCAGCGTGTCGGTCGTCCACTCGAGAATCTCTTGCTCATCGCTCAATTTTTTCAGAATACCGCCGACGAAGGCTCGCTGGTCGGCCCGTTCGCCGGTCGCGGCGAGATAGCAGCCGCTGAACAGCAGCGTGTCTTCGGTGGTACATTCCTCCGGGTCGTAAGCGAACGCACCCTTGAGCACACTCGCCAAGCTCTTCTTCAGGTTGCAGCGGAAATCGCAAAGCAGCAGATAGAGCTGTTGGTTGCCGGGCCGGGTCAGGGCTTGGTCTTCGCGGAACAGGGAGTAGACCCAGTCTTCGATGGTCCCCGAGATCCATTCCGTCAGCAGGTCCATCTCGGAGGTGGTCGCCAAGCTGCGAGGGTCGTAGCGGCGGCCGAACCGCTGGCCAGCCACCCGTTCCTTGCCAAGCCGTCGCATCAATTCGCGAAAGCCCGATTGTCGCTCCATGTCGACGACCAGCGCCGTGACAGGGCAGCGAACCTGCAAGCCGTAGCGGATGGAGGACAGGTCCGACTTGACGGCCCGCTGCAATTCGACGGCATCCGCGCCGCCGCGATCGATCGCCCCTTGGGGCAGTAACGTTAAGATCCCGTTGATCGGACTGATCGGCCGCCGCACCTTGACGATCTTCTGACAGAGGTATGACAGTCGGCCGATCCGTTCGGAGGCCTGGATGGAATTGATCGTAATCGGTACCCACTCGGTGCCACTGTCACTCGATAAGGCAGCCGATTGAGCCAGTTGGCCACGCAGCAAGGGATCGATCTCGACGGTCCTGCCCAAATTGACGGCCTGGGGGCGCACCCCCCGGGACATTTCGGCCGGCTTGAAGAACTGATCCAACATCACCGTTCCGGCATTCGGATCGGACGGGGCGTTACTGCCGAGGCTGCCCGGCAACACGATGGCCGGCGGGGGAGTCGGCCGTTTCTGGTCACCGAACTCTTCGTAGTGCCGCTGCCGCTTCGCAGCCAAAGCGCTCGTCCAACTGGCATCGGTACAAAACAGGTAGACCGCGTCGGCGGTCGCGTACCAGTGCAGCGGAGCCGGGCCGTCGGGCTCGCAGTCGACCCGCAAATCGAGCTGGCCGGTTTGCATGATCGCGCGTTCTTGACCGATCCCGCGCGAACCGATAATCAGAAAGAAAGCGAGTTCTCGAATGTCCAGCCCCTGGGCCTCCAGCGCCTGCATGCCGGCCTTCCAGGCGTTGTCGATCTCGGGATACAAGGATTTCTCCCCTTCCAGCCAGAGTTTGAGCGTCAGGTAGAAGACTAGCGGCACCAAACACACGAGCACCAAGACCAAGAGGATCCGGGGGATCCCGATCGCATGCCGCCAGGGGACGTTGTTGATGTCAAAGTAAAACGCGGTCCAGACGATCGCGACCACGCAGGCCAAAAACAGCCCGGTCAACACGGCGGCACAGCCAGGGACGGTCGACGGCAGGAAGCCGAACAGCAGCTTCGAGATGCGCTGCCGTAGCGACGCGGGTTGGGCTGCGGTCTCAGGCATGGGTCCACAGGAAATAAATGGCGTTTAAAACGGCGAGCATCGAAGCGACCAACCAGGGCCAGACGACGCGGGCCTTATTCTTCAGCGGGGGCGCGCCGTAAAGTTCCCGGACCGGTGGCGAATGTTCCGGCCGTTCATGCCCCACGCGGATCGACATCGCGACCTGATGTGCCCAGGAGGCAAAGTCGGGAGGGAGGCCTTGCCGCTGGGTGACCGCCGCGGCGGTCTGGGGATCGGCATACAGCCCGCGAAAACCCAAAATCCCACAGAGGTAATAGACTTCGAGGGCGTCGCGGCTGCTCAAGGTTGCGGCCCGCTGCGCGTTGACGAAGAACTGCTGAAAGCAGAGCCGCGTGTTGAACAGTTCGACTTCCATGACGTTGTCCTGCCACCAGACCGCGTCTTTCCAGGGGCTGTTGACCAGCAGGTCGTCGATCCAGGAGACCATCGCATACTTGGCCAATTCCCACGATTCACCACCCGGCACCGAGGCGGCCCCTTGGTCGATCAACGCGCGAAACTGGCTCCGCTCTTCGTGCGCGGACGGCTGTTGACCTTCCGAGATCCGCGTCATCAACCCCAGAGTGTAGAGGAAAACCGGGTCGATCGCTTTGGCAAACTGCGGCGTCATGACGGATCAAGTGGCTTGCGGGACAGCGAAGAGCGCGAATTGTAGCGAGACGGTACGGCCCAAGGACGAGACGACGAGCGTCCTTTCTCCCTGCAAGCGGTCTCGATTGACGATCAAGTTTTCCCGCAGCCGCATCGCTAAGGTTTGGGTTTCCTGGACGTCACGCCAGGCCGGCTGGTCGGTTCGAGGCACTTCATAATACACCCAATCGTGTCGCGACGGCAGCGCGCGGATCGCGTGGTCGGCCGGGACGAGCACGACCCCTTCCGCACGGCGGCTGAACAGGAACTCGACCTGCCGGCTGCTACCCAGTTTCCAATCGAGGTTGCCAGCCGATAGCAGATCCCGACACTCCTGTTCCGACAGGTCGCCCTTGAACACCCCGATGTACCACTTCCAGTCCGAGTTGAACCAACGCGGTTCCAGCGACACCTGCATACCGAGCCCGACGCCGATGAAGTACCGCTGTTCGAACTTGTAGCTGCGGACCGAATTGAGCAGCGTTTCGATGCGGGCTTTGATCAGGGTAAAAATCCGGGCCAAATCTTCATGGTCATAGGGAGGGACCTCCTCGGCGCGGCGGAGATCGCCAAAGATCGAGAGCTGACCGACGATCCGACAGAGTTCGCGATACGCCTCACAGGGATGGACCCCCTGAGCGAAGGCCAACACCCCTAGCGTCGTGAATGCCGAATTGAGCTGATTCAGCATCAGGATCCGGTCGGCATCGCCCGGTTCGTTCGATTCCAAGCCGATCCCGCGACTGAGGATCTGCTGGCTCAGCACTTCCAGCTTCTGGCCGATCATGTCATAGGTCGCCCGCACGATGTCACGTCCGAGCGCCGGCCAGGCGTCGATCGAAAGCAACGGCGGGATGTAACTGAGGTCCAATCGCGGCTGCGAATCGCCTTCGCCCGAGCGTCGGATTTGGGCCAGCGGGCAAAGTTCGTAACCCGAGAGGTCCTGGGTCGAAAGCAGCAACCGCACGTCGAGGTTCAGGAANNNNATCGTCGATTCCTTTTCGAAGCCATCAGCCAACTCGGCCGAGAGCGGTTCGGCCTCGGCCAAACTCCCCTTGAGGTTCAACCGATCGGGCTGCTGACCATATTCCAAATTGACCAGCGTCCCGTCGGGCATGCGGACTTGCAGGTGATCGATCTGGAACTGCTGGTTGGCCAAGGCCTGCTCGCTGAACCGCAGCGACTTGATCCCGTAGCCGTACGGATGATCCCAGCGCTGCGAGACCTCCTGCATTTCGGCAGAGTGTCGCTCCGCCGCTTGAAAATGGTGCGGGCGAAGGAACAGACCCTCGTACCAGTGGACCGGTAGGTTTTTCATGGGACAAAACTCAATGCGATCTGGCCAAGGGGACCGTCGGGACGGCTGCGGAAGAAGCTCAGGGCCAGCGGCAAGTCGATGGAAACTCGACGCTCCTCTCCGGCAGCTGCTCGAAGAATTGCGATCCTAACCGGTTTCGTAGGGTACTGGATCGCCCGGCAACGCCGTAGGGGGTTCTCAGAACGGGACGCGTTGCGACCGCTCATCCGATCAACACGGTGGGGCAGCCAGGACCCGTAATCGTCCCCCCGTGGCCAGCGGGATCGGTCAGCCGCGCCGCCGGCTTTTTGCCGATCATCACGGTGGCCGACCCGCCTAAAACGGTGCCCGGCGGCCCGACACAGGTGCAGGGATCACCCATTCGCGCGGCTGGCATCTTGCCAATCAGCACGGTCGGTTCGCCCATCGTGATGGGACCACCGACGTGCGGTACGGGGCCGGTGAAGGCGGGGCAGACTTGCAAATCGGTGCCGCGGGCCGCTGGCAAACCCATCTTAAAATCCTCGGGCGAGTGGCGAACGGGGCGGGGCCATTCCGGGCCGGGCAGCCTGGCCCCAGCCGCGGTTATGCGAAATCATAAACGAATTCGCCATCCGCCTCGCCGATGTTCACGTCGCAAATCGGTTGACCGGCAATCATTCGCTGAAGGAACTGCTGACTGATGGTCGGCAGCATCGTGTTGGTCAAGATCGAGTCGATCATCCGCCCGCCGCTTTCCAGCTCCGTGCAACGGCTGGTGATCAGGCGAATCACGCTGTCGTCGTAGGTCAACGCGACGCGATGTTGCTCGCGGACCCGCTTCTGAATTCTGCCCAACTGCAGCTTCACGATCTTGCCGATCATCTCGTCGGTGAGCGGAAAATACGGGATCACGACGAGCCGTCCGAGCAACGCCGGCGGAAAGACCTTGAGCAGCGGCGCCCGCAGCGACGCGCCGATCGCTTCCGGGGTGGGCATCAGTTCTGGGTCGGCGCACATGCCCGAGATCAATTCGGTGCCGACGTTGGTGGTCAGCAGGATCAACGTGTTCTTGAAATCGATCAGCCGCCCTTCGCCGTCCTCCATCCAACCCTTGTCGAAGACCTGGAAGAAGATCTCGTGTACGTCGGGGTGAGCCTTCTCGACTTCGTCCAGCAACACGACGCTGTAGGGACGCCGCCGCACCGCTTCGGTCAGCACGCCGCCCTCGCCATAGCCCACATAGCCGGGAGGGCTGCCCATCAGNNTTCCTGAAACTCGCTCATGTTGATCGTGATCAGGTTCTGCTCACCCCCGTACAAACATTCGGCGAGCGCGAGCGCCGTTTCAGTTTTACCCACGCCCGAAGTCCCGGCCAACATGAACACGCCGATCGGCTTCCGCGGGTCATCCATGCCGGCGCGGGAAGTTTGAATCCGCTTGGCGATCGTATCGAGCGCGTATCGCTGACCGATGATCCGTTTTTCGAGCGTATCCGCCAAATGCAGGACCGTTTCCAATTCGTTCTTGACCATCCGGCCCACCGGGATGCCGGTCCAATCTTGGACGACGCTGCCGATCGCTTGACGATCGACCGTCGGCAGGATCAGCGGGCGCTCACCCTGCAATTCGGACAACTGCTGCTGTAGGTCCAACAACCGCTCGCGAAGCAGGTCTGGGTCCTCCGGTTCGGCCTCCGGTATGGCGGCTTTCGCGGACGTCGTCGCCGGGGTGCTCGTGGGGCTCTGCGAGTCGAAGGTCTCGTCGGCGGAGGGCGGCGCATCGGCCGAACCGGTCAACGCTCGCAGCCGTGCCCGCAGCTCGAGAATTTGATCGACGAGATGCTTTTCCGCTTGCCACCGCTGGTCCAACTCGGTCAGCCGCGACCGCTCGGCCTGCAGCGCGGCCAGATTCTTGATTTGACGTTCCTCGGTCTTGACCCCAACCGCCGTCTCTCGGCCGATGATCTGTTGCTCCGTCTCTAAGCTGGCAATCTTCTTGCGACAATCATCGACCTCGGCGGGCACGGCATGCTGGCTGATCGCGACCCGCGCGCACGACGTATCGAGCAGGCTGACCGCTTTGTCAGGCAATTGACGTGCGGGGATGTAACGATGCGACAACTGCACCGCGGCTTCGATCGCTTCGTCGAGCACTTGGACACGGTGATGGGCCTCGAGTGTCGACGCCAAGCCCCGGATCATCAGGATCGCTTTTTCCTCGGATGGCTCACTGACCTGCACGACCTGAAACCGCCGGGTCAGAGCGGGGTCTTTCTCAATGTGCTTCTTGTATTCGGCCCAAGTCGTCGCCGCGACGGTCCGCAATTCGCCCCGCGCCAGGGCGGGTTTCAGCAGGTTGGCGGCATCCCCGGTCCCGGCCGCCCCACCCGCGCCGATCAGCGTGTGCGCTTCATCGATGAACAGGATGATCGGCTTTTCCGAAGCTTGAACTTCCTCGATCACCTGTCGCAACCGATTCTCGAACTCCCCCTTCATGCTCGCCCCGGCCTGGAGCAAGCCGACGTCGAGGGTCAGCAGCCGCACGTCCTTCAGTTGCGGTGGGACGTCGCCTTGCACGATCCGCTGCGCGAACCCTTCGACGACTGCCGTCTTGCCGACGCCCGCCTCGCCGGTCAGGATCGGGTTGTTCTGCCGCCGTCGCATCAAGATATCGACAACTTGGCGAATCTCCTCGTCCCGCCCGACGATCGGGTCCACCTTGCCCTGGCGTGCCCGCTCGGTCATGTCGACGGTGAAGCGAGCCAACGCCTCTTGCTTGCCCATCTGGGCTTGCGGCATCGCGCCGCTGGCCTCGCCCGGTGCCGCCCCACCCGCGACCGCGCTGCCATCGGTGGCCGACATCTGCTCCTCCGGCGAGCGGGCGACGATCTTGCCAAAGCGATCGGTCAGTTGGTCGACGTTGATCTTCTTGAACTCGGTCGAGATCCCCTGCAGGACACTCGTCAACGTCCGGGTTTTGAGCATCCCGATCAGAAGAAAGCCGGTGCGAACTTGCGACTGATTGAACATCAGCGTGCCGTAAACCCATCCCCGCTCGACGGCATCCTCGATGTGCTCCGACAGGTCCGTGATCGCCGAAGCGCCGCGCGGCAACCGATCGAGGGCCTGGACCAGATCCGAGGCGACACGCGATGGTTCCAGCTCGAAGTGCTTGATGATCTCATGCCAATCCGACCCTGGCTGCTGCAAAATCTGGTGCAGCCAATGCACCAGTTCGACATACGGGTTACCGCGTAACTTGCAGAACGTGGTTGCCCCCTCAATCGCCTTGTAGGCCAGGGGATTGAGTTTGCCGAAGAGGGCGGCGCGGCTGATGTCACTCACAAGGATCTGGGGGTTGGGAGGAGCAGGTGCGAAGAACAGTGGGGGAGCGACGGGGCGACGGCGAAAGAGGGCGGTGCGATCCGGCGGTCATTCGAACAACTCAATATGCCGGCGTAAAGACAGCGGCATCGGAATCGACTTCCGGCGCACGGCTGACCAGAAAGGAGGTCCAACCGAGGTGGCCCTGCTGACCCAGCCGCACCTGCGGGATCGACTCGCGGTGCAACTTGAGGCGGATATCCCACAACCACTCATCACCGAGGTAATTGCGGATCAGAGAGATCAATCGTTGCAGGCTCTCGCGACCGGGAAGCAGGCGACAGAATTGCTCGAAATCGAGCGGGCCGAACACGACCCGAAACTTCGACTGAGTATCCCACACGCGGCTCCCACAGATCGCCGATTCGCCCAAGGTTGCGGAGGCGTTGGAGTCACCCAAGCGAGTCAGGCAATCGACGGGCAAACGCATCCAATGCCCCACGAATTCTTCGATCTCGCAAGGCATTTGGAAGAACGCGTGCAGCATCTCCCGCAACCCCTCCGCATTCCGCGACTGGCCGTTGAAGCGAGCGACAAAGTGCAGCCTCGCGTGATCGGGCAACGCGTCACGATTCTCAAACGCCTCCGAAATGCTCCCCGCCAAGGCCCCGACATAGACCGAAAAGCGATCGGTCTCCGGCCGATCCAACTGGACGGTCGGCTGCCCGAAAGCCCAAGCCCGATAGAACAGCGATATCGCGCGATGGTGAAAGACATCCATGAACTCCGCGATCGTGTTGTCGCGGCTGCGGCGCATGCGATCGCGAGTGAATTCGGTCAGGTGCAACGGCAGCGGCCCGTTGGGACCGAAGACGCCCAGGAACCGGGTGCGGAGCCGCCACCGCGCCCGATCGACGGTCAGTTCGCAGGAATGCATGTTGGCGGGGGCGAAATCGAGCCCCGGTTGCTGGCCCAGCCGCAACGGTTCGTCACTGGCCCGCACCGCCAGCCCGGTAGGCGGACGGTCCGCATGCAAGCAATCGAGGCGGCGAAGCGTCAGCAAGAAGCCGAAGCGATAGGGCCGCTCGCGAATCCGCTCGTACAGCTCTACAGCAGCGCTCGGCTGCCGATGATCGCTGGCCATCGTTTGATTTCTCCGCGGTTGGAACCGTACAGGACCGTCTCGGCGAACGAATTGATCGAAACGTATTTCGCAAAGAACTCTTTCAGCACACTCGCCAACAAGTAGGGGCTGCTGCCGTCGAAGGCGGATTCGTCCATGGTCACGCCGATTTCCAGCCCCCTGCCGAACGTGATCGGCCCCGCCCCCGGAACCCGCCGCACCACGCGGCGGGAACGGAGCGAACGAAGTCCCTCGACTTGCCGCCGCATCACGACGTCGTTCTCGGCGAGGAACAACGTCAACAGATCCCGCATCGCCATCGCCCCACGCTCATCCGGCAGGTCGGTCAAGGAGAGATAATTCAACGTCAGACTGCCGATCAGCCGCCACAACAGACTGCCGGGCTGACTGGCACGAGAAGGCAGCGGCGCGGACGGCCCCGCGAGACAGCGAATGCTCTCCACCGGCGCTCCGACGCCGAGCGTGAAATCGGTATCCCCCAACCCCAGCGGCATCTGCAGCGGCAGGTCCCGATTCGTACACAGGGCTTCGATCCGCAGCTGACGCAGGTCTCCCCGATAGGGCGCTTGCTGCGCGTCCACGATCGACAAAAAGACGTCATCCCCCAGATAGCTCGACCGTGGGCCGAAGCGTTTCTCGCGTTCGGACAACCGCCGACTGTGACGAGTCGAGGTGAAATAGGCCGCCGCCCCCCCTTGGTCGTGCGTGACATCGAAGGTGGCGTAAAAGGGATAAAAGTGCTGGCCTTCCCGGTCTTCGGACCCGTAACCCGTGACCCGCGAAATCGAAAAGACTTCCAGATCCAGCGGCCGAGTGCGGTCGGGGACGACGTGATATTCGTAATCCTGCTCATTGAGATGGATGCGGTCCGTCACCTTGGGAAACAGGTTGACCGCGGGGGTGCAGTGGAGCGCAAAGTTGGACTTGCTGACACGGCCGTCCAACCCATCGGCCGCCTTATCGAGCGCGAAAATCATCTCGAACCGGTCGCCTTCCGCCTTGGCAAATGCCTCGCGCAGCCCCCGGATACGAACGAACATGAAGCGCTGCTGGAAGGTGAAGTACTCCTGAATCAGGCGATAACCTTGAAACGAGTTCGAGACCGGAGGCAACAGCGATTCCGCGTTGGAAAATCCGACCGTCCCGATGTTCTCGGCCGGCAGGACGCTCTGCCACGCGGGCGTGGCGCCCGGCGGACGGATCACGACCGCGCGCGTATTGGCCAGGATTTGCTCATAGAGCATCATCGGGAGCTGCTCAGCCCCGCAAAGCCAAATCGGCAGCTCATCGATCGCCAAGCGACGCAGCGGGATCCCCCCCGTGCTGAAGGTCAGCCGGATCGTCGCTTTGACGTCGCGGACCCGGGCTGGCAGATCGACTGACGCCGCCGAACGACTGAAGTAACTGCCATCCAGCAGCTGCAGCGGCCACAGGGTCAAGTCGTGAGCCGTGCGGTATTCGCAAGCCGTTTGGTCGCCGCGTCCCATCTGGCCGCGAAGGCTGGTCTGCCGAGGGATCACGTGCCCTTCCACCAAAGACGCTTGCCGCATGTCCGGCCGCAACTGCACCACCGCCATCGAAGGGATCGGGGCGAGGTAGTTCGGATAAACGACGTCGAGCAGATGCTGCGTTAACTCCGCGTGCTCGGCGTCCAACTTCAATCGCACGCGCGAGGTCAGGAACGCAAAGCCCTCAAGCAGCCGCTCGACATACGGATCGACGCACTCGAACTCGTCCAGCGACAACCGTCCAGCGACTTTGGGGTATTGCCGCGCGAACTCGGCCCCCAGCTCCCGGAGGTGCTGAAGTTCCCGGTTGTAGTATTGAAGCATCCGTGGATCCATCCATCACTCCTCGTACACGCCGATCGTCCCGGAATCCATGTCGACTTCGGTCCGCAAGAACAAACTCAAGGGCAGCGGCTGGGCCCACAGCTGACCCTGAATCTCGAACTCCAGCCGATTGCCGGCGTGATCTTCGTCGCGATAAGCGGCCCGTACCACGAGCGAATCGGGCAAGATCCGCGGTTCGAACAGCAAAATCGCTTGTCGAAATTGTTCCTTGAGCTGATTCAAGGGGACCGAAGAGCTGACCTTGCCCGACAACGGTGGCCGCCCGTAATTGAGCACGGAAGTCGCGACAAAGGGGTAGTCAGTCAAGTCGGTCGAATTGGCGAGGAACTCGGTGTTGAGCAGCCATTCCAAATCCCGAAGGACGGAATCTTTCAGCTTCTTGACGGACAACACCCGCTGCTCACGCGATTCCCGCGGATTGCCCGGCTCGTCATCGGTCAGGCGATCAAGCAACGAGGGCTGCAGCCGCTCACGATTGGTCAACTCAGCCATGGGGCGCGGATTCCCCATCGGCTGGCGCCGACAAATCCCAGTCGATCTGCCGAATGTCCAGCAGTGAATACTCGCCCGAATCGGTGGCGAGCAATCGCTGACCCAACCCGGTCTCAAACCCGTGGTCATCGGCCACCCAACTCGTCAACCGGGCCAACCGGATCGCGTCATCCGCCGTACTCTCGGACCCCGGGTAGCGTGTCGGAATGAAACCCAGTTGCTGCCCCCCGGACACCCAGGTGAACTGCGCCGGCAGCCACACCAAGTCGCGCAGATCGGTCGGTGGGTCGATATGCAGCGAGCGGATGTGGCCGACCGGAACCCAGTAATAGCGGCCATCGACCATCGCCTCGATCATCGGCCCCAGCCGTGGGTCGGCGTCGGCCAACCATTCGAAACGATCCGTCTTGAGTACCTCCTCCGCGCCGCTGCCCGATGCCCGCCAGCGTACGGAACCGCCGTGAGCGGGTGCCGCTTCGAAGGCTTGGTCGCGAGACTTCTCTGCCGCCTCAGCCTGACCCGCCGCGCGTTGGGCGAGCGACTGAATCAACAGCGCGACCCAAGTCGAGGGCTCGCCGAGCACCAGCGGCGTTCGCTTACCGGCGAACACTTCTGCCCGCAGCATCTCGCAGCGGATGACTTGCGAGTAGGCCTGGACCATCATCATCGCCGCGGGGTCGAGTTGGCCGCACAAGTTCAATTGCGTTAGCGTCCGCTCCCATTGCCCCATAACCGCCAACAGCTGGAACAAAAAGACACGCGATTCCGCATCTTGCGGCTTCGAACGCACCTGGTCCTGCAACTCGCGCAGGGCCGTCGCCAAATCGCCGCGCCGCAAGGCTTCGGTTGCCGTCATGATAAATCCCCTAGGATGGCCGGGGCCAACCGCTGTTCGAGTATTGAACCATCCTGCTGCCGGAGCCCACGGCGGCGATTGTCTCGGATTCCGCATTCGTGACCTCACGCTCGTGCCCTCTCACACGGGCTCACCATCCGAGCTAATGTCCGCATTACTTCGTGAGCCCGCGAAGCTTAAAATCGTACTTCCATTCCTCGCTGCGTTCGTCGATCGTCCAGCCTTTGTTAGCTGCCAATTTGTAGTTGGCCCCGTCTTTGGTGCGGAGAAATTGGCAGGCGATGCTGCTGTAATTGAACACGAGCGTTTCGGACAACTTGCCTTTCGCAATTCCGACTGACCAATTGGCCAAGCTAACCCCGGTAAATCGCATCATGAAGTAGGGATGGACCCCGACCTGGGTCGACGCCGTTTCGACCACCTGGACTTCCAAAAAGTCGAATTGATGGCCCTTGGTGCAATTCACCATCGCCTGGGGAGTGGCACCATCGATCTCTTTGGTGATCTGCAGTTGCTGAAAACTCGGCCCGTGGCCCGCAGTGCTCTCCTCGTCAACCGAGATCCCCGGATCTTGATTCTCAATGCCGCAACTCACCGAGTTCGCGAAAAACCATCCCTTTTCGAAACCGTTCAGCCGGCAACGCGACTGGTAGGTGATGCCGGGGATGCGGACGAGGAGAAACATGGCCTTATCAACCGGAACTTACAAGCATGCCGCGAAACACCAACGAGCCGCCCGCCCTCCGCGTCAGCACCGTTCATCGACCTTTGTTCCCGGGCCGATCGATTGAGCGAACGCGATCAACGAGGCCGTCCTCAACTCCACGCCCTTGGGGGCCCGCGTTCGTGATCGTCACGAGACGCCGCGCAGTTTGAACTGATAATCCCACTCCCGCCCCTTCACCTGTCCATCCTCTTCGACCAGTTCCCATCCTTCGGACGCGAGTTTCTCATAAGTCTTGCCATCTTTGGTGCGCAAGAACTCGCAAGCGACCTGACGGTAGGAAAACGTGAGCGTCTCGGTCAGGTCCGCGATATCCAGACCGATATTCCAGCTTTCCAAGAACACTTCTCCGAACCGCATCATGAAAATCGGGTAGACCCCGGTACCGCTCGGGGAGGTTTCGGCAATCTGGACCTCAACCGAAGCGAATCGCTGACCCTTACAACAGGTGAACAATGCTTGTGGTGTCACGCCATCGATCACCTTGCTGATGACCAGTTTGCCGAACGTCGCGGTGACCGCCTGGCTATTGCCGCCCGAATCCGCGGCCCCCTCGGTCACGAGATGGTCGCTCGCAACTTCGGAGCCCGTCACCGAGGGCAGGCCCGGCATCGAACTGTAGATCTCTTCCAACCGCTGCCCGATCGAATAACTGAAATCCGAAAGGGTGGTCCGAAACTCATGTTCGTGAGCGTCCAGCCGCTCACGAAGCTCCTCGATTTTGTAACCGAGAGATTTCAACTCTCGGTGAATCATCTCGTTGTAGTCGTCCTGATCGGATACGGTCTGTGGACGAGGCAATTCCGAAGTCGTAACCGACCCCGCATCCGCCCCGCCACCCGACGACCCCGAAGCTTCGGAAGAAACGCTGGGTTTCATGGGGTGCGCGTAGCTGACGCCATAGTCCACCGAATCGGCAACGAACCAGTCTTTTTCATAACCGTGCAGAATGCAGCGGTCACCGGTCACGACACCTTTGATTCGAACGAGATTGAACATCACTTCGGGGTGAGCTTGGGAGCGTCCGCCCACTGGGAGTTGGTGACTTGGTTCCAGTCAGCGCTCAGGCCCGCGCCATACTCATACTCACCCTGCGCGTTGCGGGTGTACTGGAAATAGGTCATCACGATCTTGTTGTACCACAACGAAACCGACTCGGTCGGGCGGCCGTCTTCACTGCCACTGATCGACCACGTCTTCACGAAGCACGGCTCGAGCGCAAACATCAAATACGGATAAACGTTCTGCTTCCCGCTGCCGTCCTTGGTCTGAACGAAATAGATCGAGGCGCCCGGAAGTGGCCCGCCGTTGATCGAATACTTCATCAACAGGTTCGAGGACCGGTCCGTCGACTTTTCGAAGGTGCATTCCTTGAGCATGCCAAGGCCGATCGTCAAGTCGTCCGTACCGCCCTTCGCGCTTTCCTTCTGCTCGCGTTCAACGCCGAAGCTGAAACTATCGACCGTAAACCATTCGTTCTTGTAGCCTTCGATTTGGCAGTCACCCGGAATGCCTTCGATCTTGACCAAAATCATGCTTAATCCTTTCGCCCATCAGGCGATCGAGAGGGACAATTTACAGCTGCGACGCCACGTGCGTGCCACCAGCGTGACACGACCGCGGCTAGGAAATCACTTCTTGCCGGACGGTAGCTTCGAAACGAGCCGCAACGAAACAGTCAGCCCTTCGAGCTGATAATGCGGCATCAGATACATCTTGGAACTGTAATATCCCGGGTTGCTGGGATCTTCTTCCACGACGACTTCGGCCGCGGCCAAGGGGCGGCGAGCCTTATCCAAATCGGACGCCGCGTCCGGATTCGGTTCGACGTACTGGTTGATCCAGTTCGTCAACCAGCTCTGCAAAGCCGGACGCGTCATGCTGGAGCCGATCTTATCCCGCACCATGCATTTCAGGTAATGCGCGAAGCGGCAGGTCGCGAACAGGTAGGGCAACCGCGCGGCCAGGTTGGCATTGGCGGTGGCATCCGGATCGTCATACTCAGCCGGCTTCTGCAATGACTGCGCGCCGATGAAAGCCGCCAGGTCCGAGTTCTTGCGATGGATCAGTGGCATGAACCCGTTCCGCGCCAATTCGGCTTCCCGGCGGTCGCTGATCGCGATCTCCGTGGGGCACTTCATATCGACCCCGCCGTCATCGGTGGGGAAGGTATGACAAGGCAGTCCCTCGACGGCGCCACCGGTTTCGATCCCGCGGATTTGGGTACACCAGCCATATAGCTTGAAGGCCCGGTTGATGTTCACCGCCATCGCATAGGCCGCGTTCGTCCAGGTGTAGCGGCGATGATCGGCGCCGGCAACATCCTCTTCAAACGCGAACCCTTCGGTCGGGTTGGTTTTCGCTCCATAGGGCAAACGCGATAGGAACCTCGGCATGCACATCCCGATGTATCGCGAATCGTCCGCTTCCCGTAGGCTCCGCCACGGAGCATACTCCGGCGTTTCAAAAATCTTGGTCAGGTCACGGGGGTTACTCAGCTCCTGCCAAGAATCGAATTGCATCGTGGCCGGCGAAACGCCGGTGATGAACGGGGCATGTGCCGCGGCGGCGATACCCTGCATCTCGGTGAGCAACGCCACATCGGGCGGGCTGTGGTCGAAGAAGTAATCGCCGACGAGGCAACCGTACGGCGCGCCGCCGAACTGGCCGAACTCCTCTTCGTAAATCTTCTTGAAGATCGGACTTTGATCCCAAGCCGTACCTTTGAACTTCTTGAGCGTTTTGCCCAACTCGTTCTTGGAAATGTTCATGACACGAATCTTCAATGTCGTGTCGGTCTCGGTGTTGTTGACGAGATAATGCAAGCCACTCCAGGCACTTTCCAGGGCCTGAAACTCCTCGTGATGGAGGATCTCGTTGACCTGCTCACTCAGCTTCCGATCGATCTCGGCGATGATCCCTTCGATCGATGCCAAGGCATCTCCCGAAATGACCGATGCCCCTTCGAGGACTTGTGCGGCCAAGGTTTTGACCGCCGCACGGATCGCTTGACTGGAGGAGTCCGATTTGGGACGAAACTCCTTGGTCAACAGAGATTCGAAATCGTTGCCCGTCGTCGCTTCCGCGGCGGACGTTGCGAGCGGTTGTTGAGATGCGTCTGACGACATATTGAATTCCTGTTGGACCAACGCGGAGACTGATGGAGGTTTCGTTAAAAAGGGACGCGCGGCCTACGAAGGCGGCGCATCCGACGGCTTAGGTACTGAACTGAGCGTCTTCAAAAGCTCCGGATCTTCCAAAATCTTGGCGATCAACTGCTCAGCCCCTGATTTGCCGTCCATGTAGGTGATCAGATTCGACAGTTCGGTTCGTGTTTCCAGCAATTTTCGCAGCGGCTCGACCTTCCGTGCTACCGCGGCGGGCGAGAAATCATCCATCGACTCGAATGAGACGTCGACGTTGAGATTCCCTTCGCCGGACAGCGTATTGGGGACGCGGAACGCCACCCGCGGATTCATCGCCTTGAGCCGGTCGTCGAAATTGTCGACGTCGATCTCGAGAAATTTACGGTCAGGAACCGCTGGCAATTTTTCGGCCGGGTTGCCCGACAAGTCGGACATCACGCCCATTACGAACGGGAGCTGAACTTTCTTTTCGGACCCGTAAACCTCGACGTCGTATTCGATTTGGACGCGTGGCGCGCGATTGCGCGCGATGAACTTCTGTGAACTAGCCTTGGCCACGAGTTATCTCCGAAGGGAATACGGGCGGGGTTGCAATGGCCGCTGGTGCTTGAGTCAGCGAACGGTCGCGCAGCATATCAGAAGCGATCGACCTATCAGAAGCGACCGACGGATAAAAATTAGCGGCTAAAAAAAATCGTCCGCCGGAGCCGGGGGCGAAGGCTCCTGTTTGGGGGGGGCGTACTCGAGTTGGGGCGGCGGGCTATACGGCCCAGGCGCCGGCCCCACCGACGGAGGCGTCAAGTCACTCGGCCCGCCGGCGAAGGCCCGGGCCCGGTCGAGCCCCTCGGGGATCATGTCCTGCAGGACCTCCAGGAACGACATGTTCGCCATCCGTCGCGCCCGCCCCAGCAGCAGCGGCAGGGGGCTGGAAGGTTCGTACTGCCGGTAGTAGGCGAGGATCTGATCGAGCAGGGCGAGCACTTCCTGACGTGAGCCGATCGGCCCGCTGAGATGCGGGGTTCGCCTGGCCCCGCGGGCCACCGACTGCTCGCCATCATCCCAGGAGGTCGACTCCGCGGCGCCGGCGAAACCTGCCGCATCGGCCACCGCGTCCGAACCCTCGCCCGGTTCGCTCGCGTCCGCCACCGCGGCGTCCGGCGTCTCGATCGCGCTCCGCTCGGTCCACCATCGCCCGAGTTGGGCCTCGATGCGTTTGAGCAGGTCGCGGATCGCCTGCAGGTTCGGCGCTCGGGAGGTACCGACCTGCTGGGTGATGTACTTTTCCAACGTCGCGCATGCGGCGGTGGCGGCCTGCAGCGAGTCCCGCCGCGCCGCCAGTCGATCCAACTCGCTGTTGCTCACAATCGCCTGCGCCTCGCCGGGAGGCATCCGCGGAGTCTCGCCGGCGCTCAGCGGCTTGACATCGGCCCAGGTGACAGCCCCGAGCACGGGTACGGAAAGCAGCGGCGTCAGCTCGATCTGCCGGAGCATCGGTGCGGCGATCAAGGCGCTCAAGGCATTCACCCGCGCCGCCGGATCGTTGTCGTCGTCCTCATCGAGCTGGGGGTGCATCGAATCCCAGAACGCCGAGTTGATCTGCTCGGTTACCTGCAGGGCCTCGGCGAGGCCTTCGAACCCGTGGGTGCGAAGCGATGCTTGACAAAGATAGATGCAGACCCGCAGATCCTTCGTCCGCGTCAACAGCTCCAGCGCCTTCTCGCGGACCGTCGCCCAGTCGGGCTCCTCCCCTTCAAGCACCGAGCTACCCATCTGCAGCTCCGGCTTGCCGGCAGCAGCTCGCTCCATTTCGGAGAAGTCGGGGTCGTATTCCAAGTCCTCGCCGGACGGCAGCCCCGGATCGATGGGCTGAATCAGTGCGGACAGATCGAGCGAAGGCATGGGAGATGACTCGGGGCAGAGGCGGAAGACCAAAACGCGGGCGATTCCGGCGAGCGGCTTCGACCATGTATTATGCTAGCCATTTGCCCCAGAGGCGATCGTTTGCGTGAAAAGTGAGGCGAAAGGTGGCAAGCTTCGCCTTGGTCGGCCCGGTCGCGGGGAAAGACGTCGCTGTCGGTGAGCCGCTCCCCCGGGTGCCGGCTGACGAAGCAGCGGTCGGGAAAATGGGTCGGCCGCAAGGCCCAGACTGCCGCGCCCCAGGATCAGCAGGTTAACAGGATCAGCGGGTTAACCGCAGCTCGAGGCGGAGCAGCGTATCGTAATACCGTTGGTGAGAGAACCCGAAACCGAGGCCAACCCCGCAGTCGATCGCGCCGATGTCGCCCCCTTTGTCTCGGGTGAAACGGATCCCCGGGACGAGCATCGCAGTATTGTCATCGTCGACCCGAATGCTGCCAAACGGCCCCGTCTTCTGTCCTGCCAAGAAATTGATGCTCTGCATTTCCAGCGTCGGGATGATGGCCGTGGACAGCGTCTCGTGCCAGACCGTGCTCAGACCGAAACCGTAGGTCAGCACATCCCCGGCCGCCTCCGGATTCGCCCCCAACGGCAGCCAATACTTCAGTTCGGCATGGAGGTAGGTCCAGTCGGTATAGCGGTAACGGGCCAAAACCCCGGGTTCCATCGACACATGCCCGGTCCCGGCGCCGATCCGCTTGTTGCCACTGGGGGTATGGAGGCGGAACATCTGGGCGATTTGGAGCCGCTCCGCGTCCAACACCCGAGTCTTCTGGGTGATGCGGATGTCGCCAAACGCCGAGTGCCCGTCACCGAACTCGGGCGAATAGCCTTGGATCGGGAACTCGGTCTGGACCGAAAACGCATCGCTTCCGATTTCGAACATGAAGTTGAATTGGCGGGTATCGATATCGCCTTGATATCCCGGGCCGACGGGGTCCGCCGCCCAGTAGTATTCGTTGCGATCGGGGAATTGCAGCCCAAAGCCGAAGTCCGTTCGGAACCGCAGTTGGTTTCGTGGCTGAGTCGTATCGAGGATCAACGGCGCGTGGGGCACCCACAGCATCCCCATCCCGGCATCCACCCGCTGACGGGTGGCCAGCAGCCGATCCGTCGCCCCGACGGCCCACTGGGAGAACCGTGAGTAAGTCGAGCGGCGATGAAATCGCTCCAGAGTCACCTGCAAGGCATGCCCGGGACTGGCGAGCGGTGCGTCCAGCACCGAATACTCGCCCGCTCCCCCGAACTCGAATTCGAAGGGGGTCCAGCCGTCGGCCAGCGGTTCGGGCTGGCGGCCCGAGATCGGTTCCCCCAGCGACGGCGTCGAAACCAGCGGCGGATTCTCGGCCCAGCCATCAGGCCACGCATCGACCTGGTCCAACCGGTCCTGAAAGGCATTGGGGACGGGGGCGGCGGGGTCGCGCGTCAAAGGCGGAAGGCGGCGCGGGCGAGGGGCGTTCGGCGCGACTGCCGTCGCGGGCACCGACGACGATGGCGGCGGGTTCTGAGCGGCCAGCGAGGACGCGGCCAGCAACTGGAAGCCCAGCAGGCACGCGACCAGCCGCCACCGGATCGGCTTGCCGCCGCCACGGTGACCGGATTGTCGCGCTGCTGAGACGCTCCCTGACATGATTGGCATTCACCCGCTTTGGCCCTGGCCTGTCGGCTCGGGTCCACACATCCGCAAGGATACCGCTGACGCGGAGTCTACGGCGCGAGCGGCGCAGATAAAGCCCACCCGACCCCTAACAACGGATCGACACAACGGTTTGTATCGGTTGTGACGTCCCCGCTCATTTCCTCAACTTTGCTACATTTGACAGTTTTCCACCGCGATCAGCTTTTCAGCCCTGCTTGACCCCTTCTCAACATCAACCGAGCCGATGCGATGAAATTCGAATGCAACTTCGGGACGCTCCGTCAGGGGCCACCACCGACGAACCCCGGAGACTCCGTTCCCTTTCGGATCGCGATCTTGGGCGATTTCTCGGGCCGCGCTCTCTCCGGAAGGCTCGATACGGGCGCGGAACTGGCCAAACTCAAGCCGCTGCGGGTCGACGTCGACAATCTCGACGACATCCTTGAGCGGATGAAAATTTCGATCACCTTGCCACTGGCGGGGGTTGGCGGCGATTCGGACGAAGGATCAGAAAAGGCAGTGGAACTCGAGATCGGCTCGATGGACGATTTCCATCCCGATGAGCTATTCGACAAACTCGCAGTGTTCGAAGAACTGGCATCGTTGCGGCAGCGACTGGGGAATGACCGCACCTACAAAGCCGCCGCCGCGGAGGTCCGGGGCTGGAGCGAGGACGCCGACGAGCTTCCCGTCAAGCGAAAACGCCGTAAACGGGCCAGTCGCGCGACCACCGTTCCCGCAGCGGGCAAGTTAGGCGATTTCGCAAAATTGATCGGCAAAAAGTCGGCCGGCGGCGACGGTGCTACGGACGTCGACGACCTGCTCCGCAGTTTGGTCACCCCGTACGTCACCGCCTCCCCCGACCCGGATCGTGATCAACTGATCGAAGCCGTGGACGCCAGCCTCTCGGCGGCGATGCGCGCGGTGTTGCACCAGAGTGAGTTTCAATCGCTGGAGGCGATTTGGCGCGGCGTCGACCTGCTGGTGCGGCGGTTGGAAACGGGCCGTACGCTGCAGATCGTGCTGTACGACATCTCGGCCGAAGAATTGGCGAGCGACCTCAGCGGCGCCGATGATTTGGAATCGACCGGCCTGTACAAGCTGTTGGTCGAGCAACCCGCCCTGGATACGGCGCAGGGCGCGATCGCAGCAATTTTGGGTTACTACCAATTTGACGAGACTTCGACCCACGCCGAGCTGTTGGGGCGGATCGCCAAGATCGCGGCGGCGGCCAACGCCCCCTTCGTGGCGTCGATCGATAAACGCTGTTTGGATCGCGAACCGATTCAAGACCGACCCCGCGACGAGGTGGAAGCCTGGGCCGCGGTGAAGCAGATGCCGGAGGCCAAGTTCCTGGCGCTGACCGTCCCGCAATTCCTGCTGCGGCTCCCCTACGGCAAGAAGAGCGACCCGATCGATGCTTTCACTTTTGAAGAGTTCACCCCGCTGACCGGCGTATCCGGCATGTTGTGGGGCAACGGCGTGTTGCTGGTCGGTCTGATGTTAGGCCAGACCTTCGCGGCCCAGGGCCGTAAAAAGATGCGGCTCGGGTCGATCCTGTCCTTCGATGACATGCCCTATCACTACTGGACCGACAGCGACGGCGATCAGGTCGCGTTGCCCTGCACCGACCGCTTGTTGTCGCACAAGGTCGCCGCAACGGTCCGCGGTTGGGGCTATATCCCGCTGCTGTCGCTCAAGGGGCAACCGGCCGTCCGCTTGGGCGGGGCGATCAGTCTGGCCGGCGTCGAACTGGCCGGGTCTTGGCCCGACAGCGGCTCGGTCGAAGTCCCCACGGCAGCGGCGAAATCGCCGGCCGGCAAGGCTGGTGACGCCGAGTGGCGCGATGACCTGCGGTGGAACTCGGGCGATGACGACGATTCCTCCAGCTTCGGCTCCGACAACTCCGACGACGATTCCAGCTTCGGGTCCAGCGACTCCAGCGACCTGTCGAGCCTGCTGTCGGATGACTCCCGCGGTTCCTCATCGGACGATGCGGACACATCCCTGGAGGCGCTGATGGCTCAGATGTCGTGCGACGATTCCCCCAGCGATTCCTCGGGCGGCTCGTCGGCAGATACCGACCCCTCGGACGATAGCGACGGCATGGACCCTGAATTAGCCAAATTGCTCGCGGACCTGTAGACTGCGGATTCCTTCGCGTTGAGGGCGGGGTTCGCAGCTCCGCCGTTGACCTTTCCCCGTTCGGCTGGACGTGCGACATGGCAGACCATCTCAAACGCTTAGAAAACCTGATGCGAAGTCTGAGCCGACTACCTGGGCTCGGTTTTCTCTCGGAGCAGGCCGACGCGCTGGTTATATCGGCCGAGACTTTCAAGGGCACCTTTGAGGATCCGATCGAAGAACAGATGTTCGCCTTGGAGAGCGCCAAGCAGGGGATCCGGGAGTTCGGGACGGGGACTCTGAAGGATCTGCGGGGTCCTGACGAAGACGAGTCCGCCGACTCGGGGGATGCTCCATCGACAGGGGCGGCTCGATCCGGTCAGGGTAGCCAGCGTTCGGACGGCAAGACCGGCGATAAACCGATCGTCCGCTCGGCCGCCAGCACACGGCCGCGGCAGTCGAAAGCAGACCTTCGTTTGCAGAAGAAAATGCTGACCCGAAAACTGCGGGGATAACCGGGCGTCGAGTCACGGTCCGCCCTGCGGGGCGAGCGGATCGTCGCCCCGTGGCTCGTGGGCAGCGCCGTGTATCCTCGTCCTCGGACTTCCATCTTTCCTCGCTTTCCACTTCAGGATTCGGAATTGGCTGCCGCCTATCAACTGACGACCCCACTGGCCGCCGACAAGCTGCTGTTCGCCAAGCTGAACCTGCGGGAAAAGCTGGGGGAACCGTATCGACTGGAACTCCATCTGCTGAGCCGAGATGCGAACATCGATTTCGATGATCTGCTCGGCCAATCGATCACGCTGACGATGAACGCGGAAGGATTCGAGCGACACTTTCACGGGATCGCATCCAGCGCGTCTCATGCGGGTCAAATCCGCGAGTACGAACATTTCGTCGTGATCGCCAGACCACAGTTTTGGTTCTTGAGGCAGGGTGCCGACTGCCGGATTTTCCAGAACGAGACGGTGGTCGCCATCGTCAAGAAAGTGCTGGCCGAGGCGGGGGTGGAGATCAAGAGCGCCCTGACCGAGGACTATCCCCCCGTCGAATACTGCGTCCAGTACCGCGAATCGAACTTCGATTTCGTCAGCCGCTTGCTGGAAGCGGAAGGCATCTATTACTACTTCACCCATGCGGCCGGCCAGAACGAGATGGTCCTGGTGGATACCAGCAGCGCACACAAGGCGATCGTCGGCGTCAGCGAACTGCAGTGGATGAAGACCGGCGCCGAGACTCGAGAACTCGAATACCTGACGACCTTTCGCCCCACCAGCGCCGTCACCAGCGGCACCGTGTCGTTGACCGATTACAACTTCGAAACCCCCAAGACGTCGTTGCAGGTCCGCGCGCAAGAATTGGCGACGTATCAGATGGAGCAGGGCGAGGTCTACGACTACTGGGGCAAGCATGCCACCACCGACGATGGGCAACGCTATGCCAACACGCGGATCGAGGAACTGCTGGCGGGGGCCAAGATTTGCCAGGGTGAGGGAAACGCCTTGGGCCTGGCGACGGGGGGCCTATTCAAGCTGATCCAATTCCCACGGACGAGCGACAAGCTCGAATATCTGGTCATCGACAGCGACATTCAGGTCGAAGCGATCGCGTCAACGGAACGCTTGCAGGACCGTTTTCGCGCACGGTTTCACGCAATCCCCTCGACCGTCACCTACCGCCCGCCTCGAAAGACGCCACGGCCCGTGGTCAATGGGCCGCATACGGCTGTGGTGGTGGGGAAAGCGGGTGAGGAAATCCTGACCGATAAATATGGCCGGATCCGCGTCCAGTTTCACTGGGACCGGCTGGGCGCGAAAGACGAAAAGAGCAGCTGTTGGCTCCGCGTCGCGCAATCCTTGGCGGGGGCGATGTGGGGCAGCATGTTCCTGCCGCGGATCGGCCAGGAGGTGATCGTCCAATTCTTGGAAGGGGATCCCGACCGGCCGCTGGTCACCGGTTCCCTCTACAACGCCGACATGATGCCGCCCTACACGCTGCCGGCCAACATGACGCAAAGCGGCATCAAAACGCGGAGCACCAAGAACGGGACCGACCAGAACTTCAACGAACTCCGCTTCGAAGATTTGAAGGACCAAGAAGAGATCTACCTCCATGCCGAACGCGACTTCAACCGGGTCGTCGAGAACAACGACACCCTGAAAGTCGGTTTCGACAAGAAAGATGCGGGCGACCAGACGGTCGACATTTACAACCATCGCACCGTGACGCTGGACCAGGGCAATGACAAGCTGCAGATCAAGACCGGGAACCGCACCGTGCTGATCGATAAGGGCAACCTCGTCCTGACGATCACGGAGGGGACCCGCACCGAAAAGGTCAAAGGCAACGACGAATTGACGGTCGAGAGCGGCAATCAGGTCACCACGGTTTCGGCCGGTGACAAGAATGTGACGGTATCCCGAGGCAACCTGACGGTCCAAGTGAGTGCCGGCAAGTGCTCCATCGAGGCGGCGCAGGAAATCAGCCTGACGGTTGGGTCGAGCAAGATCGTGATCACGACCGGCGGAATCACCATCCAGTCGGCCGATGTCAAGATCCAGGGAGACATGGGGGTTGCCATCGATGGCGGTCTGTCGTTCGAGGCCAAGGGCACGACGGCGACGCTCGAAGGCGAGGCGATGACCACGATCAAGGGCGGGGTCGTGGCGATCAACTGACAGCCATCAAGGTAGATTTTTCGTGCGTATCCGATTCGAAGTCATCGCAGGTCCCGACCCGGGACGCCTGATCCATCTGCAGGAAGGCTTGGTCGCCCGGTTCGGCAAAACCGACTGGGCGGACTTCAGCTTCCCGGCCGATGCGGGCATGGCGGATTTCCATTTCCTGATCGATTGCCGCCAGCAGCGGTGCGTGTTGCACGCCCTCGATTCGGCCCCCACCCAAGTCAATGCTGCGGCGGTCCAAACGCAAGAATTGTCCGATGGCGATCGGGTGTTGGCGGGCCAGACCGAGTTTCGCGTCCACTTAGAAGGGGTGTTCCGCCTCGCCGAGGATACCACGCCGGGCGTGACCCGCGACGCGGTCGCGATCGCCGCCGCGACGCTGACGTTACCGGAACTTTGCTCGCGTTTGAAACTCGGCGGTCAGGCCCCTGCGATCGCGGCCACGGCGACCGACCTCCCCGCCCTCTACGGCGGTTTGGTGGCGACCGGCGATTACCAGTCGGCGCTGCAAGTTCGCGGCTACACGCTCGGCCAGCGCCCCTGCGTCGCCTGGGGGTGTTACTGCGTCGAACAAACGCTGCAAGGCCAGCTCGCCGGCGTGCAACGCGAAGCGCACCGAGCCGCCGCCGCATGGGTGCAGGCCCCGAGCCCGACCACCTGCCGCGCCGCCGAGGCGGCGGCGATGAAGACAGGCTACAAGGGGCCCGGCGGTTGGCTGGCCGCGGCAGCCTTCTGGTGCGGCGACAGCCTCGCCCCGGCCGATGCGGCGACCCCGGTACCGCCAGCCGATACCCTGGCCAGCCGCGCGGTCGCCGGGGCGTTGACGATCACGCTCGGTGCCGCCCCTGACAATGGGCCCCCCGCGCCGCGCTGCGCGGCGTGGCTGACGATCGCGGAGCAGATCGCTTCAGGCGAACGGATGCCCTATGAACCGTAACCCAGGAGCCTCCCATGAGCGGTAATTCGGGATGGCGTGACCTGCGGCGCAGGGCGACGATCCGCAATCGCATGTTCCAACGCACGGCGCTGTTGCTGACCTTGATCGCCCTGATCGGGGCCTTCGTTTGGTTGGTGGTCACGCCACTGCGTCACCCCAATTCGCACTTGATCTATTTGACGGCGGGTGGAGATCCCAGCCGAGCGATCGCGCCGCCACCCTTTGCCCTGGAGCAGTACGCCCACCTCACCCCGCTGCGGTCGGCGCTGTTCAACGATACCGATCTGCCGAAGATCTTGCCGCTGGTGACCCCCGCGCAGCTCGATTCGCTGCCCCCTGCTTCCGGGATTCGCATCGACTCCGTCAGCGATTCGGATGTGGTCCTCGTGGTCCTCGCGGCCCACGAGTTCCTCGGGGATAGCGGACCGGCCCTGCGTCCGTCGGGTCGAGCCGTCGCCACGGACGATTTGCCGATCCGGCAACTGCTCGAGCAGGTTCGCAGCCTGCCCGGCAAAACCAAGCTGATCCTGTTCGACATGGCTTCGCCCCTGACGCCGGACGACGGACTGCTGTTACCCGATACGTTCAGCTTGCGACTGGCCGAACTGGTGGCGCAAACCAACGACGACTCGCTGTGGATGTTGACCTCGCATTCGCCACTGGAGCAGGCGCACGAATCCTCCGCGCTCCGTCGCACCATCTTCGGCTTCTTCGTCGCCCGCGGCTTGAAGGGCGAAGCCGATCTGGACCGGGATCGCGTCATCACCATCGGCGAATTGCTGATGTATGTCCGCGAGGGGGTCACGACCTGGGTCGGCCAGGTGACCGATGGCTACGCGACCCAAACGCCCCAATTGCTGTGGGGGGCTGGGCAGCCGAAGGTGCGGGATCTGGCAATTCCCATCCTGCCCGTGCTGGCACTGCCCGATGAAATGCGGGAGGTCGATCTCCAGATGGGCCTCCAGGAGACGGTCGCGTCGACCGATTCGGATCGGTGGCAGGGGGCGTTTCAGGGAACCGTCGCGAATCGCATGGTCCCGGGGTCCGATCGCATCCGCGACAGGTTGAACTCCGCGCGGCTCCCCCGCCCCGTCGATCCCAAGCCGCCCGAATCACCCCCCAACGTCCTACCGCCCGGTGGTCGTACCGCCGCACCTGCTTCCAGCGGCACCGACGCCACGGCACCGACAGCAGTGGCACCCGGCACCACGGGGGCCGTTGACTCGGGTTCCCCCGTCGCGGGTCCCAGCGGACCGCGGTCGACGGAGCCCTCCGCAACCCCGGCGGCAGCCGCCGCAACCGCGTCCGCCGGCGGGGCGGCCGCGCCCGGGACCACGCCCACGACGACCACGGGCGGCGCGGTCTTGCCCCTGAACCCGCTGGATCAGACGGTCTTGTTGGACAAGCTCGGGCTCGCCTGGTCGATCCGCGACCAACTGTTGGCCACCCGGGAATACGGCATCCGTCCCATCGACTACGCCCCCGACTTGTGGCGCACTTATGAGCAACAGTTGTTGCAGGTCGACCAGACGATCCGTGCGGGGTGGACGTTCGACATCAAGCCGTTGTTGCGGGCATTCGACGAACAACTGCTGCCGATGGAACAGTTGCTGAAATCAGCCCAGCTGGGCTCGGCGCTCGCGGGGGGAACTACCCCGGCGGCGACGGCCACCGCGGCAGCCGAACCGGGGAAACGCTTGGTCGATCAGTTTCGCCAACGCAGCCCCGAGTTCAAGAACACGCAAGGGATTCATTCCTTAACGCTGCTGATCGCCAGCGAAAGCCTGGATCAACGCTTCGACGAAACGGCCCGAACCGCCTTGCAGGCCTATTCGAAACTGCTGCAGGACGGCACCTATCAGGAGTTCACTGCCTGGCAACAAAGCGGTTGGGATCCCGACTTCGAATCGCTGCATGAGTTTCGCCCGATAACGATGTTTCCGAGCGTGGGGCCTGAGGAGTGGCCGCTGTTCCACCAATGGCTGCGGTGCGCCTGGGCCGCCGAGCATGCCGCGATCCGGGTCGTCTCGCAGCGGCAATGGCGGACTGATTTGCTAGCCGCGGATCGGGTTCGCCGCGCTGGCGAACGGGAGTTTACCGACCGGATCCGCGACGACTGGCAAGCTCGTGCGGCCGCGAGCTTTGGCGACGCGCAGCGGCAGTATGACTCGTTGATGGATTCGGTGGAGCAGGGCACCAAGATCGAACGCCTCCTGCATGACCTGCTCAACTGGCTGCCCTATTACTTCGCGCTCCATGTCCAAGGCCACGGACATCCCGAACAACCCTTCCCGACGAGCGAGGAGGTCGGTGAGCTGATCGAGTTCTTGTCGTCGGCCCGCCAAATCCAACTTGACCTGCCCTCGGTGTTTGGCGATCTGAAGGCGACGGCCGATGGCTTGGAACGGATCCAAACTCGGATGGCCGGATATGGCGACGCCGCCCAGGTCGAACGCTTGATCAGCGGTGCGGTGAAGTTGTCGGACGTCTGGTTCTTGCAGACGCTGCTCCGCACGCCGCTGACCGACGCGTCGTCCCGCATGCGTCTGATCGCGATGTTGCCGGAACTGGAAACGGTGGCGCTGCGGGACTTCACAACGCCCGATACCCGCGAACAGGCGCTGCGGCGGTGGCGCAGCCTCAATGCCAGTGACGGCACCGAGGACCCGGCGCGGATGACCCGGTTTTCCGTCTTGCAGCGGGCCTCGAAGGATTGGGTTCGGCTGCAGCTAGCCGCCTTTGAACTGGCCGATTTTCGCGTTCCGGTCGCGGATCGTTTGACTGCGGAAGAACTCCATCGACAGTGGGCCGCCTGGCCGGACGCGAAGCGATCGACGGAACAGATCCTCGCCGACTACGATTCGTTGCGAGTGTCCCTGAGCGAAGATCGCAGACGATGGCCCACCGCGCTGGAGACGCTCCTCGATCGGTCGCTCGATTTGCGCAACGTTGAGCTTCGCCGCATGCAGTTCGATAACCTGCGGCGGATCGGGACCTGGATGCGATTAATCGGCGTTCCCATCGGCTCGCCCTTCGACCCGGCCAAGGTCTCCGAACGATTCGTCTCGTCACTCCGCTACAACCAGTTGGCGTGGCTGGCGGACCGCGAGCGACTGGCGGCCGCGGAGGCCGCGGCGGCGACGCTACCCCAGTTTTTGGCTACGGTGCGAGATTACCAGGAGATCGCTGGGGCGGAACCGATGCAACCGCCCTTGCCGCCACTGGGTGCCCCGAGCCTCGAGATCCGTGGCCCCGAACGGATCACCCTGGCCCCCGGTGAAACAACGGTCGATATCGAAATTACGGTCATCAATCGGGGTGGCGAAGATGCCGAACTGCACCTGGTCGTCGATACCAACCGCGGACTGCTGGATGTGGACCCCCAGGGTCGGACCAAGCTGTATCTCGAAAGCGAGTTGGCGACGCAGCTCCGCGCGTTGGCCGCCGACGCGGAAGACCGCCGGCTCAATCTGATCAGCGGGCTGCCGACGGGACCACCCCCGGCGAGCCCGAGCGATCCGCCGGCCGACGAGGCGACAGCGGACCCGGCCGCCCCGATGCCGGAGGGCCAGGATCTGTTCGGCTTTGCCCACGTTCGGGAAGCGACTGCGCTCGCCGACCGGCTGCGGCAGGCGGCGATATACCCTTACCAGCCGGATCGTGCCGGCCTACCGCCAACCTTCCGCTTGCAACCCGGCGAATCACGCACGGTACCGCTGACCTTGCAGCGCCAGGATGGCTTTAGCAACCAAACCAAATTGCTGGTGCGAGCGATCTCCGCCCGCGATCACACCCGTCACGACGCGGAGATCGTGCTGCCCGATCGCGCCGCCGTCGCCGTGACGATTGGCGGTGCGCCGACATCCTGGGCCGACGATTCCGATGACGGCATTCGGTTGCTGCCCTATCCCAATCGTGTGACCGGTTATCAGGTCGCGCTCCGCAACCTCCGTCGCCAGGAGTTGCAGGCGATCGTCCGGGTCCTGAGTCCGCGGCAACCGCTCGCGAGCAGCCCTCCCGACGCGATGGTGCCGGCAGCCGTGGCGGAGGCCTGGTTGGATCAACTCGGGGGAGTCGCTACGGTCCTGCCGCCCGTGTCGCTGACGCTGCCGGTCGGTGGAAGCCCGATCGAGATTTTGCCGGCGCTGCTGCCCACGAACCCGCCGACCGCTACGGGCGCCGTCGTAGGCGAAGGCGTCGCCAACCCCGCGCAACCGGCGGTCGACGCGGCGGGGTCCACCGAGGCTGTGGCGGAAGCCGCGCCCGTGATCCCGCCGGGTCTGGACATCAGCCAAGGCTTGTTGGTGGTGGTGCATGAACCGGCGACCGAGACGACCGCGATTCAGTTTGTCAGGCTGTTGCCCCAGCGGCCGAGGCGGTACGTCAACGCCGTCGCCGGCTACGACGTCAGCAGCGGACGACTTCAAATCAACTTGAACGCGATCGATGCGGCGGCTCTCCCCGAGGCCGGAATCCCCGTCATCGCTCGGATCACCGACGAGACGTCGAATCCTCTGCAACTGAAGCTCACCGGGCAGCTGGGGCGCGATGCCCCCTCCATCCTCCTAACTGCCGACATCGCCCCAGACGACAACCGCCAGGTCTTGGTCGAAATCGACGTCGACTCGTTCCCCCGAGCGTTCTTGTTCCGGTTCTTCCCTAGCAGCAGTCAGCCTTTGATCCCCGAATGGGCCGACGCCAGTCGGATCCGCATCCTCAGCCCGGTGGCGGAGGCGGCGTTCAAGTCACCGATCGACTCGCTCGCGATCACGGCTCAGGTCGATGCCCCGCTGGGCACCTTCCTCGATCCGCGAGACGAATTGAGGATCGGGATCGACGCGAATCGTGACCGGGTATTCCGAAGTGAGAATCCGGTCCGTTTCGGCTCCGACCGGCAGGTCGACATCCGGCTGTTACCCAAGCCTCGGGACGGGGCGATTCAGCTGCTGGCAACCGTGAGCGATTTCAAGTTCGACGCACCCGCCGGGGCGGTCTCCGACGCACGGGTCAACCTGCTGGGATCGCTTCGCGCGGCGGGGCGGGAAACCTGGAGCGATCCGGTCGAAATCGTCTTGGATGGTCAACCGCCGCGACTGGGGGCGGCACGCGTCCTCCCGAGCCGGATCGTCGGCGAAGGGAAGCCTTTAGAAATCTCCGTCAGCGCCGATGACGCGGGACTGTCAGGAGTGGCTTCGGTTAGGTTCGGCTTCGCGGCGCCGGGCACGAACGACTTTGCCGCCGTCCCACCCCCCGTCGCCGCGGCGTCGACGCCCGGAGGGAGTTGGGCGGCGACCGTCCCGACCGCCGGCCTGCCTCCCGGCAGCCAGCGTTTGTTGATGCAGGCGGTCGATCGGGTGGGAAACGCGTCGACTCCCGAAGCGGTCGTGATCGAAATCCGGTCCGAAGCGGAAGCGATGGCCGAGAAGACGCGTCCCAAACCCGTCTCCGGCGTCGTGATCCACGGCAAAACCCCTGTGGAAGGTGCGGTGGTCGAACTCAGCACTCCCGCCGATCCGACCAAGGTGATCGCCACACGGCTCACCGACGCCTCGGGACAATTCACCTTCCAGCGGATCGCGCCGGGTGAGTACCGGGTCAGCGCCCGCGGATTGGTGAAGAACAACCGCCGCCGCGGTGAGCAGGCGTTCGCGGTCCCAGAAGGGGATCGCGAACCAACCGCCATCCGCTTGCTGATCAAGTGATTTCGACGCGTCGCGCTCGTTCCGCTCGCCCGCGGGTGGCGATCCCCATCGGCTCCCACTTCAGCCATGGCGCGGGAAAACTTGAACCGAAATCGGGCTAACTTTCTCAATCCGAATCGCTGTGGCAGCGCAGCCCGAACAACCGATGTAAACGTAGGAAACGGAATCTCGAGCGGACACCCTGACCACTGGTTCGGAGGTTTCCTCCCCCAGGTCGCCGAGCCCGTGGGGCGGATTGAGGAGCGGTGATGACACGACAGCAACCACAACTACGATCACTCGGCTGGGCCTGCGGCCTGGTCGGATTGTCGTTCGTCGGCTGCTCCTCGACGCCGCTCGTGCCGCCGTTGATCCCTCCGGCCGCCGCAACCGCTGCCGCCGCGCCCGCTGCCACGACGGCGACAACGACCATCATCGCCGTGCCAGCGCCAGCGCCGGTACCCGCCTGCTCGCTCCCTCAATTCCTCGGCATTCCCCAACTATTCCAAGGCACCTTCGGACTGTTGCGACATACCCGCGATTGCCTCGCCGCCCAGTTGGGGACGTTCTTTCCCGGACTCGAGCCGACACCCCCGCTGAAATTATTGACCGATCCGGCCAACCTCAGCCCCGACGCGCCGCCGAGCGTCCAGACGGCTGCCGAAATCAAAGCCAAGGAAGACGAAGCGCCTCAGAAGGCAAAAGCCATTGCCTATTTGGCAACCATCGGCTGCGGCTGCTACGAAGGGGTCGCCGAAGCGTTAGCCGAAAGCCTGAAGGATTGCAGCGAAGAAGTTCGCTACGCCACCGTCAAGGCGCTCCGCGACCTCGGACTGAAGAATTGCGCCTGCTGCGGTGGCAACAGTTGCTGTACCGTCGAGGTCCATAAAGAGTTGATGCGGTTGGCGTGGGAGACCGACGAAAGCGGCTGCTTCGTCGAACGGTCCCAACGTGTCCGACGACTCGCGAGGCTGGCGCTGGAAACCTGCTGCGAACCGAGCTTCGATCCCAACGACGAGTCGGCGATGCCCGAAGAGGGGCCAGAAGATGGCGATGGCGAGGAAGCCGGCGCGGCCCCCGCATCTCCGTCGCCCCCCGAAGCGGTGCCGCCACCGCCGCCTGAACCGGCGACCGCTGCGAAATCTGTCCCCGCCCGACCTTGGCGAGACATCACCGCTTCGAGCCAAGCCGCCCAGTGGACGGCCGCGCCCGCGTTGAGCATTCAAGGGCCAGCTTCCCCTGTCCAAGGGCCAACGAGCGATGCTCAAAAGATCGTGCTTAGCGTCGGACATCGTGTCCCCGCCACTGATCGCGTGAGCGCCGCGATCAGGACGAATGACGTCTCGTTCGAACACCCCGAGGCGACGGTGCGAAGGCTTCCTCAGTTGGGGGGCGCCACGGCGACCGACCGCTGACCCGTCGCTGCCGCATCGCGGTCCGGCCGCGATTCGGCCAGGTTCATGGGCCGCCGCAAATCGAGCTACACTACAAGGGCGTCCGCTCGACCTCGCAATGGGACCGGCGTGGATCTCCCCGCGAGCCCAACCTGGATTGGGCGGGCGGGACGAATCCCGCTTCGCCGCCACAATTGCGGCAGCGCCTGTCAACCGCCATCATCGCGAACCCTTGCCGCCATCGGCCCTCGCCAATTGCGGCCTGCGCCGATGACCGTTCCTAATGACCCAACATGACGATCACTGTCAACCAAGTTCGTTCCCGCTCCCGTTCCCGCCGTAGGCTCCGAGCGGTCGCGGTTGGGCTGCTGTTTTTCGTGGTCTTGGGGCTGATCGCCGCTTGGACGCTCCTCCTGGCCCACCGGCCGCGGCTGACCCCGATGTTCGCGGCCGTCATTACCGAATACGAATGGCCGGTCGACCCCAACGCTTGGGCGAGTGAGGATTTGGAACGGTTCCAGACGCTCGCTCATGAGGCGTTGGAAATCGTCGATCTGTCCGTCGACTGGCGGAGCCGTGACCTGGCGTTGCGTCGACTCGATGCCGAGTTGACGACATTCGTTGCCGAGCGTTCCCTGCCTGAAACGGTGGTGTTCTATTTCAGCTTGCACGGCGTGGTGGACTCGGAGGGGCGACCCCACCTGCTCCCGGCCGATGCCTCACCGATCGATTCGGCGACTTGGTTGCCGGTTTCGGAAGTTCTCGACCTGATCTGCCAAAAGTTGCCCCCTCACGTCAACAAATTGGTACTGCTGGATAGCAACCGCTCCGCGGCGAATTGGCGGATCGGCCAACTGCATAACACCTTCGCGGATCGGTTGGACGCGGTGCTGGATCGCGCGCGGCATCCCGGGGTCGTGATCATCAACAGCGCTTCGCCGAATCAGGTGGGTTGGAGCGCGCCGGCATTGACCGGCAGCCTGTTCGGTTTTCTGGTGGCACGGGCCCTCGGTACGGCCGAACGCGAGGACATGCCGAAGGAGAGTCAAATCAAGCTCCATGCCCTGGTGGCCGAGCTGAATCGCGAAATGAAACGCTGGTCCCAGACACACCAGATACCCGAACAGCAGGTGCTGGTGGTTCCCGCCGATGCGGACGACTTCGCCATCTCGTGGTCACTTCCGGCGGAGGTCGTCGATCGACTCTTCCAACGACTGACGCTGGACTCCTTACCGTTGATCTCGACGAAGGACCGCGACCTGCTGTGGCGTGAAGCGAGCGAGTTGCCCCGGCAGGCCCTGTTGTCGGTCGTGCCCGAGAAGTTGAACGAAGTGGAGCACCGCTTGCTGCACTTGGAAAAACTGGCGGTTGCCGGCCAGGGCTATATCAGGCAAGCGAAACTGCAACAGGTCGCCACGCAGAAGTGCTTGCAGGATTTGTCGGCAGCCCTCGCGGAAAGCGGGACGCGAATCTCGCCGGTGGCGATCCGTGGCAAGCTGATCCGTGATGCGGCCGGTGCTCGAGGAGCGACCGCCGTCGCCAACTCACCCGCCCCGTCCTTGGAACTCTCCGGCATGCTGGGGAGCGTCTCCGCCGATTCGGTGGAGTCGGTGAGACGGCAATGGCAGGAACTGCTGACCGGGGTCACCCCCGAACGCCTGCGGGCGATGGTGGAAAAACTGGATGCCACTTCAGGCAGCCGCGCTGGCCAATCGGGCTCGGACCCGACCGGATCAGACCCAACCGGTTCGGGCCTGATCGCAGCCAACGCCTCGTCGCTCAGCTTCGAGGATGCCCAGGTGTTGAGATTGATGACTCGCTATCGCACCTTGGAACGCTGGTCGCGACTCGACCCGATCGTTGAACTGCTGGGCCTGCGAGCGGACTCCGACCGACTCTCGGTGATGCGTGCGAAAGCGGGCGGTCAAGAGCCGCGGGCCTTGCCTTGGGCCGTTCCCGCCTTGGCGAACGCCGACGATCAACGCTTGCTGATCGAAGACCTGTTGCTCGCCGGTCCCACCGCCGCGGCGACGGAGTTCGAGCCCCAGTTGGCCGCGACGCGAATTGCCTATCAGGCTGCCGAGCGGCGATTGGAGGATGTGCTCCGAGCGATCTCGACCTGCGACAACGCGATTCAGAAGTTGCCGTATTTCGCCAACGGCCTGGCGGAGCTGATGCCCCGTCAGGATGCGGAAACGGGGCAGGTGGACAGTGACCTGTTCGTCACGCATGTCCTGCCCGCCAGTCGCGACGCGATCACCCTCAGCCGGCAACTCGATGCCGCCCGACCGGCTGAGCTGACGGGAACCGAGGCCGTCTTGCCGTTCCTCGAAACGGCGGACCGCCTGGCCGGACTGATGTCCTATCTCGACCAGCGGCTGGACGAACTGCTCAAGCAGCACATTCAGGATCCGGAAACCAACGGCGAGACCCTTCTGGAATTGCGCGCCGCGCTGGAACTCCCGTGGATCCCCTGGCAAAGTCGACGCGACCTGCGTCAGATTCACGACAACATCGCCCGCTCGATCGTCATTGAAACTGCCGTGCAGGGTACGGCTGGGGAAGCGGCCTCTGATCCGATCAACTGGTCACCCACCCAGGAAGCGCCCGCGGCCCGAGCCTTGACGACGCTAGACCGAATTCTCAGTTGGCCGGTCCACCCCGCGGTATTGTTCAGTTCCCCCGAACCGCCCGAGGGTACCAGCTCCGACACCTTGCAAACGTCCAGCACGGTGGGCGCCCTGGAGTCGGGGCCGACCCGGGTCGAACGGATCGGCGGTCAGGTGCGAGAGTCGCTGGCCCACTGGAGCGGCGACGCGAAATCGAATCCGTGGGACGATCCTTCCATCGGCATCCGCGATTGGCAAGCCGCGGCGCGTTGGCAGCGACGCACACTCCCCTTCGTCGCGGCCCGCAGCACGACGTCACCCCTGGAAACCGTGTGGCGTGAGTCCTTGCAGCGACTGCTCGTCTGGCATGCCAACCGCAAACTCGATGCCTTCGTCGGCACACCGAACGAACGGCTGGCCGTCGCCCCGCGAAACACCTTTTTTGACCAGGCCTGCGACCAATGTCTCGGTTTAGTTAGCTCGCTGGGGACGGAATCGAGCGACATCCAGCGGGACGTGGCGAGCACGCGAAAGCGACAAGCGATGCGACGCCTGGCCGCGAGAACCGGCCTTGTCACCGACACCAAGCGGCTGCCCATACCGCCCACGGGTGATACCGCGGCGTTTGAGGTCACGGTGACCCCCACGCTGCCCGCGCCGCCAGCATCAGCCCCATCCGATGCCCCCTTCCCCGCCGGCAGGCCGAGCGTCTGGGTGCAGAACGAACGTCAGGATTTGGCGACCGAAGTCAGCCTGCTGCAATTGCCGTTCAACCAGCCGCAGGAACTGAGTTTGAACAAGCTCAGCGACGTGCCGGCCGATTCGCCCCGCATGCTCGCCAAAACGATGTTCCGCGGCCATGAGTTCATCCACCCCTTTATCGTTAATCGGCTGAGTGGCCCGCTCGTCGATTACGTGCCTCACGACTATGGCCCGAGCACCATCAGCTTGCTAGGGCAACGTCGCAAACGCGTTTCGATCATGTTCGTGCTCGATTGTTCACAGAGCATGGACCAGCCGCTCACGGGCGAATCGAGGGTCGATGTGGGGCCATCGAAACTCGATTTGGCGAAGTCGGCGCTGGTCACCATGCTAGACGAACTGTCGCGCCAGGACGGCGCGCGGGTCGGCGTCATCCTGCTCGGTCACCGCATCGCTTGGACACGGTCCGAGCCGCCCAAATTGAGCCAGGCCCCGGGCGCGACGGCGTCGCTACCCCAGGATTTGATGCCGAGCCAAGATGTCGAAACGATCCTACCCTTGGGCCGGTTCGATGCCGGTTCGGTGCTGCAACGACTCGATTCGGTCAAGCCCTGGGGACAAACCCCGCTGAACCTCGCCCTGGTCGAAGCGATGCGGGCCTTCCGCGCCGATGATCCCGATACCGAAAAGAACATCATCGTGATTTCCGATGGTCGTGATTACCAGTTCACGCCCAATCGCAGTGACATCCGGCAGCCTCCCCGAACCACGCAAGCCGATGTGGTCCGCGTCGCGAATGAAATGCAAGTTCCCGTTTTCCTGATCGGCTTCGGCCTCCCCACCGAAGAACGGGACGCCGCGGAGCGGGAGTTCAATCAGCTCGCCACGATCACCCAAGGCGGCACCGTCACGGTCAATGACTCCAGTGACCTGCTCCGCGAAATTCGCGCGCGGGTGGCGGCGGGAACGTTTAGCGTCGACAAACCCCCCGCCGCGAACCAGGCCGCGGACGGGACTCGGACCGTCAATGCGTCGCTCAACGGCACCGTCACGATCGACCCCCGCGGACTCGGTGGGAACCCCGTCCAGTTGGTCTTCGAGTCGGCCACCGCCGCGATCCCCTTGGCCGGCGGCGAGGCCCTGCGGATCCAATTGTCCGCCGACGGTCAAAACTTCCTACCGGTCCCTTTCGATTGGCAGTTTCCACAATCCTTCGGGCTGGTCTCCGGTACCCAGGAACGCCAGTCCCCGTACGAATTGCGGGTCCACCGCCCCGAGGTGAAGGCCGGTTCCGTCTCCTTTCCGGTCTCCGTGCAATCGGCCATTGAGCCGGTAACTCGGCGACCGAGCGACGCCTGGTTGGTGGTCACCCCGCTGATCCAAGGGGTCGAGAAGGCCGACCATCGCTATTGGTTTTACGACGCGAATTTCGAACCCGGCCAACCGGTGCCGCTGTTGAAGTGGCGAGCGAACGACTGGCCCCAAGAAGCGCGCTCAGCGCGACTGCAGTTCTGGTGCCGCTTCGATCCCACGCCGCCGCTGCAAGAGTTCTCGCTACAGGACGTGTTGCAACAGCCGGCCAAGTATGCCGATCTCCGCCTCGCCGACTTCCCCTCGATCGGCTTGCAAGTCAGCGTCAGTCAGAGAACCAGCGACGCGGGAGATTACGTGCTCAACGTGATCCAGCGTCACGACGACTCGTCGCCGGACTTAGGCCAATTGCGGGTCGAGTTCCGCTGCGGCCAGCCGTATCAGCCGATTCGGGTGACTCATCAGTTCGATTCGGTCAATGCGATGGTGTCGCACACCTTCATCTTCAAGTCCGCCGATGCGGTGGCACTGGAACGCTCCGATCAGTCCCGCTTCGTCCTGACCGCACGCTCCGCATCCCAGGCAGCCGCGCTGCACCCCGCCGGCGGTCGCCCGATCGATGTCGACATCTTCGCCGCCGCGGATCTGATCACGGTCGGCGGCGCACGCTGAGTTTTCCGGCCCGTCGTGCCTCACGGCCAACGCTAAGGCCGCTCCTCCGACCACTTCTCGCCGCCGAGGAACGGTCGCAGCCGCCGTAGCGATTTGCCATCGACGGCGTCAAAAAACACGATGTCGCCCTCGTTCGTAATCCACGCACCGATCGCCGATCAGCCGGCCGCTACGCGCGCGATCCAGCGATCGACATTCGCTTCCAGCAATTCCAGCGGGATCGCCCCTTGCGACAACACCACGTCGTGGAACTCGCGGATGTCGAACTTCCCGCCGAGCTGCTGTTCGGCCCGCCGCCGCAACTCGAGAATCTTGAGCTGACCGATCTTGTAACCGAGGGCCTGACCGGGCCAGCCGATGTAGCGATCGACTTCGGCGACGACGTTGTGTTCGGCCAAGGCCGTGTTCGCGACCATGAACTCGATCGCCTGCTCACGACTCCAGCCCAACGCATGGATCCCGGTGTCGACGACCAACCGACAGGCGCGCCAAGCCTCCATGCTGAGTCGCCCGAAATCCTGATAGGGATCCTCATAAAATCCCATCTCCAATCCCAACTGCTCCGCATACAGCCCCCATCCTTCGACGAACGCGGTGAAACTGGTAAAGCGTCGGATCGCATGCAGATCCTGCAACTCTTGCTGCAGCGCGATCTGCAAGTGATGACCGGGTACCGCCTCGTGCATCGCCAACGCCTCCATCTCATATTTGGGCCGAGACGAGAGGTTATAAGTATTCAGATAAAAATAGCCGGCTCGGCTACCATCCCCGGCGGGCGGCCAATAATAGGCGGAGGTGGTCTGCGGCGCGACGAACGCCGGGATCTCGCGAATTCCGTACGGGGTCCGCGGCAATCGAGAAAACAACTGCGGCAGCGCCCCGTCGATCCGCTTGCAGATCAAGGCGGTGTATTGCAACAACTCTTCCGGCGTTTTCGCATAGTGCCGCGGGTCAGTCCGCAGCTGGCGGATAAAAGCTTCCCACGAGCCGGTAAAGCCGGTCTTCCGCATGCAGGCTTCCATTTCGCCTCGAACCCGCGCGACCTCGCGGAGGCCGATCTCGTGCACCTCTTCGGGCGTCAGTTCCAGCGTCGTGAAGTGCCGCACCCGGTAACGATAAAACTCCCGCCCCTCCGGCAAGGCCCCCGCCGCGATCGAGCCGCGACAAGCCGGCAGATATTCGCTCCGCATGAACGCGAGTAAATCTCGGAACGCGGGGACCACCGCTTGGTCGATCGCCATCGCCGCGTCGCCGCTCAAGGACTGCCAAGCTTCCTCCGAGATGGCGGCGGGACGAGCTTGCTGGAACGGCTTGTAGAGCAAACTCTGGGCGTGCGCCTCGACGATCTGCGACTCCAGTTGCTGTTCGATGTCACGGAGCACGATCGCCGGTGGCGTCAATCCGCGAGCGATGCCGGCTCGCAGCAGCGTGATTTGCTCGCCGAAGTAACGTGGGAAATCATTCAGACGGGCCACGTAGTTGCGTAAATTCGGCTCCGTTTCCAAACGCATCGACTGGGCCAGATCCGGCAGGAAAACATGAAACCCGCTGCGGCTGGTCAGCGGCATCAGCGCCGTCCCAAATCGATGCTCCGCGATCGCGTCCGATAACCGCCTCCGCAGCACCTGATGGTCGGCCCGCGCGGAATCGCTCAAGGCCCCCTGGTCGATGGCCAGCAACCGCTCCAAAAACTTTTGCCGCTGGTCGGCGCGCGCTTCCAGCAACTCCCATGATTCCGTCGGCAAGCGGTCCTGGCCGCGCGGATCGGCGACTTCCGTCGCCAGCAACGGGTCCGCTCGCACCTCCCAATCCCAAGCTTCATCGACCAGTTGACGGAGCGTGGTATCCGCCGCTGATAGCGCCCGACCGCCGGTGCCTAAATCGGGCGTCTCCGCGGCAAGGCTGCTGCAGGGCAATAGGGCCAACAGGCAACCGAGCGCTCGCCAATGCGAGCAAGAAAAGGAGGGATTCATCAGGTCAGCACCTACAACCGGTTTCTCGAAAACTCATCGTGCCAGTCCTAATCTTACCCTCGTCGGATCGGTGCCGGAGCCGACAGCGGCGCCGCGAGGCATGACCGATGCGCAGCCGACCGTGGAGCCGCCAGCGGATCG
>DITY01000197.1:43565-44223 GCA_002422955.1 Planctomycetaceae bacterium UBA6172
CGAAGCCGCTAGCGAACGAGTTCCCCTGAGCGTTCACACCGCCAAGAACCGCCCCGCCTGGATGCACCCTTTCGCCGCGTCGCCCCACCCCGCGGGCCACACGTCACTCGCCAGCAACTGTCCAACCTCTCCGATTCGAGCATTCCCTTGGGCTACGCAGTTCGGTTCGCAACGCTGATCGCCAGTCGCTTTCGCGACCGGGCATTCGCGCGTCGAATCGTAGCGTCGTTCACGTTGCTCGCCTTCCTAGCCGCCTATTTCCCCATCCCCGTCCCGGTGTTGCGGGGCACTGCCTCGAACGAAGCCTTCCCTTGCCAAGGTGGCCGGTGCGGTTGCGCCTCGGCCAAACAGTGCTGGACGAGTTGTTGCTGCCTCGGTCCGCGCGAACGGCGGGCTTGGGCCGACCGTGAAGGGGTCACACAACCGGCCTATGCGATCTTGGAAGAGGCCGACGCGTCAGCCGAGCCGTCGGAAGTAGTAGCCGCCGCCCGGAGTTGCTGCGCCACCAAGCCTGCCGCTAAAGCAGCGCCCGCCAAACCGTCCTGCTGTGCTTCCGCGGAGCACTGCGAAACTCCGGCCGATCCGGACCCTGCGGAGCTGGAGGGAACCGTTTACGTGCTGACCGTCGCTGCAATGAAGTGCCGCGGGGCGGCGAGCG
>DITY01000088.1:0-320 GCA_002422955.1 Planctomycetaceae bacterium UBA6172
ACCGGCGAGCAGGTCAGCGTGGCGTTGGTCGCGATGGCGATCGATGCGCTCGGATCAAAGGCGGTCAGCATGACGGGCGGGCAACTCGGCATCCGCACCGACAACACCTTCACCAAGGCGCGGATCCGCTCGATCGATACGACGCGAATCCGCACCCTGCTCGATAGCGGGTTCATCGTTATCGCGGCGGGATTCCAGGGGATCGACGAAGAACTCAACATCACGACGCTCGGCCGAGGGGGCAGCGATACCACGGCCGTGGCACTCGCTGCGGTGCTGGGGGCAGACGCCTGCGAGATCTACACCGACGTCGATGGCGT
>DITY01000088.1:369-47679 GCA_002422955.1 Planctomycetaceae bacterium UBA6172
GCGTGCCGATCCATGTCCGCAGCAGCTTTTCCGATATCGAGGGGACGATGATCGTCGCCGAGCCGGAATCACGATCGGTACCCGTCAGCGGCGCGGCGCTAACCCGCGCCGAGGCCCGCGTGACGATCCTCGGTGTCCCCGACGTGCCGGGGACCAGCCTCGACATCTTCTCGGCGATCTCAGCCCGTAAGATCGCGGTCGACATGGTCGTGCAAAACGTTGGCGAACAGGGTTTGGCTGACATCTCGTTCACCGTCCCCGCCGGGGAGCTCGATGCCGTCCTCGAGGCGGTCAAGGGACCTGCCGAGCGGATCAAGGCGACCGGGATCCAGCATGACAACGATGTCGCCAAGGTCTCGGTCGTCGGTTCCGGGATGGCGACTCAGACCAACGTCGCCTCACGCATGTTTCGCGCGCTGGCCGGTGCGGGCGTCAACATCCAGATGATCACGACCGGCGAAATCAAAATCTCGGCTTTGGTATCGCGCGACCAAGCCGAGTTGGCGCTGCGCGCGGTGCATCAGGCCTTCGCGCTCGATAAGGCTCCCACCGATGCCAAAACCTGGACGCAGATCCGTGCCGAGCGGGCCCAGGCCGCCGATGTGCAATCGGTCGTCGCGCGGCTTCGCGCCGATGCCTTGGAAGGCTTGACCCTGACCGGCATCTCCGTCTCCGGCACCCAGGCCCGCGTCACCCTACACGGTGTCCCCGATCATCCGGGGATCGCGGCGGACGTGTTTGAGGAGATCGGCCGAGCGGGGATTCTGGTCGACATGATCGTGCAAGGCTTTGACGGGCTGGAGGGCTCGACCAGCATCAGCTTCACTACCGATGAAGCCAACTTGGCTCGCGGACTGCAGGTCGCCCAGGATATCTGCACCAAGTTCAACATGCGATCCGCTCACGCCGCGGGCGGGATTGTCAAGGTCACGGTCAGCGGGATCGGCCTGCGGAGCCATACGCAGGTCGCGGAGATCCTGTTCAAGACCTTGGCCGACGCCAAGATCAACATTCAAATGATCAACACCAGTGAACTGCAGGTGAATACGGTCATTGACGCCGCGCATGCCGAAACGGCCCACCAGTGGATCGTCTCGGCCTTCACGCAGTCGCTCGATTCGGGTCACTAACCAACCAGGTGCGCTATGCGCGTTCTGTCCGACCTCCATCCGCCGACCCGGTTGGCCCGCGGCTGGTGCTTCGCCCTGACAGTCCTTTGCGGTCTGGCCAGCGGCGGGTCGGAACACGCGATCGCGCGCGGCCCCAACGTGATCGTGATCTTCGCCGACGACCTCGGTTATGGCGACCTGGGCTGTTATGGCCATCCGACGATTCGGACGCCGCAACTGGATCGGATGGCAGCAGAAGGCATTCGGCTGACGCAATTTTATTCGGCCGCATCGGTCTGTACCCCCAGCCGCGCCGCGTTGCTGACCGGCCGCCTGCCGATCCGCAGCGGCATGTGCAGCGATCGGCGAAGGGTCCTATTCCCCGATTCTGGCGGGGGGATGCCGGCCAGCGAAATCACATTCGCCGAAGCGCTCCGCGGACTCGGTTACGCCACGGCCTGCGTCGGCAAATGGCACCTCGGACATCTGCCCCCCTTCCTGCCGACGCGGAACGGATTCGACGAGTATTTCGGCATCCCGTACTCCAACGACATGGACCGCAGCAAGGACGCGCCGGCGGGCAAGAACGCGTTTTGGCAGCCGGAATCCCGATACTTCAACGTGCCGCTGATGCGTGATGACCGGATCATCGAACGCCCTGCGAACCAAACGACCATCACGCGTCGCTATACCGAGGAGGCGATTCGATTCATCCGCGAGAACCGCGAACAACCGTTCTTCCTGTACCTCCCGCATAGCCTGCCCCATGTGCCGCTGTTCCGGTCGCCGGAGTTCGTCGGCCGCAGCCCACGGGGGATTTATGGCGATGTCGTGGAGGAGATCGACCATGGCGTCGGCCAAATCCTGGACACGCTACGTGAACTGAAGATCGACCAGCAGACGATCGTCTGGTTCACCAGCGACAACGGACCGTGGTTGACCTACGACAGCCATGGCGGTTCGGCGGGATTGCTCCGCGAGGGCAAGGGCACGACTTGGGAAGGCGGCATGCGAGTGCCGGGAATCGCATGGTGGCCAGGGACCATTCCCGCCGGCCAAACGGGTACGCAACTCGCGACGACGATGGACATCTATGCCACCAGCATTCGGCTGGCCGGCGGGGAATTACCGACCGACCGCACGATCGACGGCTATGACGTCAGCGAGATGTTGAAAGCGGTCGGTCCTAGCCCGCGGGACGAAGTCCTGTATTACCGCGGGACCCGCTTGATGGCGGTCCGCAAAGGCCCCTGGAAGGCGCACTTCATCACCCAAGACGCCTACACCGGCGCAGATCGACCGACCGCGCACGACCCGCCCCTGCTGTTTAACCTCGACGTCGACCCCTCTGAAAAGTGGGACGTGTCGAAGCAGTACCCCGACGTGATCGAGCGTCTCCGCGCCGCCGGCGAGACCCATCAGGCGGGTGTCGAGACGGTCCCGTCGCAGCTCGAAATTCCGTTGGGCTGATCGGGAGGGCTTCGGGAATTGGCCCTGCCAGCCAAACTCGGCCGTGCCCGCTGGCGTCCGTTATGGTACGCTTGAATCGGTGGGCTTTCGCCCCATCGCACAGGTTAGCCTCGCGCCGAGGCAGCGGTCGGTGGATCGGCTGAGGGCGCTCTAGCCGGTGCGGATTCACCTCTGGCCCAAGCGATTCGCAGACCTTCATGGACGACCTGTTGAGCGGATTGACCGAGCCTCAGCGACAGGCGGTCAAGCATGTCGATGGCCCACTCTTGATGCTCGCTGGCCCGGGCAGCGGTAAGACCCGTGTCGTGACCCACCGGATCGCCAACCTGTTGCAACACGGCATCCCGGCTTGGCAAATCGTCGCGCTAACCTTCACCAATAAGGCCGCCTCCGAGATGCGCTCGCGGGTCGAAACGCTCGCCCCTGGCCAAGCGGTCTTCATGGGGACGTTTCATCGCTTCTGTGCGCGGCTGTTACGGCGCTACGCCTCGCTAACCGGGCTGAGCGAAAACTATTCGATCCTGGATGCCGCTGACTCCAAGACCCTGATCAAGCGGGCCTGCGATCTCGCCGGTGTGGCCCTGACTCACACGTCGCCGGACGCGATCGGCTCCGTGATCAGCCGGGCCAAAAATCGCCTGGTCACCGCCGAAATGATGAGCCGCATGCAGGTGCGCCACAACGAACGGGTAGCGGCGCAGGTCTACCCGGTCTACCAGCGGTTGTTGATGACCGCCAACGCCGTCGACTTTGACGACCTGCTGCTGCATACAGCCATCCTGCTCCGGGATAACGGGGAACTGCGAGCCGACCTCGACGCGCGGTACCGCTACATCCTGGTCGACGAATACCAAGATACGAACTTGGCCCAGTACGCGATCGTCCGCGCAATGTCGATCGACTACCCCAACCTTTCGGTGACCGGGGACCCCGATCAGTCAATTTATGGGTGGCGAGGAGCCGATCTAACCAACATCCTCGACTTCGAAAAGGATTACCCCAACGTCAAAACGGTGCGGCTCGAGCAAAACTATCGCAGCACGCCAAACATCCTGCGGGTCGCCGACCAACTGATCCGGCACAACCGTCGCCGCAAACACAAGGAGCTGTTTACGGCCAACCCCGAAGGGGAACCGGTGATGCTCAAGTGCTATCGCGACGGCAAGGCCGAAGCCGATGACATCGCGGAGCAGATCGCGCATGCGGTCCTGAATGACAAGGCTCAACCCCGTGATTTTGCGGTGTTCTTCCGGATGAACTCGTTGACGCGGGCGCTCGAGCATGCCATGCGAAGGTGCGGACTCCCCTACCAGATCGTCAACGGCGTCGAGTTCTATCAGCGGAAAGAAATCAAGGATGTGCTCGCCTACCTGCACCTGATCAACAACCCAGCCAACGACGTGGCGTTGGAACGGATCATCAACGTCCCGGCGCGGGGCATCGGTTCAACGACCCTCCAACGATTGCGCCAGGCGGCCGATTCCAAGAACATCCCGCTGCTCGAAACGGCACGGACCGCCGGCTTGATTGACGCGATCCCCAAACGCTCTGCGACCCAGGTCGCCAAGTTCGTAGCCCTGTATGACTCGCTATGCGTCAAAGCCACGGCCGCGGTCGAGGACCTGATCGAGTTCCTGCTGGAGGAAATCGATTATCGCAAGTACTTGGAGGCGTCTGGGGAGGATGAACAGGATAACGATCGCTTGGCCAACGTCGACGAACTGGTCTCCGCGGCGTCCGAGTACGATGCCCAGCATCCGCAGGACGGGTCGCTCGACGAGTTCCTCGAGCAGATCTCCCTGGTCTCGAGCACCGACGATTGGCAAGACAACAGCGACCGCGTGACGCTGATGACGTTGCACGCCTCCAAAGGCCTCGAATTCCCTCGCGTTTATCTGATCGGCGTCGAAGACAACTTGCTGCCACACGCGCGAAGCAAGGAAAGCGATGAACAGATCGAGGAAGAACGCCGGCTGCTGTTCGTCGGCATCACTCGCGCCCGCCAGCGGTTGCAATTGAGCTACTGCCAGTGCCGGAGCACGCACGGCGATTACCGCCCGGTGGTCGCCAGCCCATTCCTGATGGAGTTGCCCCGAGAAGAACTCCGCCAGGTCGAGGCAACGTTCGACGAGGGTTTCTTCGAAGACGATTCCTACCCCGAGTCTTGGGATTTGCCGGTCCAAGAAACCGATGACGTCTATCAAGGTGACGAGGAACAACCGCCTGCCGAGACGCCCATCGCGCCGAAACGTGGCCCGACGGTACCGCTGGCACCAATGCTGACCGCGGCCCAAATGCTCGCCAGCCGATCGGCGACGCTACCGAACTTGGAAACCGGCATGGCCGTCACCCACCCCAGGCATGGCTCCGGGACGATCCTCGCATTAACCGGGCGTGGTTCCAAATGCACCGCCAAAGTAAGGTTTGAGGACGGCGAGACGAAATCGTTCCGCGTGACCCACGCCGACCTTCGACCGCTCAAGTGAAAGCCCTTGGCGATGGATTCCGACCTGAGCGAATTGGCCTATCATGAAGCAGGACACGCGGTGGTCGCCGCCTGGTTGGGGGCCGAGATCCTGTCGGTGACTCTGGAGCCCGATTCGGACGACGGTCCTCGCCGTGAGGGGGATGCCGCCGTCCGCTGGCACCACGGACGCTGGACCGCAGCCGACTTGTGCCTACGGGAATTGATGGCGGTACTCGCCGGCCCCGTTGTCGAAATGATCCATACGGGCGCCGAGTCTCGGATCGATCGCCGGCCCCAATGGGCGTCCGATTGGCAGTTAGCAGCGGAGCTGGCACAGCGATTGACAAGCTCGCCAGCGCAGATCGGCCCGCTGATCGAAATGACGGTCCGGCGACTGAGGATCCTGGCCGCGCAGGAAGCGTTCTGGCAGACGATCGCTGAGGTGGCGGATCTGCTAGAAGCCCACCAAACCGTTTCGGGTGAAGAAATTCACGATTGCCTGGCCCGCTGGCTGAATACGTAAACTGCGAAAGCTGGCGGCGACGAATGCGTCGATTTTGCGGCTTTACACCGACTTTGCCGGCCCGCTTGCTTGTCCCGCGAGCGTAAAAAACGCTAAACTCAGTGGTCTGCGAAGAGTTTTCGCTCCTCAATCTAGCTTGCCGTGCCTTTTAGGATTTGCTCACCATGAAACGGTTTTCCATTGCTCATCGCCTCGGGTTGGCGACGCCACTGGTCTGGTTGTCGCTGGCGGCAGCCCTGCTGTCCGTGAGCGTCACCCCCGTAGGGGCTCAGGACCAGACGCAGCCCATCGGACAAGGTGCGGCGGCGGTGGCCGCAAGCACGGACCCGATCCTGGTGGTGACGATCGCGCCGATGAACAAATTGACAGCCGATATCAACTACTTCGCCGGCGCCCTGGGCCAACCCCAATTCGGCGGGCTGTTTGGGATGATGGCTGGCGGATTGACGCTGGGTCTCGACACGGCTCGGCCGATCGCGGTTTTGGTCCCGTTGGTCGATGGGAATCCCGAACCGATCGGCGTGATCCCGACCAACGATGTGGAATCGATGCTGAAGCGGCTCGAAGGGCAAACCGGCGGCCCCGCGGATAAGCTGGAGGATGGCACCCTCGTATTGGCGCTCGGCAACACCTTGGTATATGTCCGCCAGGTAGGCACCTGGGCCGTGGTGGCCAGGAACCGGGATGTGATCAATCTCGTCCCGGCCGATCCGACGATCCTGATGCAGGGGATGGGTGAGAAATACGATTTCGCCGTCCGTTTGAACTTGGGCGAGATCCCCCCGCAGTTGCGCGAAATGCTAGCCCAGCAGTTGGACGAGCAACTCAAGCAAGGCGTTGAGCAAGCCCTGCAGAACCAGGAAGACGCCGACGAGAACGCGATCAAGCTGAGCATGCAGCAACTGGATCAGGTCAAGAAGATCATGCTCGAAACTGACGACTTGATGTTCGGCCTCAACATCAATCCCAGCAAACGCCTGATCAACATCGATACCGAGACCACGGCGATTCAGGGTACCGGGCTCGCCGGTCAGTATTCGGGACAGCAGCCGATTCCTTCGGCCTATTCGTTGGTCCTGAATGCCAACTCGGCCATTCGCTATCACGCCGCCGGGACGATCGCCCCCGATACGGCCGAGATCTTCGAAGCGACGATGAAATCGGCGCTCGATGGCATCAGCCAGCAGTTGGATAGCCAAGAAGAACTCGCCGCGGACGTCAAGGCCGAGATCGAGGAAATGGTCCGGGATTTAGTCCAGATCGCGACCAAAACGATGAAAGAAGGCAAGAGCGACCTGGGCATGGTGGTCGTCGCGGATGATGGCGTGTTCCGCCTCGCCGGTGGCGGTTTCGTCCACAGCGGCGAGGCACTGGCCGAATGGGTCCAGAAATTGGCCACCAAGCTGCAGCAGATCCCCGACCCTCCGACGTTCAAGTTCAACGAGTCGACCTACAAAGGCGTCGCGATGCATTCGATCGCGATCGACATCCCGTCCGATCAAGAAGAGGCGATTCGCCTGCTCGGTCCCCAAGCGGTGATCCATCTCGGTACCGGCCCTCAGGCCGCCTACTTCGGCATCGGCAAGGAGTCGCCGGAAATGATCAAGCACCTGATCGACAACGCCGGTGCCGACAACGGCAACCTCGCCGACCGCCCGTTGGGCCAAGTGCAGATCAGGGCGTTGCCACTGCTCCGCTTAACTCAATCGATTCAGGCCAACGACATCATTGCCGCCATGATCGACTCCGTCGCACTGGCCAGCGAACATGACTTCATCAATGTCACCACCAATTCGATCGAAAACGGGCAATCCAATCTGATCGAGATCGGCGAAGGGGTACTTCGATTGATCGGAGTCGGGATCCGCGAAGCCCAAAATGCCCAGATGCGAGAGATGCAGGAAGGCGGAGCGGGCGGACAATTCTGATTCCTGACATGTCCACGGACATCCCTAGGCGGCGGCAACGTCGCCTGGCGTTCTGGTGGTTCACCCTGGGGTTGGTTCTGGGACTGATTGGCGGCGCGCTGATCATGTCCCGCTTTCCCACCGAGGCAAATCGGAGGGTGCTCGACCAACCTTCCGCCAATTCGCTCTCCGCCGACCGCGGCAGCCCGGCGAACGGAGCGACGATTCTCTGGTCGATGCCGGAGGTCCTCCAACTTGCCGAGCAAGCGCTCGGACAGTTCCGCGCGGAGGTCGGGGATTACACCGCGACGCTGATCAAGCAGGAAGCGATTGGCGACGTGTTGGGTGAAGAGCAACGGATGTCGGTCAAGGTGCAATGCCGTCACCGCCCAGGCGACCCGCAAGGTCAATATCCGTTGCGGGTCTACCTGCATTTCGATCGCCCGGAAAGTGTTGCCGGACGTGAGGTGATTTGGGCGGAGGACCTGCACGATGGCAAACTGGTCGCTCACGAAGCGGGCCTTCTCGGCTTGCTCACGGTTAGGCTCGATCCGACCGGCATGATCGCCATGCAGGGGCAGAAATACCCGATCTCCGAAATCGGGTTGACCAACTTATTGGAAAAACTGGTCGAGCGGGGCCGTGAAGATCTCGATGACCCGGAGGTGACCGCAACGCTGACCCGAGGCGCGGTGCTGGAAGGATTGGCATGCGACTTGATCGAGGTGACCCGAGCGAGCCCGACTGGCCGGCCGGACGATTTTTCCCGCGCGGAAATTTGGATTGACCGGGTCCGAATGTTGCCGGTCCGCTACGCCGCCTACGGTTGGCCACAATTAGCCTCCGGAACATCCTCAACGGACGCCGCGCCCCTGCTCGAGTCGTATACTTACCTCGACGTCCGGACCAACGTGGGGCTGACGGACACCGATTTTGACCCGGCCAACCCCGGATACCAGTTTCGCTAGGACGCTGATGTTCGGTTTTGGCAAATCTACTGAATCGCCCCCGACCGTGGCTGACTGGCCGCAGTTGCTCGCCCTATTGGAGAATGCCGACGCATCGGCAGCGATTCAGCGAAGCTTTCCCGATCAGGGACGCGAAAGTTTTCTCGCGGCCCTGCGGCGAATCGATTCGCCGGCCGCGGACGACTTGGTCACAACCGGCCATGCCCTGCACGGTGCGGCGGAGCTGGTCACTTACCCGGTGATCGCGATCGCGGGGATGCTCAACAGCGGCAAAACCAGCTTGGTATCGACCTTCCTGAGCCCCGCCGGCCGCGCGCGCACCCTGCGGGGAGTCGGCAACGCCCAAGGCACTCACCGTTTCGTGCTGTGGTTACCCGAACGGTGGCGAGCGGAGCCTGAACTCTGGAAATTGCTGTTAGCCCGTTTGGGAGAGTCGCTCGGCAATGAACCCGAGCCGCTGGCCGATTCGGTCGAGCAGGCGCATCGCCAGTACAGCAACCGCGACGGTCTCGAAGGCTCGTTGTCGATCCCGTTGGTCGCAACCGACCCCGCCTTGGACGTTGCCGGGGTCGGTCTGTTGGACTGTCCCGACATCGTTTCCGACGAGACCTTGGGGTTGGGCTCGCCAGCGAACCGCCGGCGGCTACTCGGCCGTGCCGCGACGCTCTGTTCCGCATTTCTGGTCGTGGCCTCAGCCGAACAGTGTCGCGACATGACGCTCGGCGAACTGATGCGGATCGCCGGCGAACTGATGCCCGGCATCCCGCGAATGCTGGCGATCAACAAGGTACGAGCGCGCGAACAACTGCCCCATCAGGTTTACCAAACTTTTCAGCCGCTGATGCGCCAACATCAAGTCGAATCGATCTACGCGGCCTACGACTTCGACGTGCCCGCCAACGCCCCTTTCATCCCGCGAGCGTTGCATGATTCGGTCGCCCCACGAATCAAACGGGGTGAGGATCTGCCGATCTTCTTTCAGGTCTCCGAGAAACCTGAAGACAATCCTCCCCATCCGCTGTCGAGTGACGCGTTGCTCGCTTCGTTGCCCAAGCGGCTGGATCGCGGACAACTCTTCGAACGGTTTCGCGCTGCCCTGGAAACCAATCTTCGCGCCGCGGTCTGGGACCGGGGGCGAGGCCGAATTTTGCAAGAGCTGTCGGCTCAGGAGGGTCAGTTGCGGGAGGCCCGCGCCTGCCTGACCCAGGTCGCCCTCGAAGTGTTTGCCCAACGGGGCGATCATGGGGGGATCGAGCGGCTACGGCTGCATCAAAATCAGCGAATCGTCGATCAGTTGACCGCGACTTTCGCGAACACCGCGCCTTGGTACGCACGGTGGAGTGTCGGGCTCAACACCAAGTACCGACGCGTGGTCGGCGGCGCGGGAGATTGGTTCCGCAAATGGTTGCCAACCGCGGTTTTGCATGACAAGGCAGAGGCGCTGCGGGGCGGATTCAAGCGGGGCGATTACGGCAGCCTGATGACGAACGAAAAACTACAAACCCTGATTCGGCGGCATGCTGACGCGCACCCGATCGCCCACTGGGATGACCGAGCGCCTTGGGAAGAAGCTTGTCGAACCGCGATCTATCGCTACGATCGCGACGACTTTACGTCGCTCGATCCCTACGAGCTGGAACGGGCCTGTCAGGACATGTGGTCGAAGGTCTCCTGGTTGGAGAAAGGGAAACTGACCACGATCCCGTTGCTGGTTCTGCTGACGTCGTTTTCGGCGGTCCTGATGCTGCCACTCGATATGGGCGCGATGGTTTTGGCATCGGCCTCGATCTCCGAACTGCTGGCCGCGGGCGGTTTGACAGCGGCGGCCTCGATCTGGGCCGGTGGCAAGACCACCTCCTTGGTGGAGCAACAGGCTGCCAAACAACAATTCGTCGACCTGATCGCGGTGCTCTGCGACGCGTTCGGGGTCGCGCGGGAAACCAAACCGCCACGATTGCGGATCGGCAAGGACGATGTCATTCTGCCACCGCCGAGGATCGCGCTCCGCAATCCGGTCGGGCCGATCCTGCCGATTTGGGCTTGGTCACAAATGTTCGATTCGGAACTGCGAAAGCGGCTCGGTTTACCTGAGTCTTCCTAACATCGATGATGGGTGCGCTGCCGCGAGCCAGGGTTCCCGGCAATCCGCCCCCACACGAGCGACGACATGGTGTCCGATGAAGAACCGCTTCCGGGCGTGGTCCCTGCCTCCCCCAAGCCGCTGTACACACGGGCGATCCATGCGACGCTGATCGGACTGGCCGCGAACTTCCTGCTGGGAGCGGTCAAACTGGTGGGCGGCGTGGTCGGAAACTCGTTCGCGTTGATCTCGGATGCGGTCAATTCGTTGGGCGATTCTCTATCGTCGGTTGTCACCCTCGCGGCGCTGTGGTACGCCCAACTGCCCGCGGACGACGAGCACCCGTATGGGCACACGCGAGTCGAAGCGGTCGCCGGCGCCTACATCGCGATGTTGATCTTGGTTACCGGGTTGTACGTCGGCGTGGAAGCGGTTCAATGGATGGCGTCGGAACGCCCCCAGCCACCGATCTGGACGCTCTGGATCGCGGCCGGCAATGTGGTCCTGAAAGAGTTCCTGTATTGGTACAACCGACGGGTGGGCCAACAGACCGGGTCGCTGGCCATGATCGCTAGCGCCTGGGACCATCGCAGCGACGCACTGAGCTCATTGGCGGTGCTGCTGGGCCTGGGCGTCGTCCGCTGGGCGGGACCCGCCTACGCTTGGGCCGATGCCGCCGCCGCGCTCGCCGTCGTCGCAGCCATCCTTTGGTCCGGCCTGAAGCTGCTCAAGCAATCGACCGGTGACCTACTCGATCCCCAAGCCGACGCGGAATTGGTCGGGAAAATTCGCGCCGACGCCGAAGCGGTCTCGGGTGTGGCCGCGGTCGAAAAGCTCTGGGTCCGAAAGACGGGAATCGAGTATCTCGTCGACATTCACATTCAGGTCGATCCCCAGATGACCGTGGAGGCGGGACACCGCATCAGCCACCACGTGAAAAACCAGTTGATCACCAACTTTGCCTTGGTCAAAGACGTTCTGGTTCATCTGGAGCCTTATCATGCAGCCCAGCGCCAAGCCGGGACGCCTGCTTGAAACCGAGCGGGGATCTGGCTTGGAGCCTGTCAATCGAGCCCCTGATGCTCGACCTCAGCCCAGTAATCGTCAAAAGCACCCTCTTTGTGGAAATCGGGACTGTTGTCAATGTCATGGCATTCCAAGCAGCGATCCTTTGCCTTGTCGAGCGGCAGACGCATCGCCAAGCGAAGCAGATCCCGCTCCGCGGCAGCGACTCCGGAATCCGGCCCCTCAGCGGCCGCGTGCTTAGCGCCGGGGCCATGGCAATTTTCGCAACCATTTCCCGACAGATGACTGCTCTCGGCCAACGACAAATATCCCGATTCATAGGGATAATAGCCCTGCGGATTCCAACCGGTCACATGGCAGCTGATGCATTCGGGATCGAAGTGTCGGGCCACGTCAGCTCGTTCACCCGGTTCGACGATGTCGGTGGTGGCCCGGAAGTGGGCTGAACCTTCCCAGATCGCGTAGGCCGTCGTGTGACACTCGCCACAAACTTTCGAACCGACGAATTGGTCGCCGCTGGGATGGGCGATCGGTCGCAGGCCAAGCCCGGACAAGCCGATCGCTTGAAGTTGATTCTGATAATTGGCCATCAGTTGTCGCATCGCCGGGGCATCCGCGAAGTCGTGCGTCATCGCGACCCGGGCATAACGAAAGGGCTGATCGGGATAGAGCGCGATCAGGCCGGCGTACATCCCCTTGTTGCCGGTGACGATCCACCGCGTGGTACTCCCTTCGATCGTCTGCGGCCGGTAAGTCGGCTCGCCAAATCCGCCCGAGATGATGAGCAGATCGTATCCGGGAACTTTACGAACCGCTTCGATCGCCGCCGCTTCCTCCCCGTAATACATCACGACCCGGAAGTCGGCCTCCGCGGCGTTCATATCCGCCAGTGCCTGCGCCATCGCCTCGTCGACCGGCGTGACCTCGATTTCGCCCTCCGCTGGCGACTCCAGCGCGGCGGGGTCCAGCACCGATGTGACACCGATGCGTCTTCCGCCCGACTGGATCACCTTGAGCCGGGCGGTCAAAGCGGGGTCGATGAGCGTTACGTTCGAGGAAACGAACAGCCCCTGCTCAGGGTCATCCGCCGCCGCCACCGCAACCAATTCGCCCACACCCAGCTTCAAATCGCGGGGGCCAAAACCGACCGCTTGGTAACCCATCTGCTGCAGGCCGGTGGCGGTATTTTGAAACTTGATCTCGGCTTGTCGACCGAATCGCCTGACCTGGTTACCCGCATCGATCGGCACGACCTGCCAGCCGCTGGCGCGAAGCTGATCGAGGAATGTCATTCGCCTCGCCAATCCGCCCTTTTGGTTTTCCAAACCGGTGCAGCCACAAGGTTCGATGTACCCGTACTGGTTGCCGGTGACCACCAACGTAACCTGCGGGGCCGGCCACGCGGTGTAGGCTTCGGGCTCCGCATCGCCCTCCGCCTTGACGGACTCCTCTCCCTCGGCGGTCAGCGGGACTTCGGCAACCACCGGATCGAGCGTGGGTGCGGGCTCTGCCGCGGGAGGCACGGCAGGCACCGGCGGGACGGGCGCGGTTGCTGACTGGGTGGGGTCACCCTTTTCAACCATCTCGGCAGCGGACGGAGGCGTCGTCACGGGGTCGATCGTCGTCGCGGGGACGGGCGGCGATTCGAGCGTGCTAGCAGCATCGGAATCGGGTGTTTCGACCGTCAATTGCTCCTCGGCAGGCGGCACGGGGCGTTGACACCCCGCCCAGCCGACGACCAGCAGCAACAGCAACAGCCAAGTGCCGCGAAATCGAAAATCCATCCGGTGACTGCTGCGATCATTTTGGAACAGACCTCCGCTCCGTCGGTCAGTATGCATGATCCGATTCCGTTATCCGCTGGCTGATTTAAGGAAATAACACCGATGGAACTGCTGCCCGCAGGGCGGGGTTGGGACTCAATCCGAGGGTGACATCACCCCTTGATCGTTTCGCCTTTGCCCCGCTGCTGGCTACGCAACTGACTCATCGTCTGGACAATCGCTTGAGCCTGCAACCGAATGACTTCAGCCAGCCGACCCTGATGCCTCATGGTTTGATTATCGGCAAGTGACGAATCGACCTGAGCCCAATCAACCAGCCAACGGCGTTCTTGGGCGGCTTCCCGGAGTGCGGAGAGAACATCATCGAGCTTCTCCAGCATTTCGGTGGTCGGTTTGGCCGGCGACGTCCGATAAGGGGCTGATCTTCGCGGCCCTGGAGAATCATCGTTGACCGCCTTGGCAGGCTTGTTGGGCAGCCGCCGGATCGTCTGAAAAATGGCAACTCCGGCCGCGATCGCGGCCAGAACGGCAGCCACGATCATCGCTCCCCGATTCCCTCTGAATTCCAAAATTGCCGCGGCCAGTAGGCAGAACAAGGTCGCTCCCACCATCGCCCAGGGCGTTTTCCCGACCGTCGGAATCATCAATCGCCGTTCTCCGGGTGGCGGCTCGTGTTCGCGGATATCAACCACGATCACCGTGATGTTGTCGGGACCGCCGCGAAGATTCGCCAAATCGACCAAGACTCGAGCGGCCAAATCTGGGTTCAGGGCTGCCACCAAGGGTCCGATTTCCGAGTCGTCCACCTGCCCGGTCAAACCGTCGCTGCAGAGCAAGAAACGGTCACCGGGCTGAACCGGAAACGGCCCCTCGATATCGACCTTGACGCCGGGAGAGGGGCCGAGCGACCGGGTGATGATGTTCTTGGGAATCGAACCTGAAAGCTGGCTATCGGGTTTGATCTGCCCCGACGCCTGCATCTCCCAAATCAAGCTGTGGTCGAAGGTCAATTGCTCCAAGCGATTGCCCCGTAGTCGGTAGACGCGGCTATCGCCGACGTGAGCGATGATCACGCCATCGGCCAAAATCGCCAGGGCACTAGCCGTGGTTCCCATGTTGTGAAACTCGCGATTCTGCTGGCCCCGCCGGTGAATGTCGCTGTTCGCCTGCTCCACGGCCTCGCGCAAGGCCTGGATGGGATCAGCCGTCGATTGACGCAAGTAATGCAGCGGAATCTGCTCGGCCGCGATGCGACTGGCCAACTCCCCGGCGGCATGGGCCCCCATGCCATCGGCGACCAAAAACAGATGCCCCCGCGACCGCAAGCGGTCGGGCGAATCGGCCGGGACCTCCGCATGCGCGTCCTGATTATTGGATCGGCGCATTCCGACGTCAGAAACCGCGGCGAAATCGATCGAAGCTTTCCAGGAAGTTGACACGATCTCGTCGAATGAAAGCGGAGACGGTCGGGCGGAAAATAGCCCGTGATTTTGCTGAGGTCGCTCGGATTTGGCAATATGGAACGCCCTGCTTCCCCCATTTAAACCATATTTGCTGGACAAAGCATCGAAATTCGCTCACTTCGCCACAAAAGCTCGGGCTGCTCCCTCCCCGCACAGATCTCGAGGCGACGATGCCTTGTCAGTCTTACCGATTTAAGGCACAATCGTTGCTGCTTTGCCGACACCCTCATCAGGGTCGCAGGCGGGTAGAGGAGCGGTGGCTGAGTGGTCGAAAGCGCCGGTTTGCTAAATCGGTGAACTGAGAAATCGGTTCCGCAGGTTCGAATCCTGTCCGCTCCGCTTTCGATGTCCCTTCGAAAGAATTCTCCACCAATCGGTTATTTCGGCTCCGGCTCTCGCGGTAACCGGATCGAACCGTCGAGGGCGTAGCTCAGTCGGTAGAGCAACGGACTTTTAATCCGTTGGTCCTGGGTTCGAGTCCCAGCGCCCTCACTTCTTTTTCTCGACGGTTTTCTCGACGACCGTCAGGGTGCGATGCCGCTGGCGGCGTCCGATCTCCTTGCCGAAGCGGAGCGGTCACTCATTGGCCACGACGGCGGTTTGGCTGGGTCTTGCCTGGGACGCGATGACCGGTACCCGGGCGATTCTGATCCACCGGACTGCCAGCATTGCGGCGGTAGTGGAAGCGTCACGCCGGCCTCGAACCAGGAACGGGGAAAGAATCTTTGGCCAACCTCAAGAACGACTAATTGACAGTTCGATAGTTTCCGATATATTGGCATACAGGAGTTCGATCGGTGAGCAAGGCCCAGAAACGACTACTCAGTTTGGAGAAACTCGCGGAAGCCGCTGAGTGCTTGCGCGTGCTCGCTCACCCGCACCGCCTGCGAATGATTCAGATGCTGCTTGCGGGTCAACATACGGTTACGGAATTGGCTGAAGCCTGTGAACTGCCGACCGCGATGGCGTCAGAGCATCTGCGGTTGATGCAGCGGTGTGGCTTTCTTGACAGTAGCAAGGACGGCAGAAAGGTCTATTACGGTGTCATCGAACCACATCTCCAAGAGATTTTGAAATGCATCGAAGATCGTTTTGGCGCCACGAACGCATGAGCATTTTTTTGACTCAATTGTTCGTAAGCTTCCGAACTAACGAATTTTCGATGTTTTCTTGGGGAAGCGATTGAAATGAGCGGCAAGTCGATTTCCCCTCCGCGGTTACCTGACCAAGCTGGGAGGCCATGGAATCAACTAGCCGCCAGTAGCGTCGACATGACGACGGAAGGCTCGCCGCGAAATGCCATCCGGCAACTCGCCACGGCGAACCCGCGGCAAGGCTAGCCGGTCAATTGATCCGATCCCCGAACCAAATACGCACTCAAACGCAGCACCCACTCGCTCGGGAACGCAAAAGGAACGCCACCATGTTTCTCAAACAGTACTACCTCGGCTGCCTCTCCCACGCCTCCTACCTGATCGCGGACGAGCGCACGAAAGCGGCCGTCGTCGTCGACCCGCAACGGGATATCGAACAATATCTCGAAGACGCTGAGGCGGGCGGGTTCACTATCAAGTATGTCATATTGACTCACTTCCACGCCGACTTCTTGGCGGGGCATATCGAACTGCGGAATCGGGCCGGTGCTCGCATCGTGATCGGGTGCCGCGCGGAAGCCGAGTTCGATTTCCACAAAGCCGTGGATGGTGAGACGATCGACCTAGGTGATACTCGGCTACAGGTGATCGAAACCCCCGGACACACCCCAGAAGGGATTTCCGTCTTGGTGTTCGATCGCACGCAGAGCGATACCGAACCTCACGCCGTGTTGACCGGCGACACGCTGTTCATCGGCGATGTCGGTCGTCCGGACCTGCTGGCTTCCATCGGAGTCACCGCCGATGAGTTGGCCGAAATGTTGTTCCACTCGCTGGACAAGTTGCGTGCGCTCCCCGATTCGACCTTGGTCTATCCGGCCCACGGTGCCGGTTCGATGTGTGGCAAGAGCCTCAGCAAAGAGACGGTCTCGACGATCGGCGAGCAGAAACGATTCAACTACGCCCTGCAGCCGATGAGTTTCGAGAAGTTCAAAGACTTGGTCACGAGTGAGCAGCCCGAAGCGCCGGATTACTTCGTGTACGACGCGATCAAGAACCGTCAGGAAAGGCCCGGCCTGGAGTCCACGCTTCAGACATCACTTCGAGCGCTTTCGGTCGTCGAAGTGATCGCGTTGCAGAAGCAGGGTGCTCAATTGGTGGATGTTCGCGAAGCGATCGACTTCGAGGGGGCTCACCTCCAGGGCTCCATCAATATCGGCCTCCAGGGGAAGTATGCCACTTGGTGCGGTTCGATCCTGTCGCATGACGCGCCCATCGTGGTCATCGCCGACATCGGCAGCGAAGAAGAAGCGGTCATGCGTTTGGGCAGGATCGGTTTTGACAACGTGGCCGGCTACTTGCGCGACGGCATGGCCGCGCTGGAGAAGCACCCGGAATGGGTCGCGGCGATTCCTAGGGTTACCGCCCAGGCATTGTCCGCACAACTTTCTGGTTCCGAGAAGCCGTTCGTGCTCGATGTCCGCTCGGAGAAAGAATGGCAAGCGGGACATCTTTCCTGCAGCCACAACATCCCGCTGACACACCTGCGGGAGCGGATCGCCGAAGTCCCCGCGACCGGGACCGTCGCGGTGCATTGCGAAGGTGGTTATCGCTCCGCGATCGCCGCAAGCCTCTTGGCGGAAGGCGGCAGGACGAACGTGCTGGACATGGTCGGCGGCATCAAAGCTTGGATCGCCTCGGACCTGCCGATTAATTCCGATAGCAACGTTGCCGCCTGCAACTCCACGGGCGGGCGCTGAACCGCCGCCGGATTCACGAAACGGTCCGCTCACGAAGTTGAGTTTTTCTCATGTCGCCACTCAGCCTGATCTTCGGAGCAGTGGTCGGTCTCTCACTGGGGCTGACCGGTGGCGGGGGTGCGATTTTCGCGGTCCCACTCCTGGTGTACGGCATCGGCCTTCCGGCTAAGGAGGCGACCACCGTGTCGCTGGCCGCCGTCGGCGCGACCTCGCTGGTCGGTTTCCTTTATCGCTGGCGGCGGGGCGAAGTCGAACCGCAAACCGGATTGTTGTTCGCCGTCGCCGGGATGGTCGGGGCCCCGATCGGAACCTGGGTTGCCAGCCTCCTTTCCGAGCAGCTGTTATTGCTGCTGTTCGCCGGTCTGATGCTTGTCGTTGCCACCAAGATGTGGCGGAATGCCGCCGCGGTGCCGGCCATCGGCAGCGATGGCTGTTATGACCCGGATGCCACGGACGGTTCGGCCTGTCGTCGCAATCCCGAGGGGCTGCTCATCTTGACCACCCGCTGCGCCGCGGTGTTGTTGCTGGTCGGGGTAATGACCGGGGCTTTGGCCGGGCTGTTCGGGGTGGGGGGCGGTTTCGTGATCGTCCCGGCCTTGATCTTTTTCAGCAACATGTCGATTCACCGCGCGGTCGGCACCTCGCTGATGGTGATCGCACTGGTCAGCGCATCGGGTTTGGCTTCCCAGTTCGCGACCGGCCAAGGCCTCCCGTTCGCCGTCACGCTCCTTTTCGTGAGCGGCGGGATCGCCGGTTTGTTGCTCGGTCAGCGGCTGGCAAAACAGCTTTCCGGCGACAACCTGCAAAAGGTATTCGCGGTCGCGATCGTGATGGTCGCGACATTCGTCATCCTGCGGAATCTGACCCACTAACGCTCGCTCGGAGATCCTCTCATGTCGGAAGTACAGCACCATCCGATCGTGATCGTCGGTGGCGGTACGGCAGGCATCACGGTAGCGGCTCGACTGACCAAGGGTTGGTCCAATGACCGCGAGGTCACCGTGATCGAACCGTCCGAGCAGCACTACTACCAGCCGCTCTGGACGCTGGTAGGCGCGGGCCTAGCGCGGCGCGAAGCGACAGAACGACCCGAAGCGTGGGTGATGCCCCGCCGCGCGAATTGGATCAAAGACGCGGTCAGCGAATTCGACCCCGCGAACAACCGCGTACGAACCGCGGGGGGACAGACGATCACTTACGACTGGTTGGTCGTCGCGGCCGGACTGCAACTCAACTGGAACAAGATCCCGGGCTTGCGGGACGCGATCGGCCAGGGCGGAGTTTGCAGCAATTATTCCTACGCCACCGTCAATTCGACCTGGGATGCGATCCGTAATTTCCGGGGTGGTACGGCCCTGTTCACCAATCCGTCGGGGGCGGTGAAATGCGGCGGCGCACCGCAAAAGATCATGTACCTGGCCGACGATCGGTTTCGCGAAGCCGGCGTCCGCTCCGAGACGAACATCGTCTACGCTTCCGCGTTACCCAACATTTTCCCGGTCGACCGCTACCGGCGAACGCTCGAACAGGTAATCCAGCGGCGTGAGATCGAATGCCGCTTCCGTACCGAGTTGGTAGAGATCCGCCCCACTACTCGTGAAGCGATCCTGGAAAACTTGGACACCCAGGAACGATCCGTGATTCGGTATGACCTACTGCACGTGACACCGCCGATGGGCCCACCCGACTTCATCGCCCGCAGCCCACTAGCTGATGCCAACGGTTGGGTCGATGTGGATGCCCATACGCTGCGGCACCTCCGTTTTCCGTCAGTCTTCGCCTTGGGCGACTGCGCTAGCCTGCCGACCTCCAAGACCGGTGCCGCGATCCGCAAGCAAGCCCCGGTACTCGTCAAGAACCTTGTGGCTGCGATCGGCGGCAAGCCATTAACAGCGACCTATCAGGGGTACACATCCTGCCCGTTGATCACCGGAATCGGGAAACTTGTGCTGGCCGAGTTCGACTATAGCAAGCAGCCCGATGAGACCTTTCCGGTCGACCAGTCTCAGGAACGCTGGAGCATGTGGCTGTTGAAGCGGTACCTGCTGCCGCTGATGTATTGGCATGGCATGCTGCGTGGACGCGGATGAGTTTGAGTCGATACGTAACCCGAGTGTTAAAGCCAAGGAGAGATTGATGTTACGCATTTCCCAGACGCTGGCGATGTTCGCCGCCTGCCTCTTGATTCCCATGCCGGGGGTCGCCCAAGACCAGAGCGTTAACCCCGGGGTGAATGATTCCTTCCGGGATCCGAATGTCGAGGAATTCCTAGGCAAATTCGAAGTCGAGAGTCGTGAGGTTTTCCTCCGCCGCGAGGAGATCCTCGCTGCCTGCGACATCCGGCCCGGACAAACGGTCGCCGACATCGGCGCGGGGACTGGACTCTTCACGCGACCGTTCGCCGTGGCGGTTGGCAAGCAAGGAGGGGTGATCGCGGTCGACATCTCGCAGAGGTTTCTCGACCACATCACGACCACCAGCCGCGCTGCCGGGCTGAGCAACATCGATACATTACTTTGCAATGCCGACTCGACCGAATTGCCGGAAAACACCGTCGATGTCGCATTCATCTGCGACACCTATCATCACTTCGAGTTCCCCCACAAGACGCTGCGCTCGCTGTTCAGGGCAATGAAAGCAGGTGGACGCCTCGTGCTCATCGACTTTCGCCGCGTCGAGGGAGAGAGTTCGGATTGGGTGATGGGGCACGTCCGCGCCGGACAAGAGGTATTCGAGAAGGAAATTGCGGAAGCCGGTTTCCAAAAGCTCTCCGAGGAACGTGAGCTCCTGCGGGAAAACTACTTTGTCATCTTCCAAAAGCCCGGCCATGACGACCACGAGCTGTGGGGAGGCGCCGTTGGCGGACGCGGGTCAGGGATGGGGCGGGGCATGGGCGGCGGAGGGGGCATGGGACGGGACCCCGCGATGCGCGGCGATCAGGATGTCTTTCACTCCCTGCTGGAGCATCACCAAAAGATCCGCCGTGTGGTGAAAAACACAGCGACCGGCGTTGAGACGCTCACCGAATCGGACAACCCTGAAATCGCAGATAAGATCCAGGAACATGTCGCGTCGATGCACCAGCGGATCAAGGATGGCCGTGGCCTACGATTTTGGGACGATCTTTTCGCCGCGATCTTTAAAAATTATGAACGGATCGAGATGACGGTCGAAAACACCGAGAAGGGTGTTAGGGTAACGGAAACCTCGAAAGACCCGGCGGTAGCGTTGCTCATCCAGGCGCATGCCGTCGTCGTTAGCGACTTCGTGGCGAAGGGCTTTGAGGCGGCACACCAAAATCATCCGGTACCGGTACCGGCAGCGGCTCGCGCGTCCGCGGAGTTAGCATTTCCGATCATTCCGAACTTCGGAGGCGTCTTGCCGCGGCCTTCCGCCGTCGACCAGCCTCGCGTCGGAACGAAGGTCGTATTCGATGTCACGAATGACGCCAAGGCGAACGACGTGAACAAAGGATTGGACCGCGCGGCGAGACTCTTGAATCTCTTTGGGGCCGCGGGCCTGCGGGCCAAAGACGTCTCCATCACGGTAATCCTCCATGGCGAGTCGACCAAGACGATACTCGGTGATGAGGCTTATGCCGAGCGATTCGAAAGCGAACGCAACCCGAGTCTGCCGCTGATCCGTGAGCTGCAAAAAGCGGGCGTGGAGATTTTGGTTTGCGGGCAAGCGTTGAACTACAAAGGCATCGACGATACCGAAGTTGCGGACGACATTCCGATCGCCACTGCCGCCATGAATGTCGTGGCCAACCGACAAGCCGATGGCTATTCCTACATCCCGGTTCCCTAAACACCTCATGGAAACGCACGTGAATGCCCTTCGTTCGGCGATGGCCGTGACACTGCTCGCGTCGATCGTCCTGGCCTGCCTTGGGCAGGAACCCGCCGGGACGACCGACAACTCGACGAAGCTGCCCGCCGGGCCGCTGGGTGAGACGATCCGACTCGGTCGCGAGTTGGTCGAGCGAACATCCACCCACGAGGTGACACGACCGTATGTCGGGAACTCGCTCAATTGCACTTCTTGCCATCTGCGTAACGGGACCGATCCGAAAGCCGCCTCGTTCATCGGGGTTGCCACGGCCTATCCGGCTTGGTCGCCGCGCGAACAGCGGGTGATCACGTTGGAGGATCGGGTTCTCAATTGCTTCATGCGCAGCTGCAACGGGATTCGCCCGCCACTCGGAAGTACGCCAGCGGTAGCCATCGTGGCGTACATCACTTGGCTTTCCGCGGACCAACCGATGCGGATGAATCCGGAGCGGCCCAACGGCCCGCTGTCGGTCCCCAAACTGCCCACTGGTCTAGCTCAGCCTGACCGGCAAAATGGCCAGATACTTTACTCGGAGCGCTGCGCCTCGTGTCATGGCGAGGATGGCCAAGGGGATTCGGAGGCACCGCCGGTCTGGGGTGAGCGTTCCTACAACGAGGGTGCCGGTCTGGCCAGTGTCCCACAGCTAGCAGCCTGGCTGCATGTCGCCATGCCACCGGAAGAACGCAATCTGTCGCCCTCCGAGGCGTTCGACATTGCCGCCTACGTCAACTCACTCCCGCGGCCTCATTTTCGACTCGAGGCTCACCTTCCCGAGAAATCGCGGTTGGGCGAATACAATTCGGCAGCGAACGAATGATGCGATGCCGGCCGGTCTGTTGGTTCGGATGTTGAAAGAGCTCCGGATGAGCGGCTACGACGCCGGTGCTGGGGTGAAAAATCCGCTCGGTGCTCACCGCGATGCACCGGCGGCGAACACCGGCATTCCGGGTGGGACAATTGGGCGTCTGCGGAAAGACTGGTAGCTAGTTCGTCGATTGGGTGCTCGCATCCCGAGTTTCCGAGCCTTGCGTCTGCCGCAAACGCCAGAACGGGGTACCACGGGTACCGAGGTTGCCAGCGAATCTGGGCTGGCCGAGGCCCGTTCCCGCCTTACTCGGCAGGACCGAGAGACTAAACTGCTGCTGTTCGACGAATCTCAACCATCGTCCGCTCGACCGTGTCAGGTAGTTTCTTGGAAATCTCTGCATTCGTCTCCATCTTTTCTGAGCTGATCGGCGGCTTGGGGCTGTTTCTGCTGGGCATGAAAAGCATGTCCGATGGAATGCAAGCGATCGCGGGCGCGAGCCTGCGGCGGTTGATTAGCGTGGTCACCGGGAACCGCTTCCTCGCGTTGGCCGTCGGTGCCCTGGTCACCTGCGTTGTTCAGTCGAGTTCAATCACGACCGTGATGACCGTTGGCTTCGTCAATAGTGGCTTGATGACGTTGCAACAAGCGGTCGGCGTGGTGATGGGCGCCAACATCGGGACGACGATTACTGGCTGGATCTTGGTCCTCGACATCGGTAAGTACGGGCTGCCACTGATCGGCGTGATGGCTTTCGTGTACCTGTTTTCCAAGTCGGAACGCTGGCGGTTCTGGGGCATGGCGATGATGGGCATCGGCATGGTCTTTTTCGGCCTGGAAGTGATGAAGGACGCCTGCGCGACCATCAAGGAATTTCCGACTTTTGAAGAATGGTTTCAGCGCTTCCAGGCCGATTCTTATCCCGGGGTACTCAAATGTGCGATGGTCGGCTGCTTATTGACGATGATCGTGCAGTCGTCATCGGCAACCTTGGGAATCACCATCTCGTTGGCTTCCCAAGGGATCATCTCGTTCCCAACAGCGGCGGCCTTGGTACTTGGTGAAAACGTCGGGACGACGATCACGGCGTTGTTCGCATCGTTGGGGACGACAACCGCCGCCCGCCGGGCAGCTTATTTTCATAGCATTTTCAACCTAGTCGGCGTCTTTTGGATCACGCTCTTCTTCAACAGATACATCGAATTGGTGCAGTTTCTTTTGGGCGGTGACGTTGGCCAAGCGGTCGTCAATAGCCAAGGTGTCACGACCTATCCCGGCGCGACCGCCGCGATCGCCACGACCCATAGCCTGTTCAACATCGCCAACACATTGTTGTTTCTGCCCTTCGTGCCGCTGGTGGTGCGATTGCTCGAACGCTTCGTGCCGGCCAAGGATTACAAGGAAAAACCGCATCTGACCGATCTCGATATCCGGATGCTGGATACGCCCGCGCTCGCGATTCAGCAGTCCCGCAACGAAATCGAAAAAATGGGAGACGGCTGCGAGAAAATGCTCGCCTGGATCGATGATCTTCGCGACCAAGATGACCCCGACAAGATCCTGGGTGACCGTCTCAAACAACGTGAGCAGGTCTTCGATTCGGTGCAGGATGAGGTCGCTGCATTCGTGACCAATCTGCTGGCCAATGCCCTGCCCCACTCGGTCGCCGACGAAGCCCGCCGCCAACTCAGTCTGGCTGACGAGTACGAATCAGTCAGCGATTACCTGCTCAGCCTCGACAAGTTCGATCGGAAACTTCGCCGCGAAGGCCTCCGGTTCACCGACCAACAGCGTCAGGAACTCGCCAAGCTCAATCAACACATTTCGGAGTATCTGCGCGCCGTGAATGTGAGCTTGGCGAGGAACAATCAGAACGTCCTCCGCGAAACCGACGGCCTGACCAAACGCATCAAGTCGGAGATCAAGCAGCTGCGAAAGAATCATCTGGAGGATCTCTCGGGAGGCGAAATTCCGCCCCAGGTCAGCGTCGCCTTTCTCGCCGCCTTGAACGCTTACGCCCGAATCCGAGACCACATCGAAACGATCGCCGAGACGATCGCGGCCGAACGGTTACCGGCCCACGAGCGTTAATCGGTTCCCTAACCGAACAGCCACGCTTTGATCTGTCCCCAGATACTCAACATCGCGGCCATCGCGACGAGCGCGACCACCAACACGATGACGACCAGCCCGCCCAACTCGGCATAGCTGCTGAGCGAGCGGTTCCAAACCTGATCCCAGCCCAGAACCGCGAGCACCGCGCCGAGGCAAAGGTAGGGCCCGAATGGCACGGCCGATTGCCGCGTAATCAGGAACTGAACCAGAACGATCGCGATCGCGGCCAAGGGGGCCAAGAAAAACGCCGCAACCGCGGCCTGCCACCCCAGAAACGCCCCGATCATTGCCATCAATGTCACGTCGCCAAAACCCATCGCCTCCTGTCCCATTGCGACCCCAGCGACAATTCGCACGGACCACACAATCCCGCCGCCCGCGGCCAAACCCACCAACCCGCTGAGCAAACCGCACCATCGATCGCCGCCCCCTAGCCAGACGCCGGTGATTACCACACTCCCGACCACGCCCAAGGCCAGGAGCCATTTGGACGCCTCGCTGCGGCGGATGCCGTGGATTAAGTACGCGATCGCGCGGAGCGGACCATGGCGGAGGACGAGATGCCGATCGGCTAAGGCGAAAATCCAGACAGCCCAAATGGCCAGCCCGACAAGCAACCCCGATCCGCCCGACCAGGCTTCGTCATAGGGCCAAGGGACGTTGAAAGTCGTTGGCGCGACCCCGGCCGTTTCATCCCAGCGGACCAAAGCCGGTAGGAACGATCGCCAAGGGAGCGCCGAAAAAATGAGTCCCAACAGCGTTCCCGGGAGCGTGATCACGTCGGGAATGGTCTGCTCATCGAAGTCGATCATCGTCGCCGCCACTAGCAAAACTGCCAGGCTCGCATGGACGATGAACAACGCATGGGCCCAACTGGCGAAGATCGCAATTCGCTCAGGGGTTCGGTACTCGATCGGCAACAGTCCGCCACTTTGGGTATAGAACCAATACATCGCTGGCAACGCGATGCCTAGCGAGATTTCGATCAGCAGCGGGCGAACCCAAAATCCCACCCCGTGCTGAGGCGTCTCACGTCGCAATCCGAGCCAGCCGAAAACCGGGAGCCGGTCTCGCCGGCGGCGAGATGGGGCGTCGGGGTGCGGAGCCCCCCAGGGCGAAATCGGCCTGGGAAAATAAGCCCAAGCGTAGATCAGATAATTCGCAAAAGCCCCGGCGATGAGCCCGAGCAACGCCAATCCCAGATACCGCCAGACCAGTTCCATACCCTCGATCCACTGCAATCGCTTCGGCCGTCACCACGCCGTATCGCACCGCACCTCGTTCGATCCGGTGGCAAATCCGCCTATCCTACCGCGCCCGGCGTGGCTGGGGCTTAGCGTTCGACCTCGCCCCGCGGCACCGGCAAGACTTCGACCTCCGCGGGGGCGGCGGGAACGGCTTGCATGGCGGGTTCCAATCGTAGCGATTCCGCGTCGCGATTCACTTCCCGGTCGCGCGCCGGTACCACGGACTCCCGTTGGGAAAAATTCGCTGCGGGGTCCATCTGAACTGGCATCGTGTCCGCCAATTCCCAAGCGTGATCTGCGGTGGGGAAACGGGATGGCAACTGCACGTAACGGACTAACCACCGATGGGTTTCCGCGAACCCAGTGGCTTGAGCGACCAGGACCAGACGCGGGTTGCGAGCCACGCCTTCGTAATTCGCCACCAGGTCGGTCAGCGAAGCGGGCAAGTCTGCGTGATCGATGGTAGCGATGATTCGTCCGGGTTGCAGCTGATCCGTCCAGAAGTCGCCGTCACGCATGCGGGACAAGCTGTTGGCCAACCGATTCGCGGCGGCGCGCAATTGCTCGGGTAATTCACTGTCCGGGACATGCCCGCGCCCGCCCTTCTGAGAAGTGGAGTACGACATCCCCGCCACCGGCTCGCGTGTTCCGACCGTCGCTTGCCCCCATCCGCCTGGCGGCGCCCAGGCAGCGGGATCGACAATCTCCGGCGCGACCAAGCGGGAGCGAGACATGTGGTAGAACGCGTCTCCGGTCGCGTAACGATCCTGAAAATCATCGGCGTATTTCTGCTCGCGGGTCCGGTAAAGGAGCATCCGGTCGAGTTGATGATGGCGGCGTTCCTCGGCGCGGATCGCGCTCTCCAAAGCGGGATCCTGTCGCTCATAGTGCCACGGCGGGGCAGGTGCCGCGAGGGCCGGGTCGATTCCGGCGGCCGGCATCGCGTACGGGTCCGCTCCGACCGCCGGCCCATGATGACTCGCGTGGTGACGCGGTCCGGCGGTATGACCGTGCTTCGGCCCAGCCGCGTTGCGGGACCAAGGCCTACCCCACTGAGCCCAACTGGTCGGAGCGATTAGCAGCAAACCCAGGAGGGGGATGCAAAATCGAACGGGATCGAAGCCGAGCCTGATCATGGTTTTTGCGGGGGATGGATGGGTAGAAACACCGCGGACATGATCGCCGCGCTAGCTAAAGCTACCCCACAAGGCACTCCCGGCTTGGCCGAAGCCGGAGGAAAACGAGTTCCCGGGCGACTCTCCGTCGGTCAAGCTGCGGCCTATGCGGATCAGACCTGAAGTAGCGATCGGCGGAAAAATATTCATGGTCATGTCAAGGGTTGTCTCTTCCGCGACAAACCGGTCACGGGTTCGCGACGCGACTCAATTGGCGGGCCACGAACCGGGGAATGCGGACCAGCAAAAGCTTTTCATCCCAAGCGGCGGGTAACTGTGAACGATCCGACAGCCCCAGCGAGTTCGCGAGGCGACCGGCAGCGGCCTCCCCACTGCCCTCAGGGATCGCGACCCAGGTGACGACTTCATAGCGATCATAGTTGGACTCGGACCCGATCCACCAAACCGTACCGCCCGCATCCCGCGCTTGGAGGCCAGATTCGGCGATCAATTCATCCAAGACTTCACCGACCGGCAATCCATCCATCAGCGGCATCACCTGGACGCCGGGCTCGACCGCGTGACGCAAGGCATCCAACCATGCGACCAGGATCGAGACCTGATTCTCGGCGGCCAATTGCCGCAACATCCCAGCCAATGTTCGTGGCGAATCTTGAGTCGGACCGCTCGGCGGACCGACGACCCGTGGCCAATCGCCTAGCCCCACGCCGGGCGCACCCTTGCTATCGGACTTCCCGCCCGCGGGCGACTGCCATATTCCGACCCAGCGAGAAGTTTGCCAGCGCGGCAAACGGGGCGGCAGCCCGCGCGCCATGCGGGCCGCCTCGACGGCAAATAGGACGCGGATCAGCGCGGAACGCTCCTCGGGAACCCTGATGCGAAACTCCTCTACCAGGTATTCCCAACCATCCTCAACCTCAACCACCGGCGTCGGCTCGGCAGGGGGCGGGTCTTGCTCGGGGAGTCCGCCCTCGGCCAACGGAGCAGCAGGATCCTCCCGAATCCCGACCTCCGGCGATTCACCCACGAAGCCGACCACCGGGCGAACCCACGCGGCGACAGCGGCAGCTTGGTCGCCAAAATCATCCAACACCAAAGCCGAACCACTGGATTCAAGGATCCTTTGTGGAGTCGCTCGAACCAACAGACGCTCGTTATCGACCTCGGCTACGAGACCGAGCGGCGTTAAGCTCTGGTCGAGCCACTGTCCGATCGGGAGCCAACCCGTCGGGGTCTGGCAGGACCGCGTCGGGGCGATCCCGGCGGCATCCAGCGAAATCAATTCCAACTCGACCGGAACCTTGGTCAATTGGGAGACCAAGAGCACCAGTTCGGCCAAAGGGACATCGGCTTGCTGAATCGCCACCCGTAACTTCATCGCTTTGGGGATATCGATAACCGACCGCTTGCCCAGCGGGTTATCGACACCCACGTCCTCGGCGGCCCGTTCCATCGGCACGGAGTCGATCGTCGGTGGCGTTTCGAACACTCGCGGCGGCCCGATCTCGGCCGTGGAGGGACTCAAGAGGGGGATGAACTTGCGGAGGCCAGGCGGCAGGTTGTCGAGCGTTCCCGAGTTATCCGCGGACCCGAGCGGATTCGCCGCTACCGAAACCGCATTCGGCGGTTGCGGATCGAGCGGATTGCCAGGGGCCGAAAAGGGCGGTGGCACGGTGGCTCCCGCTGGCGGCGCATCGGTAGCCGACGGCCCGGACGCGGACATGGCGGACGAGGTCGCGCCGCTAGCCGCAGCGTCCTCGGCAGCCGCCGCCGTTGGGTCCGAATCATCGGCGGCTGGCATCGGATCGGTAACCGCATAGCCCGAAGAAATCTCAGCCTGCGGCATCGATTCGGACCCAGGTGTCTCCACCGAGGTGGCTTCACCAGTCGCTTCTCCCCCCGCCGCGGCTTGGTCGTCGGCTCCTGTTGAAGCCGGCGCTGCGGCGCCGGCGGTGTCGAGAGACGTGGTCGCGGCGACCTTGGTCGAATCTCCGAGATAGGCTTTCGCGAAGAATGCAAACGCGACGGTGGCCACGATCAGGCCGAACACGCCGAGCATGATGACCGAGCCGAGTTGGCTGATCCAACGACTCGAATCGCTGCGCCCGAATCGCTCCGCGTCGACCGCCGGGGGAGCCGGAAGTCGTGGCGAATCGCTGGCACCTGCCACCTGATTCGCAATCGGGGGAACCGACATTTCCTCTGGCCGCCAAAGCTCCTCGGGCGGGACGATCGAGCTTTGGGTCAGCGCTTCGCTGTCGATCGACGCGGACCTGCCGACCTCCAGTCGCCTCGGGGAAGCCGCCGTCTGCCGCCGCGGATCGATCGCTGCCTCACTGACGGGCTGCTCGACAAACGCCGGCGATCGCTCGGTTGCGGCCGCGGGCGGTCCAGCAGGACCGGGGGCTGAACCATCCGGTTCTGATTCGGGGGGGGTGAAACCCGGTATCTCGATCTCGACCAAGCCACCGCACTTCGGGCAGGGCACGATCGAACCGATCCATCGCGGATCGGTCACCTTGAGACGGCTGCCACACGACAGGCAGGTGACCGCTAATGGATTGGATCCGGCCACGTTGGCTCTCGCGGGGGACATAAAAGGACGGAATGGCTACCCACCATCAGCGTAGTTCCTCGCTGAGTTCCAGCGATTCCGACGGGATCAGCGTCGGGATGCCGTCACGGATCGGATACGCCCGCGCACGGTCACTCGTCAGCAACACCGCCTCCATCGGCTCCTCCACCAACCCGTCGGCCCGATCTCGCAATTGCCGAAGTTCGACTCGGCGGTTGAGTTCCCGAGTCAATTCCTCGGACCCGACAATCAGTTCCTGACCATCGATCGGGCAACGGATCAATTTCAACAGTTGGGGATCGATCATCAAAGCGGATAAGGTGGCTAGCGTGCGGAGGTGGCCGACCCGGGAACGAATCGATCGGCCTGCTGCGATTCATTCTAGGTCCGATCGTCGCTTGCGAGCACCTCACCGAACAAAAAGGGGCGGATCGGTGATTTTTTTCCCAGCCGCATCGGTGGATCTGCCGAAAGGAAATCAGGGAAGCTTATCGATCCGCGACTCGCTCGGGTCGGCCGAGGAGACCGAAATTTCTTCGGGGAAAAACATGCTGCATCGATTGTGCGACCGCGTTGGGCACTGGTCCGTGAATCTGAAAATCACGGTGGCGGTGCTATTGACCGGTTCCGTCGCGTTCGCCGCGGCGAACGCGACGGAACCGGGAATGAACGCCAGCGCTGCGGCCAGCGTGGAACCCACTGCGGGGTTTTTCGTCGACCCCGCAACCGGAATCGTCTATCGTCAGTTTCGTCGCTCGGTCGAGCGTCAAGTGCTCGAGACGGAGGTCGAGACCCGGGAGGCGACGGTTTATCGTCCCGAAGTGGTCGTCGAAGTGCGTCCCGAAACGCGAACGGTTCGAGAACCGGTCGTCAGTTACATCTGGGAGCCACGGGTGATCAACCGCTGGAACCCGTTCGCGATGCCTACGGTTCGGTATGAGCACGTCCCCAAAACTCACTGGGAAAGCCGCGACGAGACTGTCCAGCAGCGAGAGACGAGGACGACTTGGGTCCCGGAGAACCGGCAGGTCGAGGTGCCGAAATCGGTTCTGAAAATTCGTCGAGAAGATTTGCTCGAGTATGAAGCGGTTGGCAGAATTCCGCCCGAGCCGGGCCATGACGCCGCCACGTTGTCTCAAGCGGTGGCGACGCGTCTGAAGCCGATCGCATCCCCGCTGGGAGATCCGCGATTCTTGCCCGCCCCGACCTTGGCCCAATCGGGCATTTCGGGGGATCAGGTTGCGGAGCGGAGTCGCGAGCAGGTCGGCATGCGAGCGACCGAGTTGCAGCCGTCCCGCTACAACCCTCTGTTGCATCCCCCCGGTTTCAGCGGGTTGGCCCGCCAGCCCGGTAGCACCATGCGCCGCTAGCGAGAATTCGAATCGCTTGGTCGCCAAGGCGAGCGGGCCAGGGACCAGATCCCCCCGAATCATCTCTGCGGATTGGGTTCCGGCAGCGGGCGGGTATGATAGGTCGACCTTCCCCTTGCATCCTCCTACCCACGCTCGCCCATCATGCTCGGACCGGTTTTCAACCGAGAAGCGATCGTCGCCCCCAAGCGATTGCGAACCTACCTGTCTCGAGCCATTTATTTGTTGGCGATGTTCGTCCTGTTGGCCACTGGGTATTTAGTGCTAGCTGGCACTCGTTCTTTAACCAGTGCCAGCGATTTGGCGCGTTTCGGCAGTGGCATGTTCGGATTGCTCGCGCCGCTGCAGTTGCTCGTGCTGAGCAGCCTGGCCGCGGTCGGTTCCTCCAGTAGCGTGGCGCAAGAGAAGGATCGTCGCACGTTGCTGCTCCTGCTGATGACGCGGCTGAGCGGGGGGGAACTGGTGCTAGGCAAGTGTGCCGCTAGTCTGCTCGGGCCGCTGGCCATGCTGATAGTCGCCCTGCCGTTATTTCTATCGCTTCCGCTGCTCGGCGGCGTATCGCTCGAGCAGGTCGGCCTGGCCTATGGGATCACGTTTTCGAGCGTGTTGTTGGCGGCCGCGGTGGGGACGGTCGTCGGCCTGTGGCGAGAGAAAACGTTTCAAGCGATCGCCACGACGGTGCTTATTTTGGTGCTGTATGTGGTCGCCGCTGAGATCATCAGCGGTGGCCCTCTGGGGCCTGGGCTGTCAAACCTCGCCGATCGGCTGAATCCGGTCACGGCGATGGGCGAAGCGCTCAGCCCGCTGGCCTCGGCGTTCGATGCCAGCTTGCCGATCGGACTCGGTTACGCGGTGACGACGACGCTGGTGGCCCTGTTGGTGATCGCCTTGGGTATCTCGCGGGTTCGGGTCTGGAATCCGTCGCGTGAAGTTCGCTTTCGCGTGCCCGAACCGGAGACCGGCGAAGACCTTCGCGCGCTACGAGCCGCCACCTCATCGCTCGTGGACGGATCGGCCGTGGCGTCCGAGTTGCGGACGGCGGATTGGCGCGCCCGCGCGCCGCGCCGCGTCTGGAACAATCCGGTGTTGTGGCGTGAAGTCTGTACTTGGGCCTATGGCCGAAAAATCATTTTGGTGCGTTTCGCGTTCGTAGCCCTGTTTTGCGCCACGGCCGGAATGATTGTGGCCAGTGTCCGCAGCGGCGATGCGCTGAGGCGTTTCGACCGGATCGAAAATACCTTGCCGGTAACCACCTTGCCGGTCGCGGCGATCGGCGTGATCAGCTTGGTCTTGGTCAACGCGCTTGCCGTCAACTCCGTGACAGGGGAACGCGACGGGTTGGCGCTGGATTTGTTGATGGTGACCGATTTGCAGCCGTCCGAGTTCATTTTTGGCAAACTGCTGGGCGTGTTTTACGTTGCCAAAGAAATGATCCTGTTGCCACTGTCGTTAGTCGGGTATCTCGGATTTAGCGGCGCGATGACTTGGGAGAACGTCGCATTCTCCATCCTGGGCGCGATCGTACTGTACCTGTTCGTCTCGACGCTGGGGATCCACACAGGACTAAGCTACCTCGCGGGCCGAACCGCGACTTTGGTCAGCCTCGGCACCGTGTTTTTTCTCTGCATCGGCGTCGCGATCTGCATGGTGATCATGGTCAGCTTTCGAGGGGCGTTCCAACTGCAACTCGCCCCCTTCCTGGCGATGATCCTCGGCGGCGGGGCCGCGTTATTTGCCGCTCTCGGTTGGCGGACCCCTTCGACGGCAATCTTTGTCGCTTCATTTCTGCTGCCGCTGATCACCTTTTACTCGATCACGCAGTTTCTACTGCAACGGGATCAGTTGTTCGTCTTCGCGACGATCGTGGTCGGTTACGGGTTCACGACCGCCGCCATGTTGATTCCGGCGCTCAGCGAGTTTGACGTTTCCCTCGACCGCGACTCGGGCGGAGGCGAAGCATGACCGCCTGGCAGATCATCTTCCCTTGGACGCCCGCGATGGCAGTCCTGTTGGTCACCAGCGGTCTGATGAGCGGCAGCGAAGCCGCCCTGTTTTCGCTGCAGCGCCGCGACTTAGAACAGATGAGCAAAGGGGGCCTTGGCGAACGGAAGGCTGTCGCCCTGCTGCGCGATCCCGAACACTTGCTCTCAGGAGTTCTGTTTTTGAACCTGCTGGTCAACATGACCTACTTCGCGATCGTCGGGATCCTCGGCGGGCGATTGGAAAAATCCGAAGGGAGCGGTGCCGGGACTGTTGTCACCTTCACCCTGGTTAATCTGTTGATCGTCATTTTTTTTAGCGAGATGGTGCCCAAAAGCGTGGCGGTCCTCGCGCCCCGGACGATCGCCCGGATCTGCAGTTTTCCGCTCAGCCTGGTGCTGCAGTTGATCGAGCCGGTGCTGCCGGCGGTACGCACCGCCAATACGTTGGCCCGCAGGCTGATTTGGCCAGGCTTCGAGCCGGAGCCCGAAATCGATCTCGATGCGATCCGCCGTGCCATCGACCTGGGCACGGGAGACGCCGCATTGGCCGCTCGCGAGCAATCGGCCCTCAGGAACCTGATCGAATTGGCCGACCTACGGGCCGACGATTGCATGCGCCCACGGAGCAGTCTGGCGCTCTGTCGACCGCCGATCGTGACCGAAAACCTCGTCAAACTTCACAGTCAGAATCTCGTCGCGGCCGAGCCCGGCGGCCCCGCTCCGAGCCAATACCTGCTGGTCATCGAGCCCGGTGGTGACCACATCGTCGGCTCGATCAACTTGGAACAGCTTCGCCCGGGACAAGTCTCTCAGGCGGCGGCGCGGATCGAACCGGTCTGTTACGTTCCCTGGTCCTCCAACGTCTCCGACGTATTGGATCTGCTCCAACAAAAGCGGCTCAACGTCGCGGTGATCGTCAACGAGTTCGGCGATACTGTCGGAGCGCTCTCGGTCGAAGACATTCTGGAACAGATTTTGGTGGGACGCGCCACCTCATTAGCCCAGGCCGCGGAGGCTCCATGATCTGGGCTTCGATCGCGCTCTTCGTCTTCGGCCTGATGCTGAGCGCCTTCTTCAGCGGTACGGAGACGGGCATGTATCGCGTCTCGCGGACAAGGTTGGTCCTAGACGCGTTAGACGGTTCGTGGCTGGCCCGAGGCATGATCTGGCTGCTCAACTACCCGACGATTTTTGTCGCGACCGCGCTGGTGGGTAACAACTTAGCTAACTACCTGGTCAGTCTGTCGATCGTGACTGTGGTTCCGCTCTTGATGGGCAATGAGGGGGTTGTTGCGGAGTTGATGGGGACCATGCTCATGACCCCGGTCCTGTTTGTCTTAGGGGAACTCCTACCCAAGTACTTGTTCTACCACTCGCCTTACCGGTTGCTGAGAAAAACCCGACCCCTGTTGATCTTCTTCACGATCCTGTTCGCGCCGATTTCCCTGGTGCTGGGCGTCCTCGGCAATCTGCTGCGATTGCTGACCGGGGAAACGCCGATCCGCCTGCGGCTATCGATGCAACGCTCCGAATTGGAACAGGTCCTGCGGCAGGGGCACGAAGCGGGGTTGCTCGCCGGAGGCCAGCGTCATCTCGCGCGAAACATCTTCGAAATCGGCAATCAACCCGCGATCCGATTTGGCATCGCGGTGGATCGCGTGGCGGTCGTTCAAGACCCGGTATCGATCGATGCGGCCAAACGTCAGGCCCACCACAAGGGTCAGTCATTCCTGCTCGTTGAACGACGCAAGCGGGTCATTGGCTTCATCTGGGTCGTCGACTTGGAGACCGCTGGGAAAGCTGTCATCCGGCCGGTGATCCGCTGCCCCCAGGAGGAGGCTCACCTGGCTGTCCTGTACAAGCTGGCGGACGCCAATGTTCAAGTTGCCTTGCTTGTCGACCCGAGCGGCCGTACCCAGGGCGTGGTCACGCGTCGACAACTGCAACGCTCATTCCTCGGAAATCCCGCCCGCGGAGTTTGACATCCGGTTGTTCGCCCGCCGAGCAGCAGCAAACTCGGCGTTACCGGTCCGCGCTGCGGAGTCCTGGGCTCTCAGACGAGCGGTAGGATCTGACTCAGCAAGATGGTGGTGACAAGTCCGGTCACCGCCATCACTACCAGCAGCGGCGTCCAACTGCGCAGCGTTTCCGCCTCGGTCAGACCGCCCATTTTGGCGAACACCCAAAAGCCGCTATCGTTCATCCAACTGCCGACCAAGGACCCGCTACCGATGGCGGTCGCGATGTAGACCGCGTTGAACTGGACTGTCGTGCTACTGAGAATCGCCCCCAACATCGAGGACGCCACAATCATCGCGACCGTGCTGGAGCCCTGGGCAATTTTCAATACGGTCGAGATCGAGAAGGCGAGCAAAATCAACCCGACCCCACTCCCGCCGCTGATACCCGAAAACAGCGATTGGATCGCCGGACCAATACCAGCGGCGGTCAGCATCGCGCCAAAGGCCCCGCCCGCCGCGGTGATCAGAATAATCACCCCCCCGCTCATCAATGACTCCTCCACTTCGATCGACAGCTGACGCAGGCTGAGGCGACGCACTTGCCAATAGGTCCACATCGCCAGCAACGCCGAAAGCATCAACGCGAAGTTCGGATTGCTCCACATCGTCAACCGATTCGCGATCCTACGCGCCGGCGTATCCCATTGATGGGGCGCAAAAAATTGTGGCATCGAAGCCTCGATCAAGCTTCGATTCATTCGGCGGCGATCAACCGGCTTCATCCGCAATTGGTTGCTCGCCAACAAGGCGCGGCTAACCTCCGACTGCTGAACCCCGCGAAAAGCCACTTCGTCGTATAACTTGGGGTCACCCAACACGCGATTCAGCGCCGCCAGCAAGGCCTGGGTAGCCGCCTCCGCTTCCGCCGCCTCCGTCGGCCATTCGGCGATATCGAGTGCCTCCCGTTGCTGATCCGTCAGCACGCCACTGGAGACGAGCCGCCCTGCGGGGCTAACCGGATCGGCCGACCGCAAACTGGCGACCAAGCCAGCCGGATCAATCAGATCGGTAGCCTCCAGACGCGCGCGGTCCTCGCGGTCAGCCCGCGTCATCGCGACCGTACCGGCACCGATCAGGATCACAGGCAGGATCACGGGCAACAGCGATACCAACAGCGACGGCAATTCGTCATCGGCGAGGGGCTGTTTGTTCTCGTCACCCAGCCCCAACGGCCGCATCTCAACTGGACTGCGACGGTCCATGAAAACCGAGAATACCAACCCCGCGACAGCACCGGGAAGCGCTACCGCCAACCCGACCATGATCATCAACCCGACATCCACTCCGAGGTTAGCGGCAACTAACAAGGGGCCCGGCGTCGGCGGCACCAACGTGTGGGTCGCCGCGCCTCCGGTCGCAATCGCGAGCAGGTAGAGCAGGTAGTTCTTCTTGGTCTGTCGATGGAGGCTGCGGGCCAAGGGGACGAGTAGGTAAAAGACGGTGTCAAAAAACACCGGAATTCCCAGCAAAAAACCGCTCCCCGCCAAGCCGATCGAGGCCTTGCGTTCCCCCGTGATTCCGACCGCCCAGCGGACGATCCGATCGGCCGAGCCGTTGTCGAGCATGCACTTGCCGACAATCGAGGCCATGGCGACCATGATCCCAAACCCGGCCGCCGAACTGCCAAAGGCCGTGACGACCGCATCGACACGTGCACCTGCATCTCCACCCGACATCAAGCTGATCACGATCGCCGAGATGATCAACGCCAGAAAGGCATTCATCTTCAGCCCAATGATCATCCCCAGCACCGAGCAGATGCCCACGCCAAGCGTAAACAGCGCCCAGACTTCCTGACTCGTTAAGCCAGCCGGGACGGCCTGGGCCTGAGCAAACAGGGCTTCGACAAAGGCTGGTTCTGGCTGACTGAACATGAGCAACGAGCCGGCGGGGGATTGAGTGTAGGCCAGGAAGGACTCTAAGCATAACCCGTCAGCAACGCCCTCTCCATGGCTGATTCCTCAGTCGAACCCAGGACCGCAGCGAGAATCGCGCGCAACCCGATGAGACCCCGACCTCGTCCCGCTGCTGCCGACAGCAGACACATCGCTCGAGCGTGCAGCGATTAGCGATAACGAGCGACGATTTCCGGTAAGGGATAACTGGTCACGTCCGGCTCACCGGGCTTACTCTCCAAGTCCAACAGCCGGGCAAAGCCTCGCGTGACCAGCTCCTGACGTCGGCGGACAAAGCTAGGATCGAGGGTCCGACGATCGAATGGCCCCGTGACGTCGACCCGCGGAAACTCGGGATGCTCGATGAACTGGGCCAACACTGGATTGCAGCGGATGTGCCGTTCGGACGCGGTATGCAACACCTCCGGGTCCAATTCCCCGATCACGAAACGGAGATACAGATCGCTTTGGCTCAACGTTTCGACATCCTCGCCGCAGACCTCGCAAAGATATCCCTGTTCGCACATCGCCATGATCGTCGGCAGTCGTCTGGTCAGGTGAAGGGGCTTTGCCGGTGTGGGTGTCCCGTCAGACTACCATCGCACTTGACTTGACGCGACGCCGCCGATTGACTGGACAGACAGCGGCACGACAACCATCCCCCCTTACGCTCAGGGTCCCTTCATGACGGCCGGCAGAACACCAAGCAAACGGATCCTGATCGCAGGGCTGTTCCACGAGACCCACACCTTTCTTACCGACCCGACCCCGTGTTCGGCGTTTCGATTCCTCCATGGTGACGATTTGTTGTCGGTCGCCGGAGATGCATCACCCCTGGGCGGGACCCTGGAGTTCGCCCTGCAGCACCATTGGCAAGTCCTGCCAGGCGTTTGGGGCATGGCAGTTCCGGGCGGCATGGTCCAAGACGATGTTTGGGCCTGGTACTGGGAGGAACTCCGCAAGCGAATCGATGAGCACCTACGCTCGGGAATCGATGGCATTTACCTCGTGCTTCACGGGGCCATGGTTTGCGAGTCGTTGACCGATGTCGAAGGGGAATTGCTCCGACAGTTGCGGGCCATCCCCGAGCTGGCGGGCTTGCCGATCTACGGAGTGCTCGACCTGCACGCGAATGTTTCCGCGGCGATGATCGACTTATCGGATTGCCTTGTCGCCTATCGCGAAAACCCACATGCGGACGCCCGCGTGGCCGCGATCCGATCGGCGCGGATGCTGGACGAACGGCTGGAAAACGGTCCCCGCCTGAAACAGCAGTTGCGCCAGGTCGCGATCGTCTGGCCGCCGACGGGCACCGCATCTTCGACCGACCCGATGAAGAGCCTGCTCCAGCGAGCTCGCGAAATCGAGGCCACCGATCCGGCGATCCGCTGCATCAACATCATCCCGGGATTTGCGTTCGCGGACACGCCCGATACCGGATTGTCGATTTCGGTGATCGGTACGGCCGAGGCCGAGAGCTTGACAAAAGTCTTGGACGAACTGGAAGCCATGGCTTGGGAGCTCGCGCCGCTCGGCGTACCAAGTGACCTGCCACTGGACGATACCTTGAGCCGCTGGCTGTCTTCGCGCCCGCCTGGTTTGACGGTCATCGCCGAACCCTCCGACAATATCGGCGGTGGGGCGCCGGGAGATGGCACGGGCTTGCTCCGTGGCTTGATTCGTCATGAAATCGAGAACGCCGCGGTTTGTTTGAATGACCCCGCGGCGGTGGCAAAGCTTGCGGAACACTCGATCGGCGAGCGGGTGACGCTCGCGTTAGGTGGTCGAGGCAGCGACTTGGATGATGGACCGCTGGAATTGGCCTACGAGCTGCTCGGGCTTTACGACGGCCGCTTCGAATTGGAGGACAAGCAAAGTCATCTGGCATCGGTAGCGGGTGACCGCTTCGACATGGGCCGTTGTGCCGTTGTTCGATACCACGGCATCACCATCTTGCTGACCAGTGAGCGGACACCGCCGATGGATCTTGGCCAATGGCGGTGCGTCGGTCTTGCACCCGAATCGTTCGCGTTGATCGGGGTCAAGGCCGCCGTTGCGCATCGCCGCGCCTACGACCTGATCGCCGCCTGCAATCTGACCGTCGCCACGCCCGGCCCCTGCTCTTCCGATTTGACGACCTTCCCTTACCAGCGGTTGCGGCGTCCGGTCTATCCGCTCGATCGGGTGACGCGTAATCGCTAAGTCAAAATTTCCGAAACGACCCGGCCGCGGACATCGGTCAGCCGGTAATCCCGTCCGCCGTAGTGGAACGTCAATTTCTGGTGATCCAAACCGAGCAGGTGCAGCACCGTGGCGTGCAGGTCATGGACATGCACCTTATTCTCGACCGCCCGGAATCCGAACTCGTCGGTTTCCCCATAGGTCATCCCTCCTCGCACACCGCCACCCGCCAGCCACATGGTGAACCCGTGATGGTTGTGGTCGCGGCCGTCACCGTTTTCGGAAGTCGGCGTGCGCCCGAACTCACCGCCCCAAATCACCAGCGTGTCTTCCAATAAGCCACGCTGCTTGAGGTCTGCTAGCAGCGCGGCGGTCGGCTTGTCGATGTCCTTGCACAAATTTTTGACGGACTCGTTGTGCTTGGAATGGGTATCCCAGGGCTGGCCGTTGCCGTAATAAACTTGGACGAAACGAACGCCCCGCTCCACCAATCGCCGCGCCAACAAACAGCCGTTGGCGTAATGACCCTCTCCGTAGGCTGTGCGGGTCTCCGCGGTTTCCTGATTCAAATCGAACGCCTCATTGGCCTCGGTTTGCATCCGGAAGGCGGTTTCGAGTGACGCCATCCTCGCCTCGAGCGCTTGGTCCCGGCCATGGTTTTCGAGGTGCATGGCATTGAGCCGTTGCATCAGGTCGAGTTGCTGCCGTTGGGTATGCAGATCCTGCGTCTCGTTCTTGAGGTAAGGGATCAGCTTGCCCGGTTTTAAGTCGGAATGGTTGACGTAGGTCCCTTGGTAGGAGGCGGGCAAGAAGGCGCTCGTCCAGAGGACCGAAAAGCGGACCGGCCGGCCGGGGCAAAGCACGATGTAGCCCGGCAAATTTTGGTTTTCGCTTCCCAGACCATAAAGGAACCACGAACCCATGCTCGGCCGTGTCGGCAGGATCGTGCCATTGTTCATCTGCATCAGCGCCGGCCCATGATTCGGGTTGTCGGCGTGCAACGAACGGAGCACGCAGATGTCGTCGACGTGGCGGGCGAGTTCCGGCAATAAATCGCTCACCGGAACCCCATTTTGCCCGGCAGGCTGAAACTTCGCGGTCGACGGCAACAGTCCCCCGGTCGGTCGCTCGGTCCTGAGATTCGCGCCATCGGGCCGTTGGCCGGCATACTTTTCCAACGCCGGCTTGGGATCGAACAAATCGGCCTGAAAAGGCCCGCCATTCATGAACAGGTGGATCACTCGCTTGACGCGCGGCGGGAAGTGAATGCCCGCCCCGGTCGTGTCAGAACCGGCCGTCCGGTTTTCCGAAGCGAACAACTGAGCCGCTCCCAGCATCCCGAGCCCCCCACCCAAGGTCTGGAGTAGCGAGCGTCGAGGAACCGGCGATCCGAATGGCGTAGGTGAAAGCATGGCAGCTGTAAAACCTCGTGAGATATCGGGCCCCGCTGGGTCGACCGTAGCGGTCAGTCCCAGACAGGTTCCCCGTTTATTAATCGATGTATAGGAACTCGTTGCTGGCCAGCAGCGCGTGACTGTACCGTTCCCAAGCGGTGGAGGTGACCGGTGCAGGGACCTGCGGGTCACTAGGGTCCGGCGTCCCGGCGGACGCTTCTACGTTCGGCGGTGCCGCGGCAGCCAAATAATCGATCGCCACCTGAACCTCCGCAGCGGTTGCCGCGCGACCGAATATCAGCCGATACGCTTCGCGGACTCGCGCCGCTGGGTCGTTCGGAAAATCACGCAACAGGCGAGCCGCCAAGGCACGTCCCACATCGATCAGCAGTGGGCTGTTGAGCAAGTACAGTCCCTGCAGTGGTGTCGTCGTATCCACCCTTTCCGAGCTATGCAGATTCGGATCGGGAAAGTCATGGAGTTGCAACAGCTTGGATACTTCTCTGCGATGGACCGTAAGATAAATGGTGCGTCGGTGATTGGACGCGTCCTCGGCCCCTTCGGATTTGCCTCCCAAGCTGAGATCGATCGTCCCCGCAACCGCCAACATCGCGTCACGCCAGGGTTCGACTTCGAGGCGTCGCCGATTCATCCGCCACCACCAGCGATTATCAGGATCGATCGCCTCCTTCGCCGGATCGACGGCACTCGATTGGGCATAAGTCGCCGAACGCAGGATCTCGCGATGCAGCGTTTTGAACGACCAACCATTGGCGACAAACCTCGCGGTCAGATCTTCGAGGAGTTCCGGATGGGACGGTTTCGAACCGAGGCGGCCGAAGTTGCTCGGCGTATCGACCAATCCTCGCCCGAAATGCATCTGCCAAACTCGATTCACGATCACCCGGGCTGCCAAATGACCGGCCTGGTCAATGATCGCGTCAGCTAATTCGAGCCGGCCGCTGCCACGCCGGAAAGGTCTCGAGTCACCCGTGGACAACACGGTCAAAAAACCCCTCGGGATCACGGGCCCCGGCCGATTCGGGTTACCGCGAATGAACAAGTTCAAATCCTGGGGCTCAGGGCGATACTCGAGCTTCGTACCCGATTGCGGATTGTCGCCGGCCAAAACCACGTGCAGCGACTCGTCGACCACGGCATTCGCCAACGGCGTGTCGTACTGCGGCGTGAATGCTTTCAGATCGTCGATCTCCGCCTGCAAGCAAGCGATCTCGTCAACGGGAACCGGCTTCTGCTTCTGCTTGGCCGCGATCTGCTCGGTTAACTTGGCCACTTCCGCCTTGGCGGCAGCCACCGGGGCGTATTCCTCGTCGGCGATCATGGGGCGATCGGTCATGCGGGTACTCGCCATCACCCCGGCGATCGCGTGGTAGTCCTGATGGCTGATCGGATCGAACTTGTGGTCGTGGCAACGGGCACAAGCGACGGTCAGCCCGAGAAAAGTGCGGGTAACCGCATCGACGCGTTCTTCCCATTCGTCAGCCACGATCACCTTGATGATCTCCGGAGGCAGCAGCAATTCCTTGAAATAGGTCGGGCTGAGTCCGAGGAAACCGAGCGCCGGCAAATCCTGCAGGCCCGTCTCTTCCATCAAGTCGGTCGCCAACTGGCGACGCACGAATTGGTCGTACGGCAGGTCGTCATTAAACGCCTTGACCACCCAATCCCGATACAGATGGGCGTTGTCGGTCGCCTCCAACCAAGATTCGGTAACGTCGGAATAGCGGGCTAAATCGAGCCACATTCGCCCCCAACGTTCGCCGTACTGCGGCGAACCGAGCAGTCGCTCCACCAAACGATCGTAAGCGTCAGGTGAATCGTCTCGAACAAAATCTTCCACCTCTTCCGGCGTCGGCGGCAGACCGATCAGGTTGAAGGACAAGCGGCGAATCAGCGTCGCGCGATCGGCGGCGGGTGACGGGCTGAGGTTGTGTTCCTGCAGTTTGGCCAAGATGAACGCATCGATCCGACCACGTGACCAGGGATCGGCGATCGTCGCGGGGAGGGCGGGTTCCGCCAGCGGCTGAAACGCCCAATGACGCCGTCCCTCGTCGAAATCGATGTTGGCTTCCGTCGGCAACGGGGCGATTTCGGTAACCGGAAACGGGGCGCCGCGATTCACCCAAGCGGTGAGCAAGGCGATTTCCGCGTCGGGTAACTTGCCGTCGGGCGGCATGTCGTAGGAAGTCCCTTCATAGCGAATCGCCTCGATCAACAGACTCGCATCCGCCGCATCGTCGCCCGACTCCGCCGTGGCGATCGCTGGCCCACTGTCACCGCCCTTCAGCAACGCGGCTCGCGAATCGAGCCGAAGCCCCCCTTGGACCTTGGTCGCTTCGGCCGAGTGGCAAGAGTAACACCTCTGGTGCAGCAAGGGTCGGATGTGCTTCTCGAAGTACTCGATTTCCTCGGCCGTGGGGGCGGTCTCAGCCACGGTAGGCGTTTGCGTTTCGGCTGGTGCTTCCGCTCGGGTGTTTCGGACCTGCCAGCTGAATCCGAACAAAACGGAACAAGCGGCGGTAACAAGCAGACTCCACTTCATGGCGCGAACACCCGTGGGAACGGCGGGGCGGGAAATCGGTCGGCGGGACTGTTAGTGTCGTACCGATCGGACCGAGATGCAACTCGATCTGAAAAATCCGAAAAAATTCGCTTTCCTCCGCCTGACGACTGGGGTATCGCTACCAGGCCTTTCCCTACAACCCGAAAAATCGATCCCAGTCCCCTCCTTCGTTTGTCGATCGGAGGTAAGATTCTGTCCCATGACGAAACACATTTTTGTAACGGGTGGGGTAGTCAGTTCCTTAGGCAAGGGATTGACGAGTGCCTCGATGGCCATGCTGCTCGAAAGCCGCGGCCTGCGGGTACGGATGCAAAAGCTAGATCCGTACATCAATGTCGATCCCGGGACGATGAGTCCCTATCAGCACGGCGAAGTTTACGTGCTGGATGACGGCAGTGAGACGGACCTCGACCTCGGTCACTACGAGCGGTTCACCTCGGGACCGTTGACCCGCGATTCGAATTACACCACGGGGCAAATCTACCTGTCCGTGATCGAAAAGGAGCGGAAGGGGCAGTTCCTCGGCAAGACCGTCCAGGTAATCCCCCACGTCACCAACGAAATCAAATCGGTGATTCGTCGGATGGGGGGGCCGGACGTCGATGTCGTGATCACCGAAATCGGTGGCACGGTCGGCGACATCGAAGGCCTCCCCTTCCTGGAGGCGATCCGCCAGTTCGCGATCGATATTGGTCGTGAAAATTGCCTGTACATGCACCTGACCCTGGTGCCCTACCTGAAGGCGGCGGATGAGCTAAAAACCAAGCCCACCCAACACTCGGTCCAGGATCTGCGAGAAATTGGGATCCAACCCGATATCCTCATCTGCCGCTGCGAACGGAGCATCAGCCGCGAAGACCGAGAGAAGATCGCGTTGTTCTGCAACGTCCCGGTCAGCGCCGTGATTGAGGAGAAGGACAAGGATTTTTCGATCTATGAGGTTCCGCTGTCGCTCGTCGATAACGGCCTCGACCAGTTAATTGTCGACAAACTGGGACTGACGACCGCTAAAGCGCTCGACATCACTCCCTGGACCGACCTGCTACACCGCATGCGGAATCCCCGACATGAGATCTCGATCGCCGTGGTCGGCAAGTATGCGGAGCATAAAGACGCCTACAAGTCGATTTACGAAGCGATCGATCACGCGGGGATGCATCACAACACCCAGATTCGGGTAGGCCGCGTCCAATCGTCCGACATCGAACGCGAGGGTTCCGAACGTCTGCTCGCCGGCTATCACGGAATCCTTGTTCCCGGTGGCTTTGGCGAACGGGGTATCGAAGGGAAAGTGCAAGCGATTCGCTACGCCCGCCAACGCAAAATTCCTTTCTTCGGCATCTGCTTGGGCATGCAGTGCGCGGTCATCGATTACGGCCGGGAAATTGTCGGTTTGGAAAATGCCCATTCGACCGAATTCGACAAAAACACCCCCCATCCGGTGATCTGTTTGCTCGACGAGCAGCGGAATGTGACCGACGTTGGCGGGACGATGCGGCGGGGGAGCCAACCGGCGCAATTACTCGAAAACAGTCTGGCCGCACAGGCCTACGCGGTGACCGAGATCCAGGAACGACATCGGCACCGATACGAGTTCAATAACGCCTATCGCCAGGCATTCATCGACGCCGGGATGCGTTTCTCTGGGACCAGCCCTGATGGCCAACTGGTAGAAGTGGTCGAGTTGCCGGATCAGCCATTCTTCCTCGCGGTGCAGTATCACCCCGAGTTCAAGAGTAAGCCGCTGCGGGCCCATCCGCTGTTCGTCGGATTCGTCGGCGCAGCCATCGAGCGTCACCTTCACCGCGTCGATGCCGACCGTTCATCCCGTTGAGCCGTCGTTCGGTGGCGCGCTCATTCGGTTCTGACCCGTTAAGACTTGTGAGGAAAACGATGCCTGAAAATGCGGAAAATGAACCTCAAATCGACTCTGATGAGGGCGTCAAAACCGAGGCCAAATTGCGAGAACAGGACGCTGTCGCCGATCCACAAGCGTTCGCTCCACCCCCGGCCGGGTTTGAGAGCTTGGTGACGATGCTGTTTACCCAAGCGATGGCGGCGCTGGGACAATTTCCCGGCCCCGAAGGGCAAGTCGGCGAGGTCAACAAGCCGCTCGCTAAGTATTTCATCGATACGGTCGATCTGCTCGGCGAAAAGACCAAAGGGAATCTGTCGGAAGCGGAAGCGCAGATCCTCTCCCAATCGCTACACGCCATGCGGATGGCCTATGTCTCAACCAAGGCAAAGTGACATGATCGCGCACCTCAGGATCTTCGCGACGGTCGGCTTTGTGATCCTCGCGTCTTCAACCGGATGGGGCCAAATGATCACCGCTCACCGCGGCGCATCGCATGACGCACCGGAGAATACCTTGGCCGCCTTCCGGCTCGCTTGGGACCAGCATGCCGATGCGATCGAAGGTGACTTTCATCTCACCGGCGATGCCAAAATCATTTGTATCCACGATGCGGATACGTCGCGGACCTGCGGCATCAAAGAATTGGTCGTCCAAACGCCCTTGGATCGACTCCGTCGTTTGGATGCCGGCGCTTGGAAAGATCCGGTCTTCGTGGGCGAAAAGTGCCCTACCTTTGCCGAAGTGCTTCAGTCCGTACCGCCGGGAAAGCTGTTTTACATCGAACTCAAGACCGGTCCGGAGATCGTTCCGGTGTTGGCCGCGGAACTCGCGCGCCTCCAGCCCGACCTCACGTCGCTGGTCATCATCGCCTTCAACTCTGAAACGGTTGCCGCCTGCAAACAACAACTGCCAGCGATCAAGGTTCATTGGCTGACCGGTTTCAAGCAGGCCAAAAAATCCGACCGAAGTTGGACACCGACCGCCGAGCAGATTGCCGCGACGGTGCGGCAGAATGGAGCGGACGGGGTCGGAATGCAGGGTGAGCGTCAAGTGATCGATCAGAAGTTTATCGATACGCTCCGGGAAAATGGGGTGGCCGAGTTTCACATCTGGACGATCGATGCCCCCGCGGACGCTCAGTACTTCCGCGATTTGGGAGCCATGGGGATCACGACCAATCGTCCGGCGCTGATTCGGGAAGCCCTGGAGACTCGCTGACCTAAGGCTTGCTTCTTCTTCCTCTTTGTCTTTATTTTTTAAATTCGTCTTCTCCTTAATCAGCGTACGGGAGTTGTGGATTGCCCGATTTGCGTCGCGATAAGGCCATGACAAGAAACGGTTTAGAAATATTTCGCGGGTGTGTAAATCGCGTTGACAACGCGTTGATAAGCGGTTGTTAGTCGGTCGATCATCGGTACTGGCATCAACAGATGCATTGGTCGGCTCAGCTGGTGCCCTCTGCTTGCAACACCGCGATCGTCCAGCGGGTAACGGTTTATCCACCGGTTGAACGGCTTTGGCGCGTTAAATCGTTTTGGTAGGTACCGTCGGTCCCCGGTCGCAGCGGGGGGGCTGGACAAGTCACGGACGCTGAACCATATTTCCCAAGCTCGTCGGCAGCATTGCCGAGCGTTTTGAGCCGGAGTGGCGGAATGGCAGACGCGCTGGATTCAAAATCCAGTGATCGCAAGATCGTGCGGGTTCAAGTCCCGCCTCCGGTACTGTTGACCCTAGCTTGGCAAAGGCGACTAAGCAAAAGAAAAGCGATGGCCGAAAGGGAATCTCTCGCGGATCTCCACAACGGCGGCCGACCATCGGCCCGCCGCCAACGCCCCGTTCGCGGTCTCGTCCGCGGCTGTCTGCTAACCGTCCTCGCCGCGTTCGCCCTGCTCGTCGTCCTGGGCCTCTGGGTCGATTCTCGATCGCCCAAGCCTTCCGACGTCCGCACCGCACCGGCGCCGATTGTCGCCGCGGATCCTCAGCCCGAGACAACCACGCCGCCGGCCGAGACCTCGATCGACCCGGCGGCCGAGCTGCTTGCCGACGCCCCCAGCGACACCGCGGAACCCGCGCCCGCCTCGCCGCCTTCGTTCCTCGAGTTTGAACCCTACCCCAAGACCTCGATCGACCCCAAGGTCCTCGCCGTGATCCTCGAGCGACGATCGCCCGACGGGGTCCCGCCGACCAATCCCGAAGCCCTGCGGGCCGGCATGGTCGCCAACCTGCGATCGGCCGACGTGATCGGCATCACCGAAGCCGGTATCCAGCTCTCGCTCGCCGACGGCACCTCCGCGTTCCTCTCCGGCGTCTCCACTCGCGACCTAGTCTCCGGATCCTCGATCGCCCCCGGCGTCGTGATCGTCGACGGCACCGCGACCTTTCAAACGATCCTCGGCGCGTCCCGCACCGGTTGGCGCCTTCGCCGGATCTCGAGCGCCGACTGGTCCGAGGGTCTCGCGATCTCCACCCAACGCGACGAGATCGACGAGCGAAACGCCCTACGGCAAGAACACCGCGAGCTCGCGGCCGAGCTCGCCTCGATCGAGTCTCGCGAGTTCAAGTCGGCCGATGGCCAATACACCACGACCGCCGTCGTCGTCGGCTACGACCGCGAGGCCAAGGCCTACCAAATGGTCCGCGACGATGGCCGCTCGATCGACGT
>DITY01000302.1:0-2063 GCA_002422955.1 Planctomycetaceae bacterium UBA6172
GGCACCATCGAACCGCCCAGGGCGCTCATCGTCAACACGACGACGACCGACAGGCCATTCAGCTGCCCGCGGGTGCGACAGAGCGTCGCCAGCAGCAAGCCGAACGCGGCCGCCGCGCCGGCGGTCACGGTGGTGATGATCAAGAAGCCGTCGAGATGTCCGAGCAGGTCGACGCCGAAGACCAACTGCCCCCAGACGAACATCAAGGTCGTTTGCAGGACGCCCAAGACCGTCAGGTAGCCCCATTTGCCGAGCAGCAGTTGGTCCATCGAAAGGCCGGTGGTCAACAGCCGATCGAGCGTTTGGTTTTCGCGTTCCTCCAGCAATGTGCCGCCACCGCTGGTCGCGCCAAACAGCAGGAACATCACCGCGATTCCGGCGGCATACATCGTCACCACCGGATTGCTCTTGTGATCGCCCAACAGGTCAATGATCTCGACTCGCTTGCTCATCGGCAGAGGGCTAAGGGGCTGCGCTAACTGTGCGGCGGCTTGCACGACCCCTTGGTCCGAGAGCGTAGCCATGGCCGAGTCGGCCGGTGGGCTAACCGCGGCCAAGGTGGCTACGCCGGGGCCGGTCGGGAACGAATCGCCCGTGACCGTTCCCGGTCGCGGCAAACGCTTGGGCAGGTTGCTGGGCGTCGGCGGAGGGGCTGATGGAAACGTGGCGAAACCGCTGAGCACTTGATTGACCAGCGCCGAAACGACTTGAGGGGCAACCTGATCCGAGGCGTCGCTGAGCAGATCGGCGGCGAGGCTGCCGTCGTCGTGTCGGCGAATCAGGATCGCGATCGTGGCCGTGCCGCGACGGACCATCGCCGTCGCCTCCCGACGCGTCACCGCGGGGCTGGCGGCCGGCGACTCGGGGTCTTGAGTGAAACCGGAGGCAGGATCTTCGACGAATCGCAGGCCGGGGGTTTCTTGCAGCACCTGCATCAGCATCTGGCTGCGATCGCTGCGGACGGTATCGACCCCGACCACCTTGATGCTGGCGTTCGCGTCGGCCCCCACGCCGCTGCCGAAGATCAGGGCGAAGATGCTGAAGAAGGCGATCGGGACGATGAATGCTAGCAACAGCTCGACGCGGTTATGCATCAGCCGTCGCCAGCAGACCATCATCACCGTCGCTACCATCGATCAGTCTCGCAGTTCCTGTCCGGTCAGATGCAGAAAGACATCATGCAGCGACGGGGCGTGAACTTCGACGTTCAGCACTCCATAGCCGGCAGACTGCACCGTTTCTAGCAAGCCGGGCAGTTGCCCCGCCACATCATCCACACGGGTTTGCAGACAGTCCCGTTCACCCGCGCGGTCGGCCACGCCGAGCGACCCGTGCGGCGGTCCGACCTGCCAGGGCGGGAGTGGCTGTTCCAAGGGGCGATCGAGTCGCAGTCGCACGCGGCGGGAGGTGCCGATGGTGCTGCCGATCAGCTGTTCGAGCGTTCCGTCGGCGACCACGCGGCCGTGGTCGATGATCACGATGCGGTCGCACCGCTGTTCGGCTTCGTCAAGATGATGGGTCGTCAGCAGGATCGAGGTGCCGGCGTCGCGGAGCTGATCGAGCATTTCAAAGATTCTTTGGCGGCTCTGAGGGTCGACCCCGACGGTCGGTTCGTCGAGCAACAGCACGTTGGGGGCATGCATCACGCCACAGGCCAGGTTCACGCGTCGCTTCATCCCGCCGGAAAAGCCGCCGACCAGGTCATCGCGCCGATCCTCCAGCCCGGTCCAGCTCAAGGCCCAGTCGACCCGCCGCCGCAACTCGGCACCGCGTAAACCGTGGAAGCGGGCGAAGGCGACGAGGTTTTCTCGCGTCGATAGGTCGCTGTAAATCGCGATGTCCTGGGGCACCCAACCCAAGCGATCACGCCCTCCGGTCGGGGGCAATTTCTGACCGAGCAGCTCGATCGTTCCGGAATTCGGCTTGGTCCGGCCGGCGATGCAGCGGATCAGCGTCGTTTTGCCCGCCCCGTTCGGTCCCAACAACGCCAACCGCTCGCCAGCGGCCAATCGCAAGGAAACGTCTTCGATCGCCGTAACCTTCCGGAAGCTCTTCCGCAGCCC
>DITY01000302.1:2070-17372 GCA_002422955.1 Planctomycetaceae bacterium UBA6172
CTACCTGATCCCGGTCCGAATGAACGCGAGGCAGTTCCGCCACCGGCTGTGATCGACGGCTCGTAGGGCGTTCGGATTTCAGGGCGACCTTGTCCATAAGGATAAACTTTGAATACTTAAGGACGGCGACGCGAGATCAATTGCGCCGGTTCAGCGTTCACACGATAGCTAATCGGAAACCTCGTCACATCTTGCTTAATCGGTCCGGACTGGCCCGGGGGTACACGGAATTGTCAAATCAATCTCCTCCGAAATCGGTCCAGCCGAGCCGCTGGCAAGAAAATCACGGCAATTTCCTGCTCGCCGTCAGCGGGTTGATCGTCCTGTTCGGCTCCGCCGTGCTGGCGTGCCGCCAGGCCAAGCTCATCCCGGACAAGATCATCCCACGGTTCGCCGTCCGCGACGACGAGGAAGTGCTAGCCCAGCAGGCGGCAGAAGCGGGTGACTTTGGGCCTCGACAGACGATCGAAGTCAAAGTGCTCGGCGCCGCCTCGGACGTGGGCAAAATGAAATTGGCGGTCTATGTGTCTCCGGAAGGCTTCAACGACCCGGCGCAAGCCTTGGGGACGGACAACTGGGTGATTCGCGACGGGGTTTGCGTCGGGAAGTTCGGCTTGCCGGCGGAGCTCACCAAACTCGCCATCGCGGCCTATCACGACGCCAACGAAAACGGGGTCCTCGATCGCAACGCGTTTGGGATCCCCTCCGAACGTTATGGCTTTAGCGGCGGCGCGCGAGGCGTGACCGGGCCTCCGACGTTCGAGGAAGCGCAAGTCGAAATCACGGGCGCTCCGATCGAAATCTCCATCCGCTGACCGCGCCGGACATGCCCAGTCACCTCGCTCCCCAGGCCGACGGTCCCCAGGCCGATGGTCCCCACGTCAGCACTGCCCAGGCACTCGGTTCCCAGGCNNTCGGCCCCCAGTCGTTGGGATTGCGCGCGGCCCTGTTGACCGGTCCGACCCGTGGGGCCGTGGCGACGCTGGCCGTTAGCGGATGCGACGTCGGATCGGTCCTCGCGGAGCTACTGCGACCGGCCAATTCCGCTCCGATCCTGCCCGGCCAAGTCCGCTACGCCCAGTGGCATGGCGGTGCCGCGGCCGAGCTGGCCAGCGAATCGGTCGTCGTGACCCGCCCCGCCGCCGACACGGCGGTCGGTCAAAGCGAGAACTGGGAGATTCATTGTCACGGCGGCGCCGCGGCGGCGGCGCGATTGCTGGAGGACCTGCGGCGGTCCGGGGTCGCGATCGTACCCGCCGCCGATTGGACCCTCACGAGCGGCGAGGAAATGGCGGCGGCACCGCGAGTCGTTCGCGAAGCGACCGCCGTGCTGATCCAGACCGAATCCCGGCGGACCGCGGCGATCGCGCTCGACCAGATCCGTGGCGGGATGCGGGAGTTCGTCGAACAGGCCCTGGCGGTCGATTTCAGCGGTGCCCCCGGTGAGTCGCTCGATCGGATCCGCCTGCGGGCCCAGGAGATCCTCGCCCGCGGCGAACTCGGCCGCCACCTGCATCAGCCCTGGCGCGTGGTGTTGGCGGGGAGGCCGAACGTCGGTAAGAGCAGCCTGATCAACGCGTTGCTGGGTTATCGCCGCAGCATCACGATGGACCAACCGGGGACGACCCGCGACGTCCTGGAGGCGAGGACCATGATCGACGGCTGGCCGATCCGGCTCAGCGACACGGCGGGGATCCGCGGCGACGCCGAGTCGCCGATCGAGGTGGCAGGGATCGCCGCTGCCGGCCGGGAATTGGCCGCGGCGGATCTCGTCCTTTGGGTCGAAGACGCTACAGATTTCGCGAATTCTATGTCGTCTCTGGACACCCCGTCCGGGTCCTCGGCGCGAGCGCCGGTGGCTGACGGGGTACAACGGTCAGAGGGCCCGGCGGAGTTGCGCGTGATCAACAAGATCGATCAGCTGACGCGGCCCGAGATTTTCGAATCGCCGGCTGTCATCGCGACTTCCGCCACGACCGGTCGGGGGATGGAAACGCTGCGGCGGCGGATCGTCGAAATCCTGATCCCCGACCTGCCCCAGCCCGGCGTCGCCGTGCCGCTGACGCCACGTCAGGAAGCCTGCCTGCGACACATCGCGGAGGCGAAGGATGCGGAGTCCTGCCAGCAATGGATCTGGCAACTCGGGTATGAGCCGGACCAGAATTCGGCCACGACGGCGACCTGAGCGGGCGAGGGGGTGTCCCCGCGGTGGTCAGTTGCCGGAGAATCCGACTTCGACGGTGCCCCAAGCGTCCAACGGGGGCGAAGGTTCGCTGCCGCCATGGATGCGAGCCATGATCCAGCGATCGACGTCATTCAGAATTTCGCGGACCATCTCGTCGCCGACGGTGTAGCGGCGGATCTCCATCTTCAGCCGCGCGGCGCTGATCAGATCGACATCGCTGGCGAAGGCATCATTGGCCAGCCGCGGGTTATCGATCCCGACGGCCCACAAGTGAGGCAGCTCGCGGGCCGCGGCTAGGTTGCTGAGCACCGCCCCACCGCGTGGAAAGCGCCCGCCCAGCGAGATGCATCCGGCGAAGGCGGAGGGATGGTTCAGAGCGATCCGCTGGGCCATCGAACCGCCAGCGGCATAGCCGGCGAGGAACACCCGTTGGGGATGGACCGAATATCGCTCGGTCGCCTCATCGATCGCTTGCCACACCGCGTCCTCGCACCGGGAGGCGGACGCCGCGGAAAAATTCCAGTCGAACCGATGTCCGGCGGGGTCGATCGAGCGTGAACCGCGGATGCCGACGCCGATGTAGTTCTGCAGGCTGATGTGCGGCATCACCTGCGAGATCTGGTTTTCGTTGTAGCCGTCGGAATGAAACCAGAGCACGAGCGGATACTTGTAATTCGGCTCGTATCCCGAAGGGAGCACGAAGCGGAGCGGCCGTTGCAGCGTGGGTTGCGGCTGAAAGGGACTCGCCAGTGCGGCGAACGACTTGCGACTGACCTCCTCCGTTCCCGCCCCCCGCTGTCTCGCCGTATCCGTTCCGTTTTCTGGTGAGTGCTGCGACTGCAGAGCTTTGCCGAGAGCAGAAAGTCGGTTCATGAGACAGCCCGAAGGATGCGGAGGCGGGAGGATTTCGCGGGGCGAGCCGAGGGTGCGAACCACGCGTTAACCATCCGACCGGTTGAATCTTCAACCGCCGTTTTATGCCCGCCGCGCCCCCGATGTCAACATCCGTTGAGGCCCTCGTTGCCGGCACAAGGCGCGGACGCCGTGGCTACCGCCGCGACCGTCGTTGGCCCTTGTTTTCGCCTCGCGGGTCCCCCAACACCGACTCTCAAGCGGTCGATTTCGGGCGCGAAGTGCGCCTGTCAGCCGCGGGACGCGGAGCTGGAAGGTCCACTTCCCGGCCCCGCGGGTTCGCCTACCCGACCTGGAGAAAAAATAACGGGACAAATTGACCGACCGGACAATCGAACTAATCGAGAAAGCCTGCCTAACCGATAAAGTTTAATCATCAGATCGATTGCTCAATCGGGATTTTTCCATCGTCAGAGCGTGGCAGCATGAGTCGAATTACGAGTTGGACCATCAGCGCGAGTTGGACGATGATGCTCGCGTTCGCGTTGCCGGTGGTTGCAGCGGACTGGCCAACGCAATCGGCAGCGACTCCGACTTGGGACGACGAGGCCCCCGTCGATCAAGTGTCGTTTGACGAAGTGCCCGCACCATCGCCAATCCCGCTGCACGCCGAGGTTACCGAGGCGTTGCCGGACGAAGCTGCCGTATCGATCGGGCAACTGGTTGAAGAATACTTAGCGGCACGGGACGCCGGACTGCTTGCGGACCACCCCGCAACGGCCCCGTTCGCGTCCGCCGCCGACGGTTTCCCGTCCTTCACACCGCGCTGGAACCACGGCTTGGAATGGGTCACTCCGGAGGAGGATTTTCGGCTCCACATCGGCGGGCGTTATCAGTTCGACAGCGCGGCTTTCGCGGTCGATGACGCCGTGCAGGACAACCTCGCGGTGCCCTATGGCGACGGCGTCGATTTTCGTCGGGGCCGATTTCGGATGGACGGCACGATCTACAAGATCATCGATTTCGCGACCGAAATCGACTTCGTCAACTCATTCCGCTCCGATAACCTAGCCGCTTCGATCACCAACCCGGGCTTCACCGAAGCCACCACCGTCGCGCTCACCGATTTTTGGTGGCAGGTGCGCGATGTGCCGATCCTGGGCGCCGTCAAAATCGGCCAGCAGAAGGAAGGGATCGGCTTCGAACACTTGGTCAGCAGTCGCTTTCTGCCGTTCATGGAGCGATCGTTCAACCAGGACACGTTCTACGGCGGATTGTTCAACGGCTTCACGCCGGGCATTTCCGCGATGAGAAATTTCGGCCCGCAGGACCGGGGGCTGATCCATTACGGCCTCTACAAGCCGGTCAACAACGTGTTCGGCCAGAGCTCCGGGACGGGCGACTATGCCGTCGTCGGCCGGCTCACCCGCCTGCTCGCCTGGGAGGAGGAAGGGCGTTATTTGCTGCATGTCGGCGTGTCCGGCAAGCAGTCGACCGCGATCAGCCAGCCCGGCGTGCCGGGACGGGTGCAGGCTTATCGCACCCGGGATGCGGTACGCAGCGGCTTGTCGCAGGACTGGCCGGTCCCGGCCGGGATCGCGCTGTATGGCGACGATTACCAGCAGGTGAATGCGGAACTGGCGATGGTCGCCGGACCGTGGACGCTGCAAAGCGAGTATCTGGTCAGTGGCCATCAGGACGCGCGAACGAGGCTCACCGATCCGGTCGCCGGCACCGTGGTCTATCACGGCGGCTACATCCAATTGCTGCGGTACCTGACCGATGATTACGATCGCTACGACAAGAAATCGGGGGTCTTCGGCCGAGTCTTGCCATCCCAGAACCTCGTCCGCGACAACCGTCATTGGGGAGGATTTGGCGGCGGGGCCTGGCAACTGGGGGCCCGCTACAATTTCCTCGATCTGAACGACCTGGGGTTCAATGGCGGTGTCCTGCACAACCAAACCTACGGGTTGAACTGGTTTTTGAACCCGAACATCAAGGCCCAATTCAACTATTCGGCGACCTACCGTGACGTGGCCGAAACGGTCGCCTTCAGCGAGGGGAGTGGGTGGATTCACGGTTTCGGCAGCCGGGTGGCGATGGATTTTTAACCTTGCCTCGGCCTTCGACTTTGCCTAGAAGTGCCTGGTAAAGACCGAGCGCTCCGCCCGCGAGCGGGACCCGCACCGACGGCCCGCGAGGGGGTCGCGTAACGATCTGCCGGTCCTGACCCGATCACCGCCGCTGATTCGAGCATCGGCGGCACCACACCTAGGACTCAGGGATGAGTGCGATGAGTCGATTCGCTTGGCGACTGATGTTGATTTTCGGCCAGTCGTCTGGAGCCCAACGGCTTGCCAGTCTCCTGCTCGTGACCCTGCTCAACGTCTGCCCGGTCGCTCCACAAGCGTGGGCGCAAGAGACGGCCAAGCCCGCGACGGCGCCGCGGATCTTGCAGGCTGCCGAGGACAGCATCGCGGCGCCGGCGGACGTGATCCCGCTGCCGACGCCGACGCCGGAGCCGGAATTGGCCCGACCTCAGACCCATCGCCCCTGGCAGGGCGCCGCGGGCAAATACCACTCCTCGACATCGCGGCGAGTGGCGGAACTGGGCCTCGACGATCCGCAGGTCGACCCCTGGGAGACCGCCCGACGACTGGGGATCGCCGACAACCCGTCCTATCCGATTCCTGCCGCGACGCGAACTGATAACTGGATGCGGCAATCGGCGGCGGAGGCGTTCGCCAAAAGCGAGAGTTGTATCCGTTGTCACACCGATGTCGGCAACATGCACCCGCCCAATACGGTCCAGATCGGCTGTGTCGATTGCCATGGCGGCGACGCGCAGTGCTTCACGATCGAAGGTTCGCACGTCCCCTCACGGTTCCCCCAGGTTTATGCGGGTGGCGGCAATCCGCAGCGGAGCTACACGCTGCTGAACCACGAATCACCCGACTACGTCCGGTTCATGAACCCCGGCGACCTGCGGGTCGCGCACATCGCCTGCGGCCAGTGCCATCCGAACGAAGTGCTGCAGCTCCGCAAAAGCATGATGACTCACGGCGCGATGCTGTGGGGGGCGGCGCTGTACAACAACGGCGGTAGCCCGTCGAAGTGGAGCCTGTATGGCGAGTCCTACTCGATGCACGGGAACCCGCAGCGGCTGCAAACGGTCCCGGCACCGACCCCCGAGGAGACGCGGAACAAGGGAATCCTGCCGTTCCTCGATCCGTTGCCGCCTTACCAAATCAGCCAACCGGGTAACGTGCTGCGAATCTTCGAACGGGGCGGGCGGTTCCTGCCGGAAGTCGGCATCCCCGAGCGTTTGGAAGAACCGGGCCGACCACGGCAACGGCTCGGCAACCGTGGCTTGGGCACCGACAATCGGACCGATCCGGTGTTCGTCGGTTTGCAGAAGACCCGGCTGCTCGATCCGACGCTCAATTTCCTCGGCACCAATGATCATCCCGGCGACTACCGCAGCAGCGGCTGCAGCGCCTGTCACGTGCTGTATGCCAACGACCGCAGCCCGATCGCCAGCGGGTTCATCGCCAAGTACGGCAACCGCGGTTTGGCGGCGGCGGAACCGGACGAGTGGGTGACCGTGGTCGATCCGACGATCCCCAAAAATCAGTCCGGGCACCCGATTCAGCACAAGTTCGAGTTGCGGATGCCGACCAGCCAATGCATGGTCTGTCACATCCACCCCGGCACCAACGTGCTCAATACCTACCTCGGTTACATGTGGTGGGATAACGAGACCGACGGCCAATTCATGTACCCCCGCGAGCAGAAGGAACTGACGGCGGAAGAGTACATGGCGGCGACGAGCCGCAACCCCGAGGAAGCGGCCGCCCGCGGCCTATGGTCCGACCCGGAATTCCTGGCCAACCTGACGGACCTGAACTCGAGCCTGCAGCGGACCCAGTTCGCCGACTTCCATGGGCACGGCTGGGTGTTCCGCGCGGTGTTCAAGAAAGACCGCGCCGGCCAATTGCTCGATTGGCGTGGCGAGGTCGTCCCAACGCCGGTCACCGAGGATCTGGTGCGGGCGGTCGACCCGCCGACCCCGGCAGAGCAAGCCCATGGCAAACAGCGCGATGGCGTCCCGGTCCACCTGATGGACATCCACATGGAACGGGGGATGCACTGCATCGATTGCCACTTTTATCAGGACGGCCACGGCGATACGAAACTGTACGGCGAGGTCCGCGCCGCGATCGAAATCCAGTGCATCGATTGCCACGGGACCGCCGACCAAAGCTTGATCGAAAAGCTCGACCAACAACTCGCGGCAAAGCAACCGCCCCGCTTACCCACCAGCGGCCCCGCCGCGCCGCCGGGCGGCACGAACCTGTTGGCGCTGCGGACCGCTTTCGGCAAACCACGCTTCGAGGTGCTCCGTCGATTGGGCCAGCCGCCAAGGTTGATCCAGCGATCGAATGTCGAGCCGGATGTCTATTGGGAAGTCACTCAGACCGCGGACACGATCCGACCCGGCTCGCAGCGCTACAACCCGCGGAGTCACGCCGCGAAAACGGCGCGGCTCGCCGAGGACGGCAAGATCACTTGGGGCGGGACATCGGTAGAGGACGTCGAACGCTGCGCGCACCGCAACGACAACATGTCCTGCATCGCCTGCCACAGCAGTTGGAACCCGAGCTGCTTCGGTTGTCACCTGCCGCAGAAGGCCAACATCAAGTCACCGGAACTGCACAACCTCGGCGACGTCACCCGGAACCGCACGTCCTACAACTTCCAAACCCTCCGCGATGACATCTACATGCTGGCCCGCGACGGCAACGTGACCGGCAACAAAATCGGACCGGCCCGATCGAGCTGTGCGATTCACGTCAGCAGCTACAACAGCAACCGCGAATCGATTTATACCCAGCAGCAAACCGTTTCCTCGGACGGTTTGTCGGGGATCGCCTTCAGCACCAACGTGCCGCACACCGTCCGCGGTGGCCCCGGATGGGATCGCGAAGGAGACCACAACCTGCCGGGGATTCGCGAGACCAAGTCGTGTACCGATTGTCACCCGTCCGCCAACAACGACAACAACGCGGTGATGGCGCAATTGGTGATGCAGGGGACGGGCTTCACGAACTTCATCGGCAAATACTGCTACGTCGCGGCCGGGGACCATGGCTTCGAAGCGGTGGTGGTGACCGAAACCAGCGAGCCACAGGCGGTCATCGGCAGCACGTTGCATGAGATCGCCTATCCGGAAAACTATCACGAGCACGTCGAGGCGGGCCGAAAGCTGGAACACAGCCACGAGCATCCCGGACGCGACATTCTGGAGACGGTCCTGCCGGCCTATCGCAACCCCGAGGTCCTCGACCTGCAGCACCGCGGCGAATACATCTACGCGGCTTGCGGCAGCGGCGGGTTGCGGGTGTTTGACATCGCGTTCATCGACCACAAGGCGTTCAGCGAACGGATCACCACCGCGCCGGTCTCCCCCTTGGGACAACGGCTGTACGTCCGGACCAAGTACGCGCAAGCCGTGGCGGCACCGACCACGATCGTCCCCGATCCGACTCGCAAGCAATTGCCAGAAAACGAGGAGCCGGCCGTCCATCCGATGTACGCCTACATTTATGTGGCCGACAAGTTCGAAGGGCTGATCCTGGTCGGCGCGGGGACGCTGTTGGATGGCAATCCGCTGAACAACTATTTGGAACGGGCGCTGACCTTCAACCCCGAGGGGATTCTCAACGGGGCCCGCGCGATCCATTTCCACGGCACGTTCGCCTACGTCATCTGCGACGCCGGATTGGTGGTGGTCGATCTGCAGGACCCGCTCCATCCGTGCGTGACCAGCGTCGTCGGCGAACCGCTGCTGAAGCACGCGCATGCCGTCTCGACGCAGTTCCGCTACGCCTTCGTGACTGACGAACAGGGCGTGACCGTGTTCGACATTTCCGACCCGGCGACACCGGTGGCCGTCAATCGCTTCCCGCTGGAGGACGCGCACGGGATCTACTTGGCGCGGACCTACGCCTACGTCGCTTGCGGCAAGCACGGCTTGGCGATCCTCGACATCACCCGTCCCGACGCCCCGTTGCTCGACCAAATTTACGACGCCGACGGGAAAATCTGCGACGCGCACGACGTGCAGTTGGGCATCACCAACGTCAGCCAGTTCGCCTACTTGGCGGACGGCAAGAATGGACTGCGGGTGATTCAGTTGACCGGCCCCGAGGTCCCTGGCAACGATGGCTTCTCGCCCCGCCCGGTGCCACGGTTGGTCGCGACCTTCCCGATCCCCAAGGATGGTCACGCACTCGCCGTCAGCCGCGGCATGGATCGCGACCGCGCGGTCGATGAATCGGGCAACCAGTTGGCCGTATTCGGCCGGGTCGGCGCCCGACCGCTCAACCCGCGCGAGGTGCAGCGGATGTTCCGTAGCGCGGACGGCAAGTTCTACAGCACCTCGGACGACATCTTCGACCCCAACCTGTACCACGTCGCCCCGGCGATCCGCGAAGCGGTCCGCCCAGCACCTGCTGGGGAATCGAGACGCTGATTTGAGGTATACTCCCACGAGCCGGCGAGCGGACGATTCCAACCGCTGCCCGGCGGCAGTGTGGACGTGGGAGAGAACGGATGTTTGCAGCGGGATTCGAGTTTGCCCCTGGCTACCGCCTTGAGTCCTACCTGGGACATGGGCAGTTCGGCCAGGTCTGGCGAACGACGGGGCCCGGCGGGACGCAGGCGGCCGTCAAGTTCGTCGACTTGAACCATGGCCAATGGGAAAAAGAGAACGAGGGGATCCAGCGGATCAAACAGGTCCGGCACCCGAACCTGATGCCGATCCTGGCGATCTGGCTGCTGGGTGAAAGCGGCAAGGTGTTGGCCGAATCGACCGCCGAAGGCCAGGCCGCGGGGACGGTTAACGGACTGACCTTCGAAACGCTCGAGATCGACGCGCAGGTCACGAAGGCCGATTGGCTGAGTCAGCATCAGGGACGAGGAGAAGCCCGCTGGCTGGCCGTCGCCATGACACTCGGTGGCAGGAACCTGCTGCAGCGATTGAAGGAGTGCCAGCAGCAGGGCCAACCGGGAATCCCGCCCAAGGAACTGCTGAACCTGATGGACGAGGCGGCCAAGGGGCTCGACTACCTCAATTCCCAGTCGCACGACATGGGGCTGGAAGTCGCCGCGCTGCAGCACTGCGACGTCAAACCGGCCAACATCGTGATCGTCGGCTCTTCGGCCGTCGTCTGCGACTTTGGGTTGGCGCGGATCATGTCCCGCGAACAGGTCACCGCATCGACCATCGCCGGCACGCCCGCTTACATGGCCCCCGAGGCGATCGGGGGCAAGCCGTCGCGAAGCAGCGATCAGTATTCGCTGGCGGTGACCTACTATCACCTCCGCAGCGGTTCGTTGCCGCTGTCGGATGGGCCACTCTGGCAAGTCCTCGACGCACACCGGACCGGGAAGCTGAGCTTCGACCAGGTCAGCGAACCGGAACGAGCGGTCCTGCGCAAAGCGACCGCACTGCAGTGGGGTGACCGCTACGACAGCAATGCCGAGATGGTCGAGGCGCTGCGGGACGCTTGGAAAGCGAGCCTCGCGCCCAAGCTGGCCGCGGTCGACACCGTGGCTGCTACGGCGATAACGCAGCCCGCTGACGCCCCACAAGCCTGGTGGAATCGCCCCGCCTTGGTGACGATCGGAGCGCTCGCGCTGCTCGGTGTGCTCGCGCTGCTGCTGCAGTTCGTTCGTCCCGACCGCAACGGATTCGGTGACCCGCCCCCCTTGAACGGGCTCCCTCCCATCGTGCCGCCGGAGACCGCGCGAGACTTTGACCCGCTGGCCTGGGAAGCGCTGCTCGCCCGGGCGGTCACCGACCTGCCGACGGCGGCGAGCGAGTTCCCCAACTGGGTCCAGTCGTTTCCCGAACTCGCCAAGCCCTTGCCGATCGGTCTGCCAGGTCATTCGCAGGATCTGGAGCAAGCCGTCTGGGCCAGTCCCTTGGCAACGGCGAATTCGGCGACCGAGACCGTCCTGATCACGCGCGCCAACGACCCCGCCGTGATGCTGTTTCGGCTCAGCGCCCTGACGCCGCGGGTCGCGCGCTCGGCCGGTTTGCTCGCCGGGCAGGGCTCCGCTGACGGCGGTAGCGGTGTCGCGGCCGTGGGGCTGCGCATGCCACCTCATCTCCCGTTCACTTCGGCGCTGGGGTTGTCCCCCGATTCGCGGTGGGTCGCCAGCGGCGGTTTCGACGGCCGCGTTCAAATCTGGCCGTCCGACCAGCCCGCGACGGCTGGCGAAGCGAAAGTCGCGGCCGTGTTTTCCTTGGGCGATGTGGATGTCGAACAGCTCGTGTGGCATCCGGATCAGGAACATCTGGTCGCCACGGACGTGGAGGGCGGGATCCACCTGATCCGCTGCCCGCGAGATTGGTCCGCCACCACCGACCCACCTGAAATGCGGCAATTCTCGCTCCGCCACCCCGTGATCCAGTTGGCGATCGACCGCGGGGGCAAGACCTTGATCCTGCTCGATAGCGAAGGGCAACTCCACACGCTGGCCTGGGAGGCTTGCGAGACGTTTTTACGGGACCAGACGAAGCCGGAACCGCAAACGCTGTCGACGCCGGGGGCGGTGATTCGGCGATTCCGACTCAGCGATCCCGCCGCGGGCGAGTCGACCGTTCTGACCGACGGCGAAAACGGCGACTGGAGTCAGTATTCGCTGGGTACGGGTGAGTTGCTGACGCGGCTGACCGTGGTCAACGGCCCCGTGCTGTCGTCGGACTCGGTGAACACGACCGGCGGCTGGCTCTGCGTCGCTGGCGGCGCGGAGGGCGAGCTGGTTTTGAAGCTGCCCCAAGATTCGGCCGTGACACCCCTCAACGGACATCGCATGGCAGTTGCCGACATCGCGATCTCTCCCGATGGCCAGTGGGTCGCGAGCGTTTCGCAAGACGGGTGGGGAACGCTCCGCAGGCTCGGCGATCAGGTCCAAGAGTTCATCACCTTTCAGGATCTTTCTCCCGGTGAACTCACCCTCGTCGCGTGGGCACCGTCGGGCGAATGGTTGATAACCGGGGGCTATGACGGTCGGCTGAGTTTTTGGGACGCGCGGCACTTGAGACTGCTGACCGCGACGCGGCCGCAAACGTCCTTGCCAGAACCCGGCCCGGCCACCGATGTCCCCGAGACGCAAACCGAACGGGCTGTCGATCCGTCGGGGACCTGACGCTGGTCGCCGGCATGGCTCCGGTGCAAACCGGAGGGGCTCTGGAGCGCCACACGTCCCTAGCCGGCTCACATCTCCTTAGGGGATTAGGCCGTGCGGAGCTTAGGCCGTGCGGAGCATTGTCAGGTGTGTTTTGGGTCGCGTCACATCCAGCCCAGACAAGGAATGTTCTGAAGACCTCTAAAACATCCAACGTCAGCATTTGACTCCGCCCGTTCGAAACCGACCTCGTAGACTCCGCTTTAAGCGACCGCTACGTAATCGTCGACCTCAACTAACTCACCGATTNNNNAATCCGAGAGTTCCTTGAACCGACTCGGACACTCCGTTAGCCTGATGCGATGTTCGTTCATGCGTTTCATGAGCGGAAAAACGTTCGGGACTTAAATAGTTGCTTGCTCTTCCTGCAAGTAAAGAAGTTTGGGAGCGCCAATGATCTTCGAGCGTGTCCATGCGAAATCGTACGCTCCCTACGCTGATCTTCCGGGTCCCAGTCCGATCTTTCCGTTCGGCAATGCGATGGATTTCATTGGTAAATCCCATCGGCCATGGGAAGTGTTCGCGAGTTACGGAGAACGGTTCGGCGGCAAATGCGTTGCCTGGTTGTTCGGCTCACCGATTCTCGTGCTCAACGACGCCGATCTGATCGGCGACGTGCTTTGTCGGCGGACCGTGGATTTTTATAAGGACGAGCCTGGGGTCGCGCTGATACCGGTGCTCACGCGGTCGAGCCCGAATATCAACAATGGTGCGGAATGGACACGCACACGCACGCAAAGCCCGATGACTCAGCCCTGGATCGGTCATTGGCTCGAAGCTCAATTGTCCGATGTGCGCGAATTGCTGGAGGGCTGGTTCAAGCGTATGGAGACGATGACCGCGGCGCAAGCCATTCCGCTTCAGGCGAAATTGCAGCGGATCACGTTTGACAGTTTCAGCGTTGGGGCAGTGGGAAGTGTGCTGTCCGACAAGATGTATGAAGACTTCATGACCCTGGCCAGCCAGGGCAGCAAGCGGATGACCAGCCTCAAGCCGAAACCGGAACTTGGTGCGGTGGGGCAGTCGACACGAAAGCGGTTTTTGAATGGGCTTGGCAAATATTACGATGCTGCATCGGCGAATCCGAACGACAGTCCGTCCGACCTGCTTTCGCTGGCGCTTCGGCATCATTCACGACTGCCGAGGGAAGAACTGGCGGCGGAGATGGGCAACGTGTTTTACGGCGGCTGCTTTTCGGTTCCGAGCACGCTCGTCTCCGCTCTCTATCTGCTGAGTTCCCATCCGGCGGAAGCGAAGAAAGTGATCGCGGCGGTACGCGACCTTGATGATGACTTCGACTTGAAGGCGCTTAACTCGTGCGAACCACTGGATTTCGCGTTGCGGGAGGCGATGCGTCTGTTGCCGGCGGTTCCGATGTTCTTTCGGCGTGTGCTGGCCACGAAACCGACGGAGTTTGCTGGCTGTCGGTTGCCGGCCGACGCGAATATCCTGATCTGCAACTGGCGATTGCAGCGCGCGGAGCCCCAGTGGCCGCGACCGATGGAATATCGTCCCGATCGTTGGAGCGGCGGTGTGGCCAACGAGCGTCCGTTGGGCAGCGATTATTTCTTCCCGGAAGGCCGGGGCCCAAGGATGTGCCTGGGGGCTGAGTACTCAATCTTTTTCATGAAACTGTTTCTCGCGACGGCCCTTCGCCGATGGGATATCGAATGCGGCAAAGGGCAGAATTACGACGCGGGGCAGACCTATTTCTTCGGAGTGCGGATGCCGATGGGAATCAAGGCCCGCATCCGTCGGCGGTGATCGATCAGCCCTGAGCTAGAAGTGCTCTGGCGGCCATCAGATCGGGCTCGCCGAAACCTTCGGTGAACCCACTGAGGAGCGTTTCCAGCAGCGGTCGGATACGGTCATTGCGATGCGTATTGCGGTAGACTTCGCAGAGCCGCAGGGTGCTGCGCAGTTCGAACATTCGCGCGTGTTGCCGGCGGGTGATATCGATCGCTTCTACATACGCGGCCTCGGCATTGGCGAAATCGCCACGTTCGAAGTGAAAATCGCCGCGCATTCGCAACAATTCGCCGTGCATGAAATATTCGCCGCCCGTCTGCTCGGTGAAGGCCTGGTCGAGTTGCCGGTGACCCGCGTCGTAGTCGCCTGCGAGTCGGAGCGAGTCGGCAAGGTGAGCCCTGAATTTCGGAAAGAGGATGAACGAACCCGTGGCGTCGAGTTGGCGGAGGCTGGTCTGGAGAACTTCGATAGATTCGTCGTACCGGCCCAGGTGTTTCAGGCCGATTCCCTTGCAGCCGTTGCCCAGCGCGGTCCAGAAGGCAAAGCCTTTCTCGTTGGCGATTTCCAGAACAAGCTCGCTGAACAAGAGCGTTTTATCGCCGATGCCGGCGATGTCGTAGAACTGGGCTTGCTTCCAGGTCGTCATCGCCAGGGTGAAAAGATGATTCAGCTCGACGGCCATCTCATATCCCTGTTCCATGAACATGCGACCCTGTTCGGGATAGCCGAGTTGCCAAAGGGCCAGACCATGATAGCTGAGATTGAGTGGGCCGCTGTTTTGCTGAGTGACCTTGGCGTATTCGATGCTGGCCGGGCGGTGATGGTTACGGATGCCGATGAGCGAGTGGTCGCGTCCGGTTAGGAAGTCGCCGGCATAATAGGCGGTGCAGTTGGATGTCCAATAGGCCTCGGCGATCATACCGGGGCCGTCCAACGCGTGGGCAAGATCGATGATTTCCTGGCAGCGGATCTCGCAGTCCCGGAATCGGCCACGAATGAAGAGCCATTCCCAGGTCGCGATCAGAACCGAAAACAGAGGGGCCTTGGAATCAAAGCTCTTGCAGATGGCGATGCAGCGGTCTTGGACCGGTTCGACTTCGGGCGCCGCGTAACCTTTGAGCCCCATCAACGCCGAGCTCAGCGGTAACGCCAATTGCAGCTCGAGTTGGTCCCGCGCCAGATCGTTTGGCAATAGGGCGAGCAACGACAGGCCTTGTTGCAAGTGATGGATCGCCTCTTGGTTGGCCGATCGCCG
>DITY01000215.1 GCA_002422955.1 Planctomycetaceae bacterium UBA6172
CCCGATTCGGTGCCCATCTGCCCCGGTTGCGGCCGATGGTTTGATGTGATGACGTTGGCCGAGGCGTGGCGGTGTTCCCGGTGTGATCCCGAGGCCGATGATCGGCGGCGGTTAACTTCCAAGCTGTTGGGCTCGGTAAGCCGATCGCTAGGGCGTTGCGTGCGGGGCGTTCGTGGTGGTTCGTGATAACTGATTCGTGATTCGGTTTGCGTGCGACTGAGAGCGTTTGCGGGGCTTCCCCATCCCGGGCCATCTGTGGCGATCGGCGGCGGGGGTGTGCTAAGGTGACGATGCCACGGCTAGGGCGACGGCCCGAAAACCGGACACCCGATCCGGCTGCCGTTGGTTTTCAATTTCGGGATCAACTACGGGAGTTGGAGATGGCAAGCGTTACTCGTTTGGATGCCAACGGGCGGCAAGGTTTCCGGGTTCGGTTTTACGATGCCGACAAACGGCGGCGGGAAATCTATTTGGCCGGGAGCGGCAAGCGATTTGAGCGGATGGCCGAGACGGTGGCGGCCCATTGCGAGGCGTTGGCCAAGGCCAAGGCCAATAGCGTTCCGGCCGATCCTGCGGACGTTGCGTGGGCGAATAAGACGGAAGGCGGGTTGCGGGCCAATCTCGTTTCGTGGGGTTTGGCTGATCCTGCGAGCCCGAAGCTATCCACCGATGCGGGGCGATTATTGGGCCCGTACGTCGATTCGTACATGCAGGGCCGGACAGACTGGGCGAAAACCACCCGGATCAACTACGGCCAAACCCGGCGGCTGCTGGTGGCATACTTTGGCGAGCGTCACCCGTTGAAGGCCATCACCCCAGCCGATGCCGATCGATGGCGGCGGTGGTTGGCTGCGGATCAAGGGTTGGCCGTGGCGTCGTGCTCGAAACATGCCAAGCGGGCCAAGACGATGATGGCCGAGGCGGTGCGGGATCGTCTGTTGGCCGAGAGCCCGTTTGCGGGACTGAAAGGGGGCTGTGAGGCAAACCCCGAGCGTCAGCGGTTCATCGGGCCGGAAGTGTCGGCCCGGGTGTTGGCGGCGTGCCCCGATGCCGATTGGCGGGTGATCTTTGCGCTGGCTCGGTGGGCCGGGATGCGGTGCCCGTCCGAAGTGTTGGCCCTGCGGTGGCGGGATGTAGATTGGGAGACGGGGCGGCTACGGATCGAGAGCCCGAAAACCGGCCTGCGATTCTGCCCGATGTTTCCCGAGATCCGGGCGGCGTTGGCTGAGGCGTTCGAGGCTGCCCCGGACGGGGCCGAGTTTTGCGTGGGGCGATACCGGGCGGTGGAAAACCTGCGGACACAATTCGGCCGGATCTTAGAACGGGCGGGTGTGGTTCCGTGGCCCAAGCCGTTCGTCAATTTGAGATCCACCCGGCGGACGGAATTGCAGGAACGGTTCCCGGATCATGTGGTGAATAAATGGTTGGGCCATTCCGGGGCGGTGGCGGCCAAGCACTATCTCCAAGTCACCGATGAGCATTGGGAGCGGGCTGCCGATCCCGGTTCCCCCATTGTCGATGAGGATGGCCAAAACCCCCGGGAAAAAACCGATTCCCGTTCCCCCACCGGTTCCCCCATCGGTACCGATCCGAGCCCATCCCGGGCCATCTATGGACGTAAAAAAACCCGGGAAAACCCGGGTTTTGATGGCTGCGGATGGCTGCCAGATAGTAACGAAATGACCCCTACGGGAATCGAACCCGTGTTACCGCCGTGAAAGGGCGATGTCCTAGGCCGCTAGACGAAGGGGCCGCTTGCGAAGGATTGCAATTCCATCGACGTAGATGATTGAACCAAGTCAACGAAAATGCGTCAAGGGGCTAACTGGAGAGATCTCGGAAACGATTATGCCGGGGGGTTCGATGCCGCACCCGGCAAGACTCGCAGCCCTACGACTCCAGAGCCGTATCACCCGCTTCCGCTTGGCGCTGATCCTGAATCGCCTCATAAACCTCGTGCCGGTGGACCGGAACTTCGCGAGGAGCTTCCACGCCTAACCGCACCTTGTCGCCGCGGATCTCAACAACGACAATCCGAATGTCGTTGTTGATCACAATACTTTCGTTCTTTTTTCGAGACAGCACTAACATAATTCCATTCCTTTGTTACCGCCGGTTTTCCTCGGCTGCGGTTTGACAGACCACCCCGCTGGGGGCAATCTCGATTTGGGGGGGCCATGCTCAGGCGGCCTAATTACCGGGGCAGGGCGATTCGACGACTCGGCTTCCGCTTCTGACGGCCGCTTCCGCATTCTTACTCTACGTCATCAGGTCGCATCGTCAAGCGATTGCAACCCCAAACCCGATTTTTCGCCACTTTTTTTTCGCGTTTTTTTAGCCAACGGGGTTAATCTGAACCTTTTGGCGTTTCAAAGCGTCGTATTGAGACCGGTTCCTGCCGATAGTAGATTAGGAGCCCGCCATCATGGGACTGTGAACGCCAATCCACCCGTCTGGCGGGAATCGCGGGTCCCCCCTCGAACTCGTTTCGTGGTTGTGTTTGTTATGTTCGCATATTCCCCCCGCAAGGACGCCTCGAATTCGGCGACCGAGACTTCTGCAGTCTCGGTGGATCGCGACCATGGCCAGGGTATCCGCTGGTACACCGTCGATTCCGCCAATCGGCTCTTGCCCCTGGTCACGCGAATCGCCAGCGACCTGATGAAGCTGGCGGAAAATGCTGAACAGCAGACCGCACAGTTGCACGGGATCGAAAGGCTTCCCCGGGTGAGTGAACTGCGCACCTTCAAGGAAGAATTGGAAAACGTCAAAGAGTCGCTGCGGGCCGATTCCGAACATGTCGCTCGGGTACGGGCGGAGCTGGCGTCCCTCGGGGTCGAAATCGATTCCCTGGCCGACGGCGTCTTCGACTTTCCCGCACTCCGCGACCAGCGGCCGGTTCGCCTGTGCTGGAAGTTGGGCGAGCCGGAAGTTGCTCATTGGCATGAAATTGGCGAAAGCTCCGGCAATCGCCAGCCGCTGTAGCCGCTGCCCGCCCGCGTCCGATTCGGTCCAGGGCCAATGGCTCCCACCGGCCAGACTCAGGCGTCTGGCAGCCGTGTGATCAGGCCGCGTCGAGATAGTTCGTCCCAGACCGCGGCCGGGAATGTCCGATTCGCCGCGGCGACTAACTGTCCCACCCGCTCCGGCCGGCTGGTGCTCAAGGCGATCGAGCGGATCCCGGGCAGCGACATCCCGAACGCCACCGCGGTCTCGAACGGATCGATCCGCAGGTCGCGACAGGCCTGCTGGAATCGGCTCCGCCACTCCAGTTTCGTCGCGTCGCCGGGGATGGCCGGATCGAGCTTGCGATAATCGCAGAAATCGCCTCCGGTCAAGAAGCCACCGTGCATCAGCGCCGAGTTGATCACCCATACGTTTCGCGAGGCGAGCGAGCCGATGAACTCGACCAACTCGGGGGGATGCCGCATGATCGTGAAGCTGTTGGCCAGCATCACCCAATCGAAATCACAGTACGGGTCGAGCTCTTGGATGACTTTCCAATCCTTGGCACCGACCCCGATCGCGGTCGCCTCGCCCGCATCACGCAGCTCGCGAATCGCCTCGTAAGCCGCGCGGATGTCATCCAATCGGCGGCGGCGATCGGCAGGGTCAGTGGCCGCCGCCAAATACTCGTCCGGGTCATGCACCGAAAGCAGTCCGGCGCGATACGGCTTGAGCAACTCATTCCCCTCGGCCCAGCATCGCAGGATTCCCTCGCGGCTGATGTCCTGGACCGCGTCGTGGTGGATGTCGATCCAAGCGCCAGGCTCAAACGTCGGCTCCGGCGTGGTCAACGGGACCCGGCGCCAGGCGAGCTTGTTGCTGATGATCACCGCGGCGGGGTCGATCTCCAGTTCCGCCAACACCCGGCCGATGACTTCCAGCGATAGCCCCGCCCCGTATTTCCCGGCCGAATCGATGACGATCGGCTGCGGACTTTGCAGAAACCATTGGCGGATCAATTCCCGCTTTTGCGCGTCGGTTGGGGCGACGAGCAAATTCCCCAGCGTCGTGGCGCCGAAGATCAATCGCGGCAGGGTAACTTGCATGCGAGTCAGTCGATTCGGTGGTAGGGCCGTAGGATCGAATAGGGTCAAGCCGCGTCGTGCAGGTCGAGCTGGTAGACCCGCGCGGCGTTCGTCGAAAAGATCGCCCCCCGTTCGCTGGGGGTTAGGTCCGCCGCCAGTTCCCCGACCGTCTCGATCCAGCGGACATAAGGGGTTTTGAGCAGACAGACCGGCCAGTCGCTGCCGAACATCAGCCGATTCGGCGTGAAGGCGTCGATCGCGACATCCCAGTAGCGGCGGATGTCATCGACGGACCAACCCCCGCTCGCCGTGCCGTCGTCCGCGGGACGAATTTCGGTGACGATTCCGGAAAACTTGCAGGACACGTTGGGCCGCTTGGCCAATTCGCGAAAATCGCGTTCCCACTGCTCATCGAAAATGCCGGGGCGGATCGTCGGCTTGGCGATGTGATCCAGCACCATCGGCTGCGCCGGATGGGCGTCGACCATCTCGATCGCGGCGGGCAATTGCCGCGCGTAAATCAGGATGTCGTAGACGAGTCCGAAGTCGGCCAGCTTGGCGATCCCGCGATTGAATTCGGTCCCCCCCAAAAACCGGTCATCGGGCTCATCCTGCGCCACATGCCGCACCCCCTTCAGCCAAGGAGACGCGGCGAGCCGTCGCAAGTCCTGGTCGACCGTCGCGGACGCCAGCGGCACCCAGCCGACCACGCCGAGCACCGGGGGATGTTCGGCGGCGATTTGCAGGAGCGTTTCCGTTTCCAGGATCGACTGCCGCGCCTGAACCGTGACGAACCCTTCGACCCCCGAACTACGCGAGACCTCACGCAGTTCGCCGGGAAGATAATCGGCCCGCAAAATCGCCATCTCCTCGCTGATCCAGGGATATTCCCGGGCGGAATATTCCCACAGGTGGTGATGGCTGTCGATCAGCATGGCGCGGGACTCGTCGAGGGAAACGGCGGCGGGCAAGGCACCCGATCGCCGCGGGATCAGGCCTTGGCGGCGGTGAACAACTGGTTGACGAAGTCCCAGTTGACCACGTTCCACCAAGCCTTGACGTAGTCCGCCCGCAGGTTTTGGTACTTCAAGTAGTACGCATGCTCCCAAACGTCGACGCCCAGCAACGGTGTCTTGCCCATCGAGATCGGCGTGTCCTGGTTCGGCGTGCTGACAACCTCGAGCTTGCCGTCGCTCAGGACCAACCAGGCCCAACCGCTGCCGAACTGGCCCATCGCGGCCGTGGTCATGGCGGTCTGGAAGTTTTCAAAACTGCCGAAGGTCGAATCGATCGCCGCGCCCACGGCGCCGCGCGACTGCTTGCCGCCGCCCGGAGCCATCATCCGCCAAAACAGCGAGTGATTCAGGTGACCGCCACCGTTGTTGCGGACCGTCGTGCGAATCGCTTCGGGAACGCTCGCCAAATCGGCCAGCAACTTTTCTAGCGGCATGGCTTGCAGCGTCAGGTGATCGGCCAACGCCTTGTTCAGGTTGTTGATGTAGGCCTGATGGTGCTTGCCGTGGTGGATCTCCATCGTCCGGGCGTCGATGTAGGGCTCGAGCGCGTCGGCGGCATATCCCAACGCAGGCAGCGTCGAATTAGCCAGGGCCGGACCGGCCGTCGCGCCGAACATCGCGGTCACGCCGCAGGCGCCGGTCAGCATCATCACTTCACGTCGATTCAGGCTATTCATGAGCTACTCGGAGTTGAAAGGGTTGGTTGAGGGGGCGGTTACGACCGAACCAAATTCGGTCCCGCATTGTACACGCGCCGGGCTGAGAGTGAGGCGCCGTGACCAATCGGGGGAGCCGAGCGGTGCCCCTTAGCGGCGAACGTGCAGCGACGTCGCATCGATGATCAGCGTGTTCAACTCCGCCATCGTCGCGGTGCCGCGGACCACGACGACATCCTGGGTTTTGAGATCGAACAGCTTGCGGGCGTCGATCGCTAGCGTACTCCCCGCTTCATCGCTGAACCGCACCATTGCCTTGGGGGCCTGGGCGGCTTTGCGTTTGCAAAACGGACAATTGTCCGCATCGTGCTCGGCCCCGTGGCCCTGCTCTGGCAACTCGGAAATCAAAAACGAGGCTTGTCCGTTTTCCCAAGGCTCAAAATCGCCCGCAAAAATTCGGCCGACGACCCATACTTCGTCCCCCGCCGCCAGCGGCGCCGCGGCAGCCGGTACCTCGGCAACAGGTGCGGCAGCCGGTACCTCGGCAACAGGTGCGGCAGCCGGTAAATCGGCAACCGGGGTCTCACCCGCCACACCATCACCCGTCGAAGCGGGCGATTCTTGGTCGTCGCCCCCGGTGCTAGCCGGTGCCAGCTGGGCCATCAGCTCGCTCAGCGTCCGCGGGTTGGCCGGTTCCTCGGCAACCAACAACCGCTGCCGGATCGCAACCAAGGTGCCGTCCGCCTCGGGCTTGCCGCCACATCCGGATATCGCCAACGCGATCGTCAGGGCTGCTAACGATTGCCACGGTCGGCTCGCTCTCGACATCTGGCCTCTCCTCAGGATGGTGAGCCGAACCAATTACTCTTGCTTGGGCAGGTACTGACGCAGCACGTCAAAGGCCGCATCGACTTCGGCCTTGACGTCGCTGTAATCCTTGCCTTCGCGGCCGTGAATCTTGTCGTCGACCGCCGTGAAGGAATCGAACAGTTTCTCAACCGCACCTTCGATCGCGGTCACAGCCTCGTCGCCCAATTCGGCCTTCTTGGCCATCCCGACGAGTTCCTCCAGCACGTGGCCGACTTCGTGGATCGGGCCGTCCGCGGCGCTGGTGTCGTTGGCGGCAAAGGCCGTTTCGATCGCGGCTCGCATGCCATCCAATTCGGCGACCGCTGCCGGATAGGTTTCGGCGTGCGAGTGCGCGGCCTCGCCTCCCGTGCTCGCTTCCGCATCTTCAATCGATACCGGTGGGGCATCGGTCTTGGTCGCCGGACCGCAGCCGATCAGCGACACGGACAATAGGGCGGCCAAAGCTCCAGAGAGCATTCGGAAATCGACAGACATCAGCAAATCCTGCGTTGGTGGGTGGGGTGGAGGTGGGCTTCGTCGCCCACACCTCATTTTGGAGCTTGAGACTCGAAAAGACAACGACCGGACGCTGTTTTTGCATAACGATTGCAAAAAAGCCGCGCGGGGCCCGCGGCCGGGGGTGCTTACATCTTGCGGATGAAATGCTCGGCGTAGGACCGCACCTGCTTGCCGTTGAGCACATGCACGACTCGCAATTGCTGGATTTGCTCGTCGCTGAACGAGCCGATCGGCACGTGGATCAGCTGCTTTTTGAACCGCCGCGCGATGCTTCGCCACGCCGCCCCGGGCGGCAGCGACGCGAGCAGCGCGATCTGGTTCCCCCGAGAATGAAAGCAGGCGGCGGCGATCAGACGTTCCTCCACCGTAGTGGCAAAATCGAGCCGCCGGTCGTCCCAGATGTCGGCGATGGCGACGGGGGGATACAGGAACATCGCCCCGCCGTAATTCGCCACCGCGATCCCCGGCCCGATCAGTTCCTGCTGAAAATCCGTCGCGAAGAATGCCAGCGTCGATTCTTCCCGATGCTCCGCGAACCAAGTCGCTCGCCAGGGATAATCACGCGGGTCGGCGGGGCTGTCGAAGAGCATCACGCAGGCATCGAGCGTCCCCCGCTGGGGCGGTAGCACCTTGACGTAGATCTGTTTTTCGTACCAATGCCGCAGCGTGTCGCGGATGTCGATCCCGTCCTTGACACTGGTCGTGAACTTCTCGGTCCGCGCCAAGTCGGAACCGGAAATCGCCAACGCCCGTTCGAACACCCGATTGCGAAACGATTCGATCCGCTGGTCTTCGGGCGGGTAGCTGCATTGGCCGTAAGGGTTCCACTGGTAGGCCCATTTCTCCTGCTCGTTGCGGGTCGGACGACGGTTGAGCTCGATCGTCTGCCAATACCTCGGTGGACCGGGCAGCCGATTCACCAATGGCACCGTGTCGCCGCTGGGCAGCCGCGCCATGTCGATCCCGAGCGTGACCCGATCGGCCTCGCCGGGAGGTTCGATCCCCACGACGCCGAAATAGTCACGGGCCCGTTCGACGACGTGAATGGCGAACGGATCGCCGAGCATCTGCTTGGCGGCAATCACGATCGTCGCCAGGTCGGGCGTCATCCGCCGCTGGATCAGCGACAAGTTGCGGATGTACTTCAGGCATTGCCGCAGCAGCAGCGGTGGCGTCCGCCGGCCCCGCACACCGAACTCGGCCCGATAGCTGTCTCTCGCCGCCAGCAACAACTCCTTGACGCCATCGACCGACAGGTTCTCGTCGTCCTCCAGCCTGGCCCGCGCCCGTTCGTACAGCCCGGTGATGAAGGGCAACTCGTCGAACAGGAACAACAGCGTTCTCGGGTCGACGTCGTGGACCTGCGGTTCCAGCACCTCGTCCCCTTCGGGCAACGGGTGACTCGCCGCCCGATCGTCCGACGCGTCGAGGGCCAGTTTGTGATAGGCCTCGCGGATCCACGGCCACTTGAGGACGCTGACGACCAGCAAGATTCGCTCGTACTTGCGTTCCATGATCCGCAGTCGCATCGCCATGTGCAGGATGCGTTGCCGGGTCTGCTCGTCGGGCGGTCGCGAGATACTCGGCAGCAGCGCCGCGGCAAAACGCTCTGGCGGCACGTCCCGCAGCGCGTACGGGTCGGGCATCACCGCGGCGAAGGGGAGGAACGGATCGGTCTCCAGATCGATGTATTCCCGCGGCAGGTGCTCGCCCATCGCGGCACGGATCGCCATGATCACAGGCTGGCAGGGATCGATCGGCACGTAGCTGCAAGGTGGTGGCAGATTATCCTCGTCCTGGTCGCCTTCGGACCACGACTTCGCGTCCTCCCCGTAACGATCGACCCCATAGCCGGCCTCACCGAACTCCGCGATGCCGTAGGCATCCGTGTTGAACTGGGGGTGCGATGGCTGGATGACGATCGCGGGCTTGGGCAATTCCAGCACCGCCCGCTCGACCGGGTCGCGGAACGACGGCGGCAACGGCACCGCGACGACGTCGAAGGGGTGCTCCAACATCCAGCGGCGGACCAGCAGCGCGCACTGGCCGCTGCCGTGAATGATCGGCAGCACGGCGATGCGATCGCTGATCCGCAGCAGTTCGGGGATCGGAGTGTTCGTCATGAGAACCTGCCCTGAGTCCGGCTCAGCTGGAAGATAGCGACACCAGCGGTACGCCGGCGATCAAGCAGAGCACGAGCGTCGCGGTGATGTAAACCCCGGCGATGACCAGGCCGCCGGAGAGTTCCAAGTCGAACGCGGCCATCGCCGCCAGCGAACCGAGCGCCAGCATCACCACCAACGCGATCCCCGAATAGAGCAGCGGAAGCTCCGATGCCTTGTCATAGTCGAACACATAGGGAGCGACGAACGCGTACACCATCCAGGTCGCGGCCAGCACGACGGAGGTGATCGCGACGCGGACCCACAGTTCCTGGCCATAAAACGGTTCCAGTTCCGAGTCCCGCGAAATCGCGTAGCCGAACCGCACCAGCGGCGGCGCGACGGCCAAGGCGGCCAGCACCAACAGCGGCAGCGGCGCCCCACCGGTCAATCGCAGCCCGACCGCCAGCAGGATCGCTAGCAGCACCCCGCCGATCGATCCGAAGATCAAGGCTCGGCTGATCTTGACCTCGGTCCGCTTGATCGGTTTGAGAACACTGACGCCCTTGCTATCCTTAGGCACGGCGTCGGGCGGCGCGTGAATGACGACCTGCTCGGACAACTCCGGCACGGTGATCTCATTCTTGCATTTGGGGCACGGACCCTTCTTGCCGGCGAACTTCTCGCCGACCGAAAACCGGGTCAAGCATTTCGGACAGGTGACTGCGATCGGCATGGGTGAAGCGAAATCGGGTGAGGATGAGCGCCGGACGGACGCGATGGCGGAACGGGTCGAAACCACGCGGCTGGAGCCGCCAGCCGTTCCGGCCCAGAGCGAGCTTGCCAGCGACACGGCCGCCTGGGGGACCGCACCGACCGGCACTTCCCCACTCGCACACGTGGTACTTTACCAGCCCGAGATTCCGCAAAATACCGGGAACATCGGTCGCACCTGCGTGGCCACCAACTCGCAGCTCTGGATCGTCCAGCCGGCCGGCTTCCGCATCGACGAAAAACGGGTCCGCCGCGCGGGACTCGATTATTGGCAACACCTCCGCTGGGCCGAAGTCCCCTCCTGGGAAAATCTCCGTCAACAACTCCCCGGCAAGCGGTTCTGGTACTTCAGCCGCTTCGCCACCCAGACGATCTGGGAGGCGGACTTTCGGGCGGGCGACGCGATCGTCTTCGGCAGTGAGTCGAGCGGCTTGCCGCGGACGATTTTCGACCCCACGGGTGCCGATGCCGTTCGGCTGCCGACCGATCCCCGCGTCCGCAGCCTTAACCTCTCCAACACCGTCGCCGTCGTCCTCTACGAAATGCTTCGCCGCCGCGACGCGGCGAAGGGTTGAATCCTGCGTCGCCCATCAGGCCCAAGTCCCAGACCCGTCCGCTGGACGGCTGCGGCCGTCATGGCTCGCTTAGGGCTCGTCTTCTGGAACCCATTCGCTGCCCTGACGCCGATAAAGCGTCCGAGTGACCGGGTGAGCACCTGCTCCTTCCAAACGTTGGATGATCTGCAGCAGTTCCTTTCGTCCCTCCACCGAATCGCGATCGCAGAACGCGAGCACATCCC
>DITY01000265.1 GCA_002422955.1 Planctomycetaceae bacterium UBA6172
AGCATCTGGAACAGGATGTTGGGGATCAGCTTCCGTAGGTCGGTCAGCCGTTGCCAGGGGCATTCCTTGAGGAACCGCATCGAGGTGTCGAAGGTCGCGCCACCCCACATTTCGATCGAGAACAGCTCGGGAACCAACTGCGCATACGCCGGTCCGATCCGCAGCATGTCGTCGGTCCGCAGCCGCGTCGCCAGCAGCGATTGGTGCGCGTCGCGCATCGTCGTGTCGGTGATCAGCAAGCTCGGCTGGGTATCGATCCATTCGACCAAACCCTTGATCCCGTCTCGCTTCCAGCGGTCACGACTGCCCANNGGCCGCTCTCGAACCAGTTCGTTGCCATTGACGATCGTCTCGGCCAAGAACTTCAGCATCTTCGACGCCCGATCCCGGCGGACGGGGAGTTCGAACAACTCCGGCGTCTGGTCGATCATCCGCGTGGTCGCTTCCCCGGCCAAGAAGGTCGGGTGATTCACCAGCCGTGTCAGGAACGGGATGTTGGTCTTCACGCCGCGGATGCGAAACTCGCGCAAGCAGCGATCCATCCGGGCCGCCGCTTCGCTCAATGTTCGCCCGCGCGCCGTCACTTTGACGAGCAACGAGTCGTAGAAGGGGTTGACGACCGCCCCGCTGAAGGCGCTTCCGGCATCGAGCCGAATGCCCAGTCCCGCGGCGGACCGATAGTGCGAAATCCGGCCGTAGTCGGGACGGAATTGATTCGCCGGATCCTCGGTCGTGACGCGACACTGAATCGCGAAGCCACTGGTCCGGATTTCGTCCTGCGAGGGCAAACCGACGATTTCGTCCGTCAGCGGATGGCCCATCGTCACCAGCAATTGGCTGCGGACGATGTCGATGCCCGTGACCTCTTCGGTCACCGTGTGCTCCACCTGAATCCGCGGGTTGACTTCGATGAAGTACACCTCATGGGCGTCCGCGTCATAGAGGAACTCGACCGTCCCCGCGTTGTCGTAGCCGACCTCGCGACCGATCCGCACGGCGGCATCGCAGAGCTGCTGTCGCACTGCAGGGGCCAGATTGGGTGCCGGGGCGACTTCGACCACTTTCTGGTGACGTCGTTGGACGCTGCAGTCGCGTTCCCAGAGGTGCAGCAAGTTGCCGTGCGCATCGCCAAGCAGTTGGACTTCGATGTGTCGGGCACGCACCACGAACTTCTCGACGAACACCTCGTCACAGCCGAAGGCCGAGAACGCTTCCCGCTGCGCTTGTTCGAACGCCAACGGCAGATCGGCGGCCCGCTCGACAACCCGCATCCCGCGCCCGCCACCACCCTTGGACGCTTTGAGGATCACGGGAAAGCCCAGCGACGTGGCGAACTCGAGCGCCTCCTTCGCGGACGGCAGCGCGGCCACGGTGCCGCCCAACACCGGCACCTTGGCCCGTTTGGCGATCTCGCGGGCGTGCGGCTTGTCTCCCAACGACCGCAACGCGGCTACGCTCGGGCCGACAAACCGGATCCCCGCGGCCAATAGCGCTTCGGCAAAGTCGGGATTTTCCGACAAGAAACCGTAGCCCGGATGGACCGCGTCGACCTCATGCCGCTTGCAGATTTCGACGATCGCGGGGATGTCGAGGTAACTGCGAATCGGCTCCCCAGGTTTGCCGATCTGATACGCCTCATCCGCCTTGAAACGGTGCAGGGCATAGCGGTCTTCATGCGAATAAATCGCCACGGTGCGGATGCCGAGTTCGGTCGCACTGCGGAAAACTCGGGTCGCAATTTCGCTGCGGTTGGCAACCAGCAGTTTTCGGATCGGACGAAGCGTCATCGGAAAAGTTTCGTGGAATGGTCGAAGGTGGGAAACCAGTCGTAGATGGGTGGGTTTGAACCCGTCAAGAATGTAACCGCTGGGAGCAGGCTTGACCGCCCCACCTGCTACCAATCCTGATGCTGAACTTCGCCGAGTCGATCGCGCCGCCCCTTTTGTCGGCACTAGCGGATTGATCGTCGAAATCGAATCTTGCGGAAGGAACGCGGCCGCACTGGCCAAGAATGCCGAATGTACGCTTGCGGATCGAGGAGGCGGCGGCCGCCCGAGTGTCGCGACCGCGATGGCCGCTACTTCCCACTTCGAAGTCAAAACCAAGATCCGTAATCCGCAAGTGGAAAAGTTGACGCAGGCGGGGCGGCCGGGTAGGATAAACAGATACGCGCTCATCTCGGGGGACTCCCACCGCCAACCCCGCTGCTTCCGGTCTTTCTTCACCAAAGCCATGCGATTCACATTTCCGCATCGAACGGCTGCACTCCGCGTGATCGCGGTGTTGTCGTTTTTGAGCGGTATGTGTCTGAGCGGTGCGGAAGTGGTGCGTGCCAGTTGCGGTGATTACCTGCTGATGGACCACGATACCCCTGGTACGCCGCGCGATGGCCAGATGGGTGAGTGGCATTTTCGAGCCGGTGAAACGGCGCTCACGACGCCAGTGGATGATCAAGACCGACCGACGACTCCCGCTCCGGGTTCCCCGTGTGCCTCAGGGCGTTGTCACTCCGTGCCGTTGATTCCGCCACCCCAAGACTCGAGCCGCGGTTTCGTGTGGAAGGGTGCGGCCATCGTCGTCGATGCCGGATCGAATGCGGCGGATCGCAACGCGTCGAGCTGGGGCTTGCCGACGGATGGCAGTGCCGCTCCCCAACCCTTCTTGGCGGTTGATGTCCCGCCCCCGCGCCCCGCAGCCTACGCGTTCTAGGTTCGGCAAGATCCTGGTTGTGGCCATTCCCCCTGATCCGTTGCGCGGCCCTTGCTGCGCGAAACGGGTCTAAGTGTGTGATCGGCAGCCGGGTGAGCGGGCTTGAGTCTGCGATTTCCCCTTGTCGTCGAAGCGTTGTCGCGTTTCGTTCCGCTGGGGGATTCTGGACAGGTCGGGCTGCTGCCGAGTCCTGAGAACCGTCGCGACAGGATCGCCCCTGCAACTCGCGGACGTGGTTTCAGTCCCACCGCCGGAGAACCAGGCGCGATCGGCGTTCGGCCTGCGACATCCTCTGGCATTACTCGACGGCTCGTGGGCTTCCACCGCGCCGCTGCGCCAGCCTGTGAGGCCGATTCGAGTGAACCCGTCCGCATCGCGGCGGCTTCCTCTTTCCAGCCGGTTTCGGTCGATCACGGTTCCTGGCCGGATCGCGCCGAGACCCTGATTCAAACATCACGGCAACGGGCGTCAGACGCTCGTTCGCCCGGTCTTGCGGCGTCCGCTTTCATTTTTGTTTTACGGGATTCGTCCCCATTTTTCTGAGGATGATTTGTCATGTTTCAACGATCCATTCCTGGCTCCGCGCGGCAGCCACGCGGATTTACCTTGGTCGAGCTGTTAGTCGTGATCGCCATCATCGGCGTNNCGGCTGCAGTGTTCGAACAACCTGAAGCAACTGGGCTTGGCCACCCACAACTATGAGTCGACCTACAAGCGGTTGCCCTATGGCCGCAACGCGGGCGCGATCTCAACGTTTGCCGCTTTGTTGGGGTTCATGGAGCAAGCCCAGATTGCCGAGTTGGTCGATTTCAAAGTCCCCTATAACCATCCCAACAACGATCTGGCGGTGAAGGCCACGGTGCCGACGTTCCTCTGCCCGTCGGACCCGATGGTCGAGAACCCATTGGGCTGGGGCGCGATCAATTATCGGGCCAACCAGGGCACGACGATTCTCTGGAGTCCTATCAGCGGCCCCAGCGATCCCAACGCTGCGATCCCGCCCTCCAACGGTGTGTTCTTCTTGGACAGCAAGACCCGGTTCGGCGATCTGCTCGACGGCTTGTCCAACACCGCCATGTTCAGCGAAGCGGGACGCGGCGACTTCAGCAACGCGGTGGTCTCACGCAGCGATACCTTCTGGCCGCGGACCAACCCCGCGAACGCCGACGAAGCCTATCGGGATTGCGAAGCGATCAACATCAACGACCTGAGTTTCCAGCGCTTCAGCGATGTCGGCGCGCCGTGGTTGCGCGGTTATCACTCGACGACCACCTACTTCCACGTCTCGCCGCCCAACAAGCGGTCCTGCATGTACCCGCCCGGACGGATCGCGACGGCGGCGCAGAGCTATCACCCCGGTGGCGTCCAAGTCGCCAAAGCGGATGGGTCCGCGACGTTTGTCAGCAACAGCATCGATCTGGCGATTTGGCGAGCCCTCGGCACGCGTGCCGGCAGCGAATCGATGGGGGCGTTCGAATGAGTCAGTCAAGGAATCGACGACACGACCGACGCAGCGCGGGCTCGCGAACCGGTCCCGTTGTCTGGGCGCTGGCGACCCTGATTGGCGGAGGCCTGACGGGTTGCTCCGGGGGCCAGGTGGCTACTTCGGACGTGGCCGCGGCGAAGGCGCTGCTGCAACGGTCGCTTGAGGATTGGAAGTCGGGACGCTCCGCCAAGGAATTGGCCAACGGCGATCCGCCGGTGTACGTGTCCGAGGATTGGTGGCATTCCGGTTTTGAACTGAAGGACTTCCGCATCGAAGGTGACGGCGAGTTATCGGGCACGAACGTCCGGTTGGTCGTCGCATTGGAAGGAGTTCATCCCAAACTGGGCAACAAGAAGGCCTCGCAGGTTTATTTGGTCACCACCACCCCGGCGTTGACCATTTCGCGAGAAGACCGCTAACGGCCACATCGAAGCCAGGGGGACTGACGCGTCAGCCCCCGGGCTCTGCTTTTCCCTAGCGATCGGGTGCCGATCGCTTTTCTCATCGCATATCTTCCGATCAAGGGACCATATCATGAACCCCACTCGCACCCTCATCGCGGCGGCCAGTTTGGCATGGGCCGCTTTTGTAGCCCTACCCTGCGTAGGACAAGATGCCGACGACAAGATCGCCGCGCTGACGCGGGATCAGCCGCGACCCACTCCGGTCACGCGACCGGAGATGAAGCAGATGCTCGAAGACATGAAGTCGCGGAGCGAGCGCATTCCATTGCCCCCGCTGTCCGAGAGCGAGCAGGCGGATCCCGACCCGCGGGCAACCAGTTACGAGGGGCGATTGGGGACGCTTTATCTCCCGGCCAGTTCGGGAGTTCGCAGCTATCTGAACTTCGGTGGCTACTCGCCGCGCCGCAACCAAGGTTCGCCCAACCGGCTGATCCCAGAACCCGATCCCACCTTAGCGCTCGATTACGGCTTCAAGACACGCCTCTTTTGGATCGCTTCGCGGGCCAACAATTGCCAGTACTGTCTGGGGCATCAAGAGTCCAAATTACTGGCCGTCGGCATGCTCGAAGACCAAATCGCGGCCCTGGACAGTGATTGGTCGGCGTTTCCACCCGCCGAGCAGGCCGCCTTCAAGTTGGCGCGGCGGTTGACCCTCGAACCTCATTTGCTGACCGACGCGGACATTGACGAGTGCCGCAAGCGCTACCAGGATCGGGAGATTCTGGAAATGGTGTTGTCGGTTGCTGGCAACAACGCGATCAATCGCTGGAAGGAAGGGGTGGGCGTGCCCCAGTCGACTAGCGGCGGGAACTTCGGTGGCGCGACCACGGAGACCCATTCCTACCTGACGGCGACCAGCGAACCGTTCCAAACCGCCGCATCGCAGGTGATCAACGCGTCGCCCGGATCGGGCGGCGGGAAGTTCGTCCCGACGCTGGTCAACCAGAACTCTCAAGGCGACGCGCCCAGCGTCTCCGAGCAACTCGCACGCTGCGCCCAGCGCGAGCCAAGGCTGCCGCTAGCGAGTGAAGCCGTCACCCGGGAAGTGCTGGGCGAGCTGGCGCCGCAGGGGCCGCTTCCCGCTTGGATGCGATTGCTGGCGAATTTTCCCGTCGCCGGAAAACGTCAGGTGTCGGCCCTGCTGGCCGGCGAACAGGAGCTGCAGCTGAGCCCGCTGCTCCGCGCCCAATTGGCCTGGGTCATCGCGCGGCAAAACGGCGCCGCCTACTCCCTGGCCGAGGCGCAGCGGCGACTCGGCGATCTCGGCCAATCCGCGGAACAAATCGCCGCGCTGGATGGGATCGGCGAACCCGCTGGGTCCGCTTCGCCCGGCGAGAAGGAAACCGCCTTGCTGGTCGTCGCCAAGAATCTCGCCGCCGCTCCCGTAGTTTTGACCGACGCCCAAGTGGCCGAGGCGGTTCGCTTGGCCGGCCCCCGCGACGTGGTCCAAACGGTGCATTACACCGCCCTACGGTCGCTGTTCGATCGTTTCACTGAAGCCGCCGGACTGCCTGCGGATCGATAAGGGAAAAAGTTGCGGCGCCTGCGAACCGCGGTTGCGGCTGGACAGGTTCGCGGGGTCCGCTAGAGTGCCCGCACAACCAGCGCTTTGCGCCGCGGCGTATCGGAGTCTGTCCGCACGTGGCGGCAGCAGACCCGGCGTCCACGATCCTACCCCAACCGCTCATGAACCCCGCCGACCCTCCCCCATTGCTCGGGCCGCCGATCGGCTGTGCTCGTTTCAAGTCGCGGATGGAGGATTTCGAGGTCGAAGAGATCCTCGGCTTCGATCCGACGGGCGAGGGGGAGCACTGCTTGCTGTGGGTGGAGAAGGTCGATCGGAACAGCAACGATGTGGCGACCCTGTTCGCCAAGAAACTCGGCCTGCGAAAACGCCTCGTCAATCACTGCGGGCTGAAGGATCGGGCGGCGATCACCCGACAGTGGTTCAGCCTGCATCTGCCTGGCGTGGAATCGCCGGCCGCGGAGGAGCTGAGCGGCGAGGGGGTCCGCGTCTTGGCGATCACCCGCAACTTGCGGAAGCTCCGTCGCGGCTGCCATCACGGCAATCGCTTCGCCATTCGCCTCCGCGATTGCACCTTCAGCCACGCCGCGGCCGCCGAGCGTTGGCAGATGATCATCGATCGGGGCGTGCCGAATTATTTCGGCCCCCAGCGGTTCGGCCGCGATGGCGGCAACGTCGAGTTGGCCCGTCGCTTCATGGCGGGTGAGGTCGAAGTCCGAGACCGCGCGCTCCGCGGGCTGCTCATCTCCGCGGCGCGGAGTTACCTGTTCAACGCCTGTGTCGCCCGGCGGGTCGAGCAAGGGACTTGGGACGTTCCGCTCGACGGCGAAGTCTTCGGGTTCGCCGATAAACGCAGCCTGGTGATTCCCGATAATCGCCGCGGCGACGAGGACGAACGATTCCGACTGGGGACGCTGGAACTCACCGCGCCGCTGTGGGGCGGGGGCGAATTGCTCAGCGTGGGACAGCTCCGAGCCTTCGAAGAAGCCGTCGCCCACGGCTACCCCGAGATCGTCAACGGGCTGGCGCAGTTCAATTTGCAACAGGAACGGCGCGTAATCCGCCTGCGGCCCCAGGCCTCCGGAATGACTTGGGAAGCGCCGACCACGCTGGTGTTGCGTTTCGAACTTCCCACCGGCACCTACGCGACCACGCTGCTCCGCGAGTTCATCGATCTGAACGGCGTCTCCGCGGAGCAGCAGGACGATTAGGCGATCACCCTAAACGCCAGGGTTCGCGGTACTCTTTCGTGAGCCAGCGGGATGCTTCCGCGTCGCCCACGATCGTTTCGCTCTTCGGATCCCAGTTGATTTTCTTGTTCGTGCGGATCGCGATGTTCCCCAGATGGCAGACGGTCGCCGAGCGATGCCCGATGTTGATGTCCGCCGACGGGGTCTTGCGAGTTTTCACGCACTCGAAGAAGTCGTTCACGTGGCTGATGTTGGCTTGGGAGCTGACGATCTTCGGCAACTCGACACCCTTCAGCAGTTCTGGCGGGTTGGTTTTGATCCCGCCCCGATAGACAAACAGGCTCCCCTTCTCACCGATGAACTCGGTCCCTTGGTCCGTGTTTTTGGTGTCGAGTTTCTGGCGGCAGGTCATCACGACGCCGTTGCCGTAGGTGTACTTGATTTCGGTCGTATCGGGCGTTTCGTACCAGCCATCGGGATTGAAGACGGCCGTGCCTTCGACGGAGACCGGGCCGCTGTCGTCCATGCCGAGTCCCCACTGGGCGATGTCGAGGTGGTGGGCGCCAAAGTTCGTCTGTTGCCCGCCGCTGTAATCCCAAAAGAAGCGAAATAGGTAGTGAACGCGATTTGTGTTGAAGGGACGCAGCGGCGCCGGGCCGAGCCAACGATCGAAATCGAATCCTTCGGGCGGCGCGCTGTCGGGAACCGGTTTACCCGCGCGGGCGATCCAGTTCGGGCTCGGTAGGGTGACGTTGACCGCGGTGACCTTGCCGACGATCCCCTTGCGCACCAGTTCCACCGCCAATTTGAACTCGGCCCCGCTCCGTTGCATCGTGCCGGTCTGGACGACTCGGCCGTTCGCCCGCGCCGCCTCGATCATGTGTTTGCCTTCGTCGATGACCAGCGTCAACGGTTTTTCGCAATAGACATCCTTGCCCGCCCGGCAGGCATCGATCGTCATCGTCGCATGCCATTGGTCTGGCACCGTCACGACCACGGCATCGATCTCTTTGGAGTCGAGCAGACGGCGGTAGTCGTCCGTCATCGTGGCGGTCAGGTTCGCCTCTTTCCGTAGGAAGCCGCTGGCCTCGGCGAGGTAGTTTTTGTCCAGATCACAGAGGGCGACGACGTTGTGCAAGAAATACTTCATGTTGTTCTTGGGCCCGCCCTGATTGCCGACCCCGATCAGGCCGACGCGAACCCGCTCGCTCGGTGGCTGGGCCGCGAACACGGACCGATAACTCTTGGCCGACATGCCCAGGATCAGACCGCCCAAGGAGGTCCGCCTGACGAAGGATCTGCGAGATAGTTGCGACATGACAGGATCACTCCTGAGGGGACGCGACGCGATCGGCCGCGGATGAGGTAGCATGATTCTGCAATTCATTATCGGAGCTGGCGGTCGCCACGCCAACCACGTCGACGAACTTTCCCATGACCACGCCGCATGTCGTTGACGCCTTCACGCACCGGCCGTCCGCGTGTTCGCCGCACCCCGCGACGAGAGCTGGATGCGGCACGTCGCGCGCGAGATGAACCTTTCCGAAACGGCGTTCCTGCACCCGATCGCATAGGGGGCCGACGGGCCGTTGGCGGCTTCGGTTGCCGATCGGTAAGATACTGCTGATTCGGAAATCCCCAGTTCCTGATGGCCTCGGGCCGCCGCTCGCCGCACGGGATGCATTTTCGGCCCCTCTCCACCAACCAGCGGTGTATCGTCCCGATGAGTCTCCACCCCACCGACGGCTACAGCATCACGCTCCGGCTGCGGCTTGTGAACAAGCCCGCGGTCTTGGGCTTGGTGACCTCGACGATCGGCGCGACGGGGGGCAGCATCGGCGCGATCGATATCGTCGAGGCCGGCTTCGATAGCCTGGTCCGCGACATCACCATCGCCGCGGCCAACGACCAGCACGCCCAGGACATCGTCGCCGCGGTCAGCGCGGTGCCCGGTGTGACCTTCATCCATTTTTCGGACCGTGTCTTCCTGTTGCACATCGGCGGGAAGATCGAGATCAAGAGCAAAATCCCGATTCAAACCCGTTCCGACCTGTCGATCGCCTACACCCCCGGGGTCGCGCGGATCTGTACCGCCATCCATGAGGACCCGTCGAAGGTCTTCACCCTGACCATCAAACGCAACTGCATCGCCGTCGTCACCGATGGCACGGCCGTGCTCGGGCTAGGCGACATCGGTCCGGCCGCGGCGATGCCGGTGATGGAAGGCAAGGCGATGCTGTTCAAGGAGTTCGCGAACATCGACGCCTTCCCGATCTGCCTCGATACCAAGGATGTGGATCAGATCGTCGCCGCGGTCAAGGCGATCGCGCCCGGTTTCGGTGGCATCAATCTGGAAGACATTTCCGCGCCCAGGTGCTTCGAAGTCGAGCGGCGCCTGCGTGAGGTCCTCGACATTCCCGTCTTTCATGATGACCAACACGGGACCGCGGTCGTCGTCCTCTCCGCCGCGATCAACGCGCTCCGCGTCGTCGGCAAAACATTGGAAGACGCCAAAATCGTGGTCTCTGGCGCCGGAGCGGCCGGGACGGCTTGTGCCAAGATGCTCGCCACGGCCGGGGTCAAGAACATCATCGGTTGCGACCTGCATGGCGTGATTCACCACGACCGCACGGAGCCCGGCATTCAGTGGTGGGTGGAGCACACGAACCCGCTCAACCTCCGTGGCAAGTTGAACGACGTGATCGACGGGGCGGATCTGTTCCTCGGCGTTTCCAGCGGCGGTTTGATGAGCGGAGAAATGGTCAGCCGGATGGCGCGGGATCCGATCGTCTTCGCCCTCGCCAATCCGACCCCCGAGATCACCCCTGAGGAAGCGGCCCCGTATGCCAAGGTCATCGGGACTGGGCGGTCGGATTACCCGAACCAGATCAACAACGTCCTCTGCTTCCCTGGCATTTTCCGCGGCGCGCTCGATTGCCGGGCTTCCGAAATCAATGAGGAGATGAAGCTCGCCGCGGCCAACGCCATCGCCGCCTGCATCACCGATGCGGAATTGAGCGCCGACTACATCATCCCCTCCGTTTTCAATCGCCGGGTTACCCCCGCCGTCGCGCATGCCGTCGAGGAAGCGGCCTATCGCACCGGCGTCGCCCGCAAGGAGCGGATCGTCCCGGTCGTCTAGCACTGAGCGGTCCCGCGGCGCGGCGGGCTGTGGTTAGATTTCCGTCGGGATCGACGGGACGGATTTGCCGGTCAGCAGTTGGTAGGCTTCCAAGTACTTCTCGCGGGTCCGGAGGACCACGTCGACGGGCAGACTCGGGGGTTGGCTCTCGCGGTCCCATTCGCTGTCCAGCAGCCACTCGCGGACGAACTGCTTGTCGAATGAGGGCTGAGGGTGTCCGGGGGCGTATTGGCTGGCCGGCCAAAATCGCGAACTGTCGGGGGTGAGGACTTCGTCGATCAGGATTACTTCGCCGTCCGCCAAGCCGAATTCGAACTTGGTGTCCGCGATCAAGATCCCCCGCGGTTCGGCGTAACGCGACGCCTGCTCAAAGATCTTCAGACTGAGGTCGCGAAGCTGGGTGGCCAGCGGTTCGCCGATCTCCGCCGCCATCGATTGCCAGGATACGTTCTGGTCGTGTCCCGAGGCGGCTTTGGTGGCCGGGGTAAAGATCGGGCTGGGCAAGCGATCACACTGTCGCAACCCACTTGGCAAGGAAATCCCGCAGACCTCGCCGGTTTCACGGTATTCCTTGAGACCACTCCCTTCCAGGTAGCCGCGGACGACACATTCGTAGGGGACGACTTCGGCCTTGCGGACGACCATCGAGCGGCCGACCAGCGGCGAAGGGTCGATGAAGTCCGGGACCGCACCGGCCGGGATTTCGCTCGAAATCCAGTGGTGCCGGATCCCCTGCAGTTGGCCGAACCAGAACTCGCTGGTCGCCGTCAGCACGCGCCCCTTGTCCGGGATCCCGTTGGGCAGCACCTGATCGAAGGCGCTGATCCGGTCGGTGCTGACGATCAGCAGGTGGGCGCCAAGGTCATAAACGTCACGCACTTTACCGCTGCGGCGGGGGAATGGCAGGTTGGTCCGGAGCAACGCCCCACCGGAGTCGTAATGAAACATCGATCTTCCTCTGTTGGGGTGCGACTGGAACTGCGGCGTCTGTTGGGCAGTTTACGGAAAATGGCTCCGCTGTCCATCGAGAGCGGTTTTCCAGGCGTATACTGGAGATGGTCGAATCCGGAGATCGATCACCAAAATCGCTTGTCTTTCCGCAAACCGACGTTTCATGGCGACCGCAATTCCGCAATCCTCACCGCCGCGTGGTGACCACCACGGGGAAGCCGCCGTCGGCCGTGTCGCGGGCGACGAGGTGTTGGTCCAGGCGGTCGAGGAAGCGCGGGTCGCTCTGTGGCGCGCCGAACTCTCCCGCACCCTGCTCAAGGGGCTGGTGGCCGCCGTCATCGGATTGATCGCCTGGTTCGTGCTGGACCAATGGATTTGGTCGCCGGGGACCGTCGGCCGATTCGCGGCTTTCGGCGTCGCGGTGGCCGCTTGCGGCTGGTGGGCGTGGACGCAGTTGCTCCCGCTGACCCGCAGCCGCGTGCGTGCCGATTATGCGGCCTTCAGTCTGGAAGCGGACCTGCCCGAATTGCAGCACTCGCTCACCAGCTACATTTCGCTCCGCGGCGACTCTGACGCGATCGGCTTGCGGGGGGCGGTGCTCCGGTCGATGGCGACCCGGGCGGCAGGCCAGATCAAGCGGCATCGGATCGAGATCCCTTCCGAGGCGACCGGCACCTTCCGCTGGTGGATGCTGTTCGCCGCGTCGCTGGCGGCGATCGCGGCTTATGGGCTGCTGAGCCCCAAGAGCACGTGGAGCTCCGCGCAACGCTTGCTGCTGCCGCTGGCCAACGTCGAGCCTCCGACGCGGGTGACGATCCGCGAGGTCGCGCCCGGAGATTGCCAAACGCTGACTCAGCGGCCGCTGGAGATCACGGCCCGGATCAACGGCTTGGGCTCTCAGGACGAACCGCTGGTCGTTTTCGGTCCTGCTTTTCGGCAACGCGAGCCGATGCGATTCGATGACAGCACGGGGCTGCATCACGCGACGATCGCCGTGGCCCAGTCGACCCAATATCGAGTCGTCGGCGGTGACGCGGACGTCGGCCCGTTCGAGATCGTCGCCCGCGATGTGCCGGTCGCTTCGATCGAGGCGGTCGAGATCACCCCCCCTCGCTACACCGGCTCGCCCCCGCGGACTTCGACCGGTGGGGCGATCTTGGCCGAGGAGAATTCGCGAGTCACGGTCGTCTCCGATCTGAACCGGCCGATGGTTCGCGCGCGGCTCGAGTTCAATCCGCGACCTGACGTCGTCAACCCCAACCCGGCGGTAGCCGCCCCGAACAATCATGTGGCGGCTGCCCCGCGCGGTCTGGCGGCGGCCGGTGGCGTCGACATGCAACTCGCCGAAGACGGGCTGTCGGCGTCGGCGACCTTCCCGCTGCGGTTGCCGCGACCGCAGAACGGCCTGGTCGCGATCGATTCTTACCGCGTTCGCATTTGGGATGCCGACGGGAATGATAACCCCGACCCGATCATCTACCCGATCCGGATCACGCCCGATTTGCCCCCGGAAGTCCAAATCCGGACGCCGCGAGAGCCTGCCCGCGAAGTGCCCTTGAACGGACAATTGCTGTTCGAAATCTCCGCGGTCGATCCCGATTTTGGCCTGCGACGGGTCGAATGGGTGATGCGGCGCGGGGTCGACCCGATCACGACCACGGTCCTCTGGTCGGCGGAGGTCGGGGTGACCGAAAATCAGCTGATCGAACACCGGTTCGTCCCCGCCAAGCTCGGTTTCCGCGTCGGCGACACCGTGTACGTCAAGGTCGCCGCCTACGACAACCGCGAGGACATCGAAGAACAGCCCGAGCCCAACCGCAGCGAAACACCGCCGATCGAACTGAAGATCGTCGAGCCGCGTCAACTGCCTCCCCCGTCCGCCCCCGAGAACGGACTGAGCGAGCCGGAGGAAGAGGGAGCGGGTGACGAGGCGGCTGGGGGTGGTGGTCAGTCCGGAGACAAGCAGTCCGACCAAGCGGGCGGGCAATCCGGAGGATCGGGACAATCCGGCAGCGGCGATTCGCCGGATTCGCAATCCGGCAATCAGGCGGGTGGCCAAGGCGACCCGTCCGGCGATGCCGCGCAGGAACCGCAGTCGGGGACGGACGGCTCCGGCCAATCCGGCGATTCGCGGTCCAATCCCCCCTCAGGTGCAGGCGGTAAGTCTGGCGGGATGGACGACACGACCGATTCGAACGGGCAGGGAAAACCGGCCGAAAGTGGCGAGGGTACCGAGGGGCAGCCAGATCCGACGGCAAAGCCAACCGAATCGCCCGGACCTGGCGGTGACCCGTCGGCCGAAGGTGAATCGA
>DITY01000041.1 GCA_002422955.1 Planctomycetaceae bacterium UBA6172
GCGAGAGGCCGAGACTGGTTGAAAGGGGCGATGTTGATCATCGGTATCGGGCTGGGGCTGATGATTGCCGGCGCCAGCCTCGCGATCCGCAGCGAAGCGATTTCGACCCGGTTTGAATCGTCACGATCTGACCTGCTGGTTCGCTGGAGACATTGGCGGATGTGCATTGGACTCTCGCAAGATCGGACCGCGAGTCTCGTTTTCGGCAAGGGCCTGGGGACGCTGCCAAGTGTGTTGGCTGAAGCTAGCGGTCGACCAACGCCGCCGATCCGCTGGCAAAGTGATGTCGACGGAAATCGTGGGCGAGTTATCATTCAGCCGGGGTGGCCGATTTACTTGGAACACTGGATGTTTTTACCCGACCGCGGCACGGTGGATCTGACATTGGTGGCCACCGCACCGACCGCGACCACGAAGGACCCGGGCATCGTTACGATCAGCCGTTGTTCCAAGGCGCTATTGCAAGCCTACGCTTGTAATTCCGAAAGCCGCGTGATTTCAGCGTCGACTTCCCAGCAAATACTCGCTACCCTCGATGTGCCTCGATCGGGTGGCGGTAAGAGCGGGGGGCTTTCTTTCTGGCGTCCCCAATCGTTGGCGATTTACGCGGGCGGCGACCGTCCGGTGGAGTTGCAGCGGGTTCAGATCGACTCTGGCAAATTGGCCCGACGGTCGTCGGTACCCGATGACTTTGGGCGCGGCGTCGCCGGTTGGACGTTCACCTGTGACGACCACCTTGTGTGGCGAGCCAAAAATATCTGGGTTCATTTGTTGTTTGAACAGGGCTGGTTGGGGTTACTGGCGGCAATCGGATTTCAGCTCGGGTTGGCTTACCAGCTCGTTCGAGGAGCCGGGTGGCACGGGTTCGATCGAGCAGCCGTCGCGACGTCTCTCATCGGCTTCGCCGCGGTCGGATGTTTTGGAACCTTGATCGACACCCCCTGGTTGGCGGCGATTACGTTCTCCACAGTCGCGATAATCGGCGTCTCAGCGCCTAACGACAGGACATTTCATCAACTGGGATAAACATTCCTCCGTTGTCGTTCAGAAGAAGTCAATCAATGATTTCGCGGCGTTATTCGGGAATCGTTCTGGCGATATTTGCGCCATCGTAGGCTGCGTTCAATTTCGCAGAGTCATTTGTTGCACATGGCTAATTAGCCCTGGGCGATGATTCAGGAACTCCGCTCGTCAACTGGGCTAGCTGTAGCCGCTAGGATAATCCGGTCGCGCGAGTCACAGGTGCGGTGATGAATCGAAACGAGTCATCGACGGTAAAAGCGATACTGAAGCAAGAATCACGTCCGGCGTAACAAGCATCGCAGGAATAAATTGCTTGAGTTAACCGGAGAGATTTTTAGTTGCGTACGCCGATCAGAGACACGACTCCGTCAAATGGTTGAGTGCTGTCGGACTTTACGCGGTGGTGCTCGCGATCGTTTTTTGGGCCCCCTACGATTTCACCGACGACAGGGCGCTGATCAAGCGGCGGTTGGAAGCATTCCAATCGATGCCGTTTGTGCGGATGCAGGGCGGTTCGGACATCCATTCGCTGTTCCAGGTGATTCGCATGGTGGCCTGGTTTGCGCCGCTGGGCGCGTTGGCGGCAATGTGTGTCGCGCGCTCGGCCTGTTCCTGGAAAACACGGCGCATCGGCTTCATCCTGGCGGCCGCTGGCGTAGCCGGATGGGCGGTGACGATTGAACTGGGGCAGGTGCTGTTGCCGAGTCGCTTTGCCGATTTCAGCGACGTGATGGTGTTCGTTTTGGGAGGCTGGTTCGGACTCGTCGTCACGGCCCGACTGGCTACTTGGCATGCACCGGTCGAGTAGGTCGGCACAGCACGCTGAGCACAGCGTAAGCAGGCGGAGCGTGCGCGACCCGTTCGGTGCAGTCTTCTGCTCCTGCCCAGCCCCGTTCGCGTCGGCGGTATGGCAGACTAGGGTAGAGCGCAGCGTGGCCCTCGAGTGATACCGACCCGATCGACATCAAGCCCCACGGGGACGGCCCGATCCGCTGGACGGCTCGAACCGACGCAAGCCGAGGGCGTGTGCGAAGGGCAGGAAGCCAGTGGGCCGTGTGCGGTGCCCGTCCGTGCTGCCGCTGGGGAATCGACCGACTATCCGCCCCATTTCGAGGAACGAGACACGAGCGTGGATAAAATCGAGACGCTGGATTGGCCTGCGCCGTGGCCCTGCTTGACGGATTCGCAGTTCCCTCGGCTCAACGGCCACCGCGCCGAATGGATCCATGGCGTGTCCAGAGGATTGGGTCAGCGAGTCTTTTTGGTTCGCGCCACGAGCAACGACCGCACTACGGGTGTGCTGCCGCTGCATCTGGTATCCGGGCCGCTGTTTGGCCGGTTTCTGGTCAGCCTGCCTTATTTGAACACGGGTGGAGTTTGGGCGAGCGACCTGCCCACGGCTTGCCGATTGATCGATCGGGCTTGTGAGTTGGCTGACGCGCTGGATGTCCGCTATTTGGAATTGCGGCATGAAGCTCCCGTGCAGCACCCTCGGCTGAACTTTCAGCGAACGGATAAGGTTCACATGCGGTTGGTTCTGCCGCAAGCCGTCGACGGGGTCATGGCGTCGCTGGCATCGAAGGTCCGCAGCCAAGTCAAGAAAGCGGGTGAGTACGGTTTTGAGGTCGAGTTCGGCCAGCGGGCGCTGCTCGACGAATTTTACTTTGTCTTCGCTCGCAACATGCGCGACCTGGGGACCCCCGTGTTCCCCCGAAAACTGTTTGCGAGCATTCTGGATGAGTTCCGTCACAACGCGGAACTGTGCGTCGTTCGTCGGAACGCGCAACCCGTCGCAGCCGGACTGCTGGTGCATTCGGAAGGTGTCAGCGAGGTCCCGAGCGCGAGTTGTTTGCGTGAATTCAATCGAATGAATCCCAACATGCTGATGTATCGGCACCTGTTGGAGCGGTCGGTTGCGCGAGGCAGCCGGTTGTTCGACTTTGGACGCAGCAGCGAGGGCAGCGGCACCTATAAGTTCAAGGCCCAGTGGGGTGCTCAGCCGCATCGGGCGACTTGGCAGTACTACGTTCGCCGGGGTGATCCGAGTGACATGCGGGCCGATGCGGAAGGGAAGCAGCGATTGGTTCGGATTTGGCAACGGTTGCCGGTCTGGGTCACCAAGCTCATCGGGCCGCCGATCGTGCGAGGAATTCCGTAGTCGGGATGGGCAGCCCGAAGACGCGCGGCCGCGCGGTGTTCGTGATCGGCCTGTTCGCGGAACGGCCGAGTGCGACGCGCCACCCAGCGTTGGCGCGCTGGGGCGATCTGCGACGGCGGGGTGAGCCAGGCTGCGATTGCGTCCACGCGCCACTCGCCCAGTCGGTTTCTGGCATGGGAGTTGCATTCGTAGAATCAGGTCGTTTGCGGCCAGCAGTGGAACGCCTCACAATCCGGATTGGCGGCCTGGCTTCAGGCTGTCGGAATCACCAAAAAGATCAAGAAAATCGGATGAATCCGATGAAAATCATGTCGCTTTGCGCAGGCCCACCCAAGACGCTGACATCGCCGGACAACGGCGTGCGATGCGTGCGAGGGCGGCCATTGCGCGCGGATGAGCCACGCACACTAACGTCGGAGAGGTTGTTCGCTGGACCGTTCCATCCGGGAGTCGCTGGCCAAGCAAGTCCGCCTGCGGGTCAACGGCAGCGAGTGCTTCGGGGTGAGCGAGTGGAGCGAGGCGTTGCGGTAACCGCGGCGATTGCCCCAGCGCCAGTCGTTCGATCAAGGCTCGTTGGAAATCGGCTGGCCGGAACGCCGAGGGCCTGCGAGCTGATGGCCTGTCCGCTGACGCGGACAAGCCACAAGTTGCGATTGGCCGGGTCACACCCGTGGGCCCGCGATGCAGACGGAGTGGGGTCGAAAAGCAACAGTCCTGTTTCATGCTGGATGACGGCAACTCATGCCCAGCCCTTCATCATGTACCCCTTTCGCCTTCGAGGGAAGTCTCCGATCCGAAAAGTTGCCTTTCGCCTTTCAAGGCGAGGTTTTGTCGACCCATAACTGGGTCCGTTTTCGCCTTTTATGATTGCAGTTGTGCTGCTGGAGTCGTGCGATTCCAACGCTTAGTCACGTGTGTTCCTCGAATGGGAGATTGTTACGATGTTACGTCCATTTACGATCGCGGCGTTAGCCGCGATAACTCTGTTGATGACGGCGCCACGGGTTGGCGCGGGGATACTGCCGCCAATAATAGAAGCCGGGAAACAATGGAAGCAGGTTGTAGCTAAGGGTGGTTCGGGTGGCGATGTCTACGCGACCGCATACCACGGTTTCTTCCAGGGCAACGATGCGACAGGTCAGCTTGGTACTCCGCTGTATGATTACCTAAATTTTGGTACCCAGAGCGAAGTTTTAACGCTTGTGCCGGACGGTCAGCGATTTACGATCTCGGATAAAGGGATGTTTGGGTCAATCGATCGACCGGGTCTCACGCTCCCGCAGGATCCCCAAGTCAGTAATGTCATTGATACTGTCTCAAATCAGACCGGCTTCGGAGGATTTAATCATTCGACTGATCTCTGGACGCTTGTAGGCAAATCAGATGAGCAAGATGGCGCCAAGCGAGGCCCCTTCACCAACAACGGCCAAGGCGGTAAGCTTACGCTTTCACCCGGGCTGACAGAGGGTGCGTACGTGCTGAGCTTGAAAGGAGGAGATTTATACGAGGTGTTTCTGTTTACAAGTCTGAGAGATATTACCTCATTCGAATATGTCATTGGTGGAACAAGTAATCTGTCTCACGCTTCGTTGTATCGGGTCGGCCCCGGGGGAGAGGTTACTCCTGATGGTTCTCTTCCCGAACCCGCGTCGCTGGCCGTCTTTGGTTTTGGGGCCTTGCTAGGGGTTGGCGGATTGGTTCGCCGCCGCTTCCCGAATCGCAAGGGATTCGCACTGAGAGGGCTCGCCACTTGAGGGCGAGCCGCGTGCTCACGCCGGGCCGGATGGGACGGCGAGACACGAGTTACTTCGCAATGCTCGGTGATCGCAATCGAGCGTGTCGGATGAGCGTTGGCCGCGGTTCAACCCGTGTGAACCGCGGTTAACGCCAAATCGGCTGCTGCCCGTTGTCGCTGGCCAAGGAATCCGTTTAGCCGGTTGTCCTACTCAACCTACCTTGACGACTCGGCTGCTCACCCTGACGTCGCACAAAGACGTCGTTCGCTTGCCCTAGTCCAGACACAGGAGGTCAGCGGTTTGTTGGCGCGTGCTCGGCGGCGATGTTGAGTCAACCTGACTGCGAGATGGGGTGGTAGCGAGTGCCGATCGCCAGCGGACCTTTGCTATAGGTGCTAATCAGCCGCGACGCCGATCGTTGCCCCGCTCACGATCGGCTTGCGAAGTGCCGGTATCGCTTGGCTGAGACGATGTGACTCCGGATGTCGAGAATTTTTCTGTGGAAGAGGGGCCGGGAGCGGCGATGGTCCGTGGTCGCTGTGTTATGGTTTCCGGCTAAACGAAGTTATGAGTTGCGGGTTCATTGTCGGCTAGCACGACCACTGATGATGGAGGGAGGCTGATTTGGCAGGCCTCGGTGACTTGTATGAAACGGTGGTCTCATGGGAAGTTTTGAGGAAATCCTCCGGCGTCTACCCGTTCTGGACTTATGCAGGCGGAGTTGGGTCAACAAACAACACTCACATTTGATGCTGAATGGCCGCATCTCAAGTCCAACGCTTCATCACCCAAACTATTCATCAATTTTTGAAAAAAAGAGGTAGCCATCTCGTGATCTCCTGCGTTTAAGGGGAAAGAAACAACCTCCCTCGAACACAGAGAAAACCACGCGATGGGTGATGCTCAAAGTAACCTGGTCGAGCCCGGTTTCACCCGCTCCATCCATGTTCAGAGCGTCGATCAACGGCTCACCTCCATCGCGGGCGCAATCCTGCTTCGTGACGCCGAACATCGCCTCGGCCTGATCAACTCCATCGCACAGGACGTCGTCGACCCACATGACCCACGTGACCCCCGACGCATTCGCGACCGCATCGGCGAGTCCGTCCGCGAGCGAGCCTTCTCCCTAGCACTCGGTCAATCCGCGCGGGATGGCCTCGACCGACTCGATGATGATCCCGCGTTTCGCGCCGCGTTCTGGAACCTGTCTGGCGATCAGGGGGGGTACTGAGCGATTGGCCAGCCAGACCACGCAGTCGCGATTGGTCGACATCCTCACCCGGAACACCGCCAATATCGAAGCCCTCCGCAGTCGACTGGCTGACGGCATGGAAGCGCAGGTCAGCAAACTGACGTCAGCACTCGCTTGGCGAACAATTCGGGATCCAGTATTCGTTGGTTTCTAGGGAATTTGCTGATCCGAAAAGTTGGCTTGGGCATTTCAAAGGTAGGTTATGTAAACCAAAAATTAGATCAGTTTTCGTTTTTCATGATTGCAGTTGTGCTGTTGGAATCGTGCGATTCCAAAGCTTAGTCACGTGTGTTCCTCGAATGGGAAATTGTTTTAATGTTACGTCCATTTACGGTCGCGGCGTTAGCCGCGATAGCTGTGTTGATGATGGCGCCAGGGGTTGGTGCGGGGGTGCTGATCGGAGATGTGGTAGCGACAACCTCGGGTGGTGATGTCACCGCGACCGCAGCCCACGGTTTTATCTTGGGGAACGATGTGCAAAGTGGCGGTAATCCGCTGCTTGGTTTCCTTAATTCGGGTAGCGGCGACACCATTTTAACGCTTCATCCGGATGGAAATCGATTCAAGATCTCCGGTGAGGGGATGTTTGGGTCAACCGATCGAACAGGTCTCTCGGTGCCTGAAGGGTTCATTGATGTGGTCGATTATAAGAACGGCTTCCTCGGGTACAATTCCAGCAAGCCGTGGGCGTTTGCCAGCAAAAGGAACTACAATGACGATGGATCCTTGGGAGCGGCCGAAGGGCCAGAGGACCTCTTTGGTGCGAGGACTGGTAGCACCCTTGCTCTTAATTCTTCGCTGGCAGTGGGCTCGTATGTACTGAGTTTGAAAGGAGGTGGCGGTGGCGGTGGCAAAAACGATCGATATGCGGTGTTTTTGTTTCAGAATGTTGAGGATAAAATTACTTCATTCACATACGATTTTGACAAATTTGGCTTGTCTCACGCTTCGTTGTTTTGGGTCAGCTCGGACACGGTCGTTGGTCCGGATGGCGTTCTTCCCGAACCCGCGTCGTTGGCCGTCTTTGGGTTTGGGGCCTTGCTAGGGGTTGGCGGAATGGTTCGCCGCCGCTTCCCAAATCGCAAGGGTTTCGCACTCAGTGGGCTCGCCGCCTAAGGGCGTGCTGCGTGCTCACGCCGGCCTGATGGGACGGCGAGTCGCGAGTTACTTCGCAATGCTCGGTGATTGCGATCGAGCGTGCCGGATGAGCGTTAACCGCGGTTCAACCCGTGTGAACCGCGGTTAACGCCAAATCGGCTGTTGCCAGTTAACGCCGGCCAGGGAATCCATTTCGCCGGTTGTCCTGCTCCATCTCCCTTGGCGTCCTGGCTGATTACCCTGGCCCGCGCTCAAAGACGTCGTTCGCTTGCTACACTCCAGACACAGGCGGGCAGCGGTTTATTGGCGATCGCTCGGTGGTGATATTGAGCCAGCGTGACAGGGAGATGAGGTGGTAGCGAGTACCGATCGCCAGTATATTTTCATCGCCCTGGGCCCCACTTGGGATGGTTTTCCCAAGGGCAAGGTTTCGCAAAAAATACCCGGGCCAACGACGCGATCACCAGTAGCAGGTCAAGCCAACGCATGCAGCGCTCGCAGGGTGAGTGCTTCGGCACCTTGCGCGGCGAACGCGGAAGCTTTGGTTTCGATCTTTTCCCGCGTTTCCTCTTGTTCTTCGATCTGGGGTGCCTTCGACATCCAGAACACGACGCTGATCGTAGTTACGATGAGAGCCGCGACGATTAGAAGAACTGCGAACATGGTGATTCGTTCCTATTTTGGGTGCTCAACTGAACGGATGCAGTCTGGCCGGTCGCGCGGCACCCGGCCCTGTCGTTTCAGGAGGGCAATGGGAATCGGCATTGGCTTAAAACGGCGTCCGTGTCTCGACGCGAGCTTGTGGGCTAGCTGCCACCCCCCCGCCAGCAACGGACAACAATCTTTATTCTAACACAAACACCCGTCCGCTGAAACGGATTTCGGCGCTCGCCGGTTCCCGTCGGTTGCGAGGCTTGCTGAGGGTCGCTTAGCGAATCGCTGCCACGGGACGGTCTTTTTCCCCAGCGGCCTGTCACAGCGGCCTGTCACAACGGCCTGTCACAACGGCCTGTCACAACGGCCTGTCACAGCGGCCTCTCCCGAACGCTTCGAGCGCCGGAGCGAACGGCGCATGCGGAGAGCCGGGTGGGCGATCGTCGAAACGACCTTGGAGTGCCCGTCAAAGTGGGTCCAAGGGCGAGTGGTTTGGGACAGCAAATTTTTAGGGTAGCGGAACTCGCCGAGAGTTTCGGTCGCAACCTGACTTTAAGGTGTGACAAAGCAGTAGCTTCTACGACGGCACTCTAAGCCGGCACTCTCTAAGCCGGCACTCTAGGCCGGTTCCACGTCGGTTCCCCCGTCACAACATCCGGAGGGCGGTGATTGCACGTGCGGGCTGGTGGCAACACGATTGCCGGAAAGCGGAGGCGGAATCGCACCAGCCCACGGTGAACGCCGGCTGAGGAGTGTCCCGTGACGGTTGGTCCCGTGACGGTTGGTCCCGTGACGGTTGGTGGAACGGCGAAGCAATCCCGCAGGGCGGGCGGTGTCGCATCCGCTAACCGTTTTCCAAGACCCACTGCGCCGCCTCGCGAGTCAGCGAGGCCATGTCGTCGAGCTCGAGCTTCTCTTTGATGCGGGCGCGGTAGGTTTCGACCGTCTTGGGGCTGAGGTTCATCGCCTTGGCGATTTCTTTGGTCGGCATGCCGCGTCCGATCAGGCGGAAGGTTTCGAGTTCTCGGTCGGACAGCGATTCGACGGGCGATACGGCCACCGATGCCTTGCCCGCGATCACTCGGTGCAGCATCCTGGCGGAGAGTTCCTTGCTGAGGAACAATTCGCCGGCGAATATCGTGCGGATCGCACCGACGATCGTGTCGGTGACGTGCTGCTTGTTGATGTAGCCCATCGCACCGGCTTGCAGGGCCCGTTCGGCGTACAGCGATTCTTCGTACATCGACCAAACGAGCATTCGGACTCTCGGAAACCGTTCCTTGACGGCTTTCACCAGATCGATGCCGCTGCTGGCTTTCAGAGAAATGTCGATCACGGCGACATCCGGTCGAGTCGCATCGATCACCGCGAGCGCCTCTTCGATGTCGGACGCTTGGCCGACGACTTCCAGGTCGGGTTCCAAGGCGACCCGAGTAACCAGTCCGTCGCGCGTCGAGGGATGGTCGTCAACAATGACAATTCGCTTGACCGCTAATCTCATTTTGGCATATCCGGGGGCCATGTGACACCTTCTCCAGGAAGCGAACGTGCAATTCCCATACCGCTCACACACCGAGACCTGTCGGGCGGCTCACGGGATTGGGTAGAACCAATAACATAGCAGGTTCGGCGGTCGAAATTGCTACGGTCTCGCAGCGGCCCCAACCGACTGCAAGGCAGGAGCGTTCCCCACGCTCGCGGTGGTGGATTCCGCCAACGGCCGATCAGAAATCTCCCGGCAAGAGCTGGGCATCGCAGGCGGATTTCCCGCAAAACCGCCATCTCCACGCCGCAGCTGTCGCTTTCCGCCGCACGCCGCTGGGTTGGCCAGGCTCATCCATGGGCTGTTAGCTCGCCACACCCACACCGCAGCACGACGACCGCCTGCTCGACAAGCCAGCGGCGTCGGTGCTTCCCGTTGCCATCGCCTACCGCAGGTCACTGGCCAAGTTTTTCTTGCCAGGAATTTCCCCACAGATGTGCGAGCGGTTGTGCGATAACGCCCGCATGCTCACACCGATTCCACTGATGGAGACACGAGCCGCTCACGTTCCACAACCTAAGTCGAGGGCAGAAGATGGCGAACAGAGTCTTGATCATTGGGAATGACGCCGACATGCGGGAAGGCCTGTGCGCCATCCTGCAAAGCCATGGGTATCAGCACGACTTCGCCCTCACGGCCGTGGAGGCGATCGAGCGTCTGCACCAACAGTCCTACGATCTGATCATCATCGACTGGAACTTTCCGGAGACGACCGCCGGCGCGTTGCTATCGCGACTGCGTCCGCTTGCGCCGGAGGCTTCGATCCTGATTGCGACCGATTCCTCCGACATGCGACAAGCGATTTCGGCGATGCAGTACGGGGCGAGCGACTACATCCTCAAGCCGCTGTGTCCCGAGTTGTTGCTCAACAGTCTGCAGCGTGCGCGAAAGCTGCAGACGGCGCAGCAACGGGCGATTCAATCCGAGCGTCTGGCGTCGGTCGGAACCTCCGTCGCCGCCGTGGCCCACGAGAGTCGTAACGCGCTGCAACGGATCCGTGCCCGGGTCGATTTGATCCGCCTGATGCATGTCTCCGAAGCGGAGTTGCTGGAGGACTTGTCAGCGATCGAGGAGGCCACCGCGCAGCTGCAATTGCAATTCGAGGAACTGCGTCAATTCAGCAAGCCGATGGTGCTGAAGAAATCGGCCTGCGGGTTGCGGGACTTGGCGTACCGGGCGTGGCACAGCATCCGCTCCGTCTGCGTTACCCCGGGCGCGCAACTGTTTCTACCCAATCATGACATCCAATGCATGATCGACCCCGTCCGCATCGAACAGGTGATGCGAAACCTGTTCGAAAACGCGATCGCGGCGGGCGGAGGTGAGACGCGAATCGAAGTCGAGTGGACGGTTCGCGAACGAGATGACGCAGCGACGCTTGTCATTACGGTCCGAGACCACGGCAGCGGCTTTACCGCAGAGCAGCGTGCCTTGGCGTTCGAACCCTTCTTCACCACCAAAGGCCACGGTACCGGCCTGGGCTTGCCGATCTGCCGTCGGATCGTGGAGGCCCATGGTGGCTCGATCGAGATCGAAGCCCCTGACGGCAGCGGTGGAGCGGCAATCACGCTGCTCCTGCCCTGTGCCTGTCGCATCGGGGGTTGTCGTACCGAGGCGTACCTTCATGGGGCCTGCCTCAGTGGGGCCTGCCATGACGGCGTGGCGCACGCGGTTCAGCCAATCGCCATTACGAGCCGTTGACCGTCGCGACGGTCGGTCCATCAAACCGCTCCAACAGCCGATACAACTTGCGGCGATGAATCCCCAGCCTTCTCGCGGCGGCGGCTTTATTGCCGCCTTCCATGGCTAGGACTTCCAGCACATGGACGCGGGCGAGGTCGTCGAGTTTCAGTACCGGCTCACCGGCCGTCGCTTTGCCGAGCGGCTCGTGATTCGAATCGCCTTGCGCGGGGAGGGGCCCGGGGGAGGTGTTCTCAGGCAGTCCCCCTTTTGCGATCTCATCAGGCAGATCATCGAGCGTGATCTCCTCCTGCTCGGCCAGGACGGTGGCCCGTTGCAGCACGTTCATCAGTTGTCGCACGTTGCCAGGCCAGGCGTAGTCATTCATCACTTGGCGTGCCGCCGTGTCCATCGTCCAGGGAGCGGGCAGGAAGTGGTCGATGAGGCAATCCACATCGCCAGGCCGATCTCGCAATCGGGGCAGGTCGATCGTCAAGACGCTGATGCGGTAGTACAAATCTTCGCGGAAGCGCCCCTTGGCGACCTCTTGCCGCAAGTCGCGATTGGTCGCAGCGATCAGTCGCACTTGGACTCGACGTTCTTGGTGACAGCCGACGCGGCGCAGCGAGCCGTCCTCGAGCACTCGCAACAACTTCGGCTGCAGCGTTAACGGCATTTCGCCGATTTCGTCGATGAACAGCGTGCCGCCGTCGGCGATCTCGAACAACCCGAGCTTTTCCTCCGTCGCCCCGGTGAACGCTCCCCGTTGGTGGCCGAACAACTCACTCTCGACCAACGGCTCGGGCAACGCCGCGCAGTTGATCGTCACGAAGGCCTGGTCGCGCAGCGGACCGGACTCTTGAATCAATTTGGCCACGACCTCTTTGCCCGTGCCGCTGTCGCCTTGGATCAAGACGGGGTTATCGGTGGGCGCGAACTTCTGGATCGTCCGCAGCGTGTTTTTGATCGCCGTCGAATTGCCGACCAACCTCGGCTTGCGGCGCGACCGCGAAATCACGGCCTTGAGTTGTCGGTTTTCCCGGCGAAGCCGACGGCGCTCGTGTGCCAGCAGGATGTGATGTTCCAAATCGCTGAGCGCACAGGGCTTGTTAAGATAATCGCAGGCCCCCAGCTTCATCGCCTCGACGGCGGACGCCACGGTGTTCTCACCCGTCAGCATCAAGACTTCGACATCGCTCTCGGCATCACGAATCCGCTGCAACAATTCCAGCCCCGACATCCCGGGCATGTTGATGTCCATCACCGCGACATCGAACTCGGATTGCTCGAGCTTGGAGATGGCCTCGGCACCCGAAGCGGCCTCCGCGACGTCGTAACCTTTGTGGCGCATCCACCTCGCGCAGGCCTGCCGAAAGTCAGCCTCGTCGTCGACCAACAATAATCCCAGCGGTTTGCCGCTCATAGTTAAAAAGTCCCGCAGGCGGTAGTTCTCAAGACTTTCGCCTTATCCTAACCCTAAGGCGGCAGCCAACGCACGATAAGTTTTTCGCGCTGAACGCGCAGTCCCCAGCTCACTCGGACCTTGCATGGCCTCTCGATGAGTCGACGCCACCGTTGATGATAATCTCCTCCACCGAGAGCCGACCGCAACCACACATCGAGCGTGCCGATCGGCAGTCTGGCCGCTCCTCAGCCAGCTCGGCGGGGAACTCCGAGCGACCGAGTTTCAAGACGGCTGCGGATTGATGATCAACGTCCACCCGATGAGCCGCCCCTGCTGGCACCGGAGGAACCGTTTTGACGCCTGGGCCGGCCCCGAAGCAGACCGGTCGGGTAGGTAGCAGCATATTTCATACCGAAGCCGAGCGGATCCCCTGCGATTGGCCCGGCGATTGAGGTTTCGTCGGGAAAACCGTCGCGAATTTCCGCGTCCCATCCGTCCAGCCGAGATTGTCATGCTTCCCGCCCTTGGTCCTCCTTCGCACGCGATTCCCCGTGAGTCGGCGCGGCATGTGCCAGCGCGCCATTTCCGCACAGCTGTGCGATTATTGCTCGCCCTGTCGCTTGGTGCGACTTTCGTGTGCCTGTTCCGGTTTCCCCCAGGCGATGTACCTGGCGCGATCCCGATTCCCGTTTTGTCTGCGGTCTTGGCGGTCACCAACCCGTGCGAAGTGAGCTCGCGTGTTACCGACCTGCCCGCTTGAGAACGGCGTCGACCGCAACGAGGAGATGCGGTCTGAGGGCCTGAGAGTGGAAGAGTCGGCAGGGCACGCGGGAAGGCCAGGGATTGCCAATTGGCGACGCTGCCGGCTTACGAGTTGACCGAAATCGAGCAGACCACTTCCGTGCCGCCGTCTGGGAACGGATGAACGTCCAACTCGCCGCGGATCATCCGGGCCCGGTAAGCCATGGTTCGCAACCCCATTCCCGCTGACCGGGTGTCGGTCGTCGCGATTCCGCTGCCGTTATCGATGATCCGCAACACCACCTGTTGACCGACTCGCGCGAGCGAAATGGTGATCCGATCTGGCTGTGCGTGACGCATGGCGTTGGCCGTCGCTTCTTGAGCGATCCGGTACAACTGCACGGCGGTTTCGTTGTCCCGTAACAGCACGGGGGCGTCACAGTGGAACGAACAACGAATTCCAGTCAGTTCATTCAGCTGGGCAACCAATTCCTCCAGAGCCGACATCAAGCCTTGGGCATCGATATCGACCGGATTCATGCCGCGCGACAGCGTTCGCACTTGCGACAAGGACTGCTGCAACCCGGTCCTCAGCTTTTCGGCAAGCTTCACTTCGGGTCGCGATTCGCGTGCCAATGCGACCGCCAGTGAGTCGGCGACCATCGAAAGTCCGGTCAGTTCCTGGCCGACGCCGTCATGCAAATCGGTCCCGATCCGTTGCCGCTCTTCATTGGCGATCTCCAGAATGTGGCGTTCCAGTTCCCGCCGTTGGGTCACATCCTGGCCCATGCAAAGCAAACCGATCAGCCGGCCACTGGCGTCCGTCAGCGGTGAGTCGTGCCACTCGATGTAGCGATGTTCCCCGCCTTGGGTGAGGATCGGATTCAAGTTTCCCGCGGTCATGATGCCTGTCCGCGTCCCCTCCGACAACAGCCGAATCGCTTCCCGGTCCATGTGCGGCAGGAAGGTCTGCATGAAATCGCGTCCTTGCACCTCCTCGAATCGCCAGCCCGTGATCTTTTCCAGATACGGGTTGAACTGCACGATTCGCCCCTCCAGATCCAACACCAGCGTCGCGACTTGGCCGGTTTTGACGATGCAGGTATTGAACTCGTGTTCCCGGCGAAGTTCCTCGGCGATGCGCTTTCGCTGCGTGATGTCACGTTGGATCGACACGAAGTTCGAGCGCTTGCCGCTGGCATCGAACATGGGCGTGATCATGATTTCAACATCATACGGCGTCCCGTCTTTACGGTAGTTCACCACTTCGATCGCACATTTTCCGCTCGCCTTCAGGTCGCGGGGAATCTGCTCCAACGCGGCGTTACTGGTAGCCTCACCATTGAGGATTCGCGGGGTTTTACCGATCAACTCGTCCGCCGCGTACCCCGAAATTTTGCACATCGCCTCGTTGACGAAGATGATCTCGGGAGCGGGCCACTCGGTGTGATCGCCGGTGATCATCACGCCCTCGGCCAAGTGTGCCACGGCTTCGAACAGCAACCGCAAGTGCCGGAAGCTGCGATCGAGTTGGTACGACGTATCCGAAAGCGACTCGTCCAAGTTGATGTTCAGTTGGCTCAACGCGTCGAACGCGATTCGCCGATCGGTGACGTCCGAGAGTGCCGTCCGACAGAGGCCCAGGTTCCACTTATCGTCCCGAACGGCCAAGCTTTGCAAGCGATAGGACGGCGACACGCCGTCACGGACAACCATCTGCAGTTCACACGCGACCGTTTTCGACTCGGCAAACACCTCCCGCCGATGCAGGTGCCAGGCATCCTGTGACTCGTTGCTCACGAAATCGCTGAACTTGCGTCCGACCAGCTGCTTGCGTTCGACATCCAGCATCATCGCCGACGTCAGGTTGGCCTGCCGGATCAGCCCCTGTTTGTCGAGCGTCAGATAGCCGACGGGGGCGAACTCGTAGAGATCGGAATAGCTGTCGCGGGACTGGGCGAGTTGGATTTGGGCCTGACGCAACTCCTCGTTCTGGATTTCCAATTCCATTTGATGGACTTGCAGTTCGTACAACAGCTTGGGTACCTCCTCGGCCGGTATCCGCGCCACGTCCTCGAGGGAGCCTTGCAGCATCGCCAGGGCACGCCCGCGCAACGATCCGTTGACGTCTTCGTTCATCTGGACACCTCCTGCATCGCCAACAACACCCGTCCCGGAAACAGGATCGCATCGCCCAAGCGCCTCGCGTTGAGCACGTACTTCAGTCTGCCCACGTTGGGAAACTCCAATTCCATTTCGAAATCATCGAAGGTTGCGTCCTTAGGCAGGATATCCTCTAGCAATTCCTTCAGCGAGGCGACGTTCCAGGCCCGGTTACCGATCTCATAGAGCGACTGGCCAACCACCTCGCTCGCCACCAATTGGAAGGCTTTACAAAAGTATCGATTCACCGACACCACCGCGAACTGCTCATCCAGCACGACCAGCGGTTGCCGCACGGTGTCGAAGATCGCCTCAAAATAGACCCGTAGCTCGCCCGATTGCTCGGCGTCCTTCAGGTCTTGGATGTTGACGAACGTCAACACCAAACCATCGACCACGTTGTCCGCCGTGCGGTAAGGAAGAATTCGCATCAGGTACCAAGTGGCATCGAGCGTCACGACCCGTTGTTTTTTCTGCGCCAGCGTATTCAGCACCGCCTTGCAATCGGCGATCAGATCGACGTCCTGCAACTTAGAACTCAGGTCTCCCAGCGGGCGGCCCAAGTCCGTCGGCCGCACGGCGATGATGCGGGTGGCCTGCACGGTGTAACGTTTGATCTGCAGGTCATCGTCCAAGAAGATCGTCGCGGTATCGGTGCTGTTTAGCAAATTCTGCATGTCGTCGTTAGCATGGCCCAAATCTTCGACTTTGGATTGCAGCTCCGCATTGAGTACCGTCAACTCCTCATTCAGCGACTGCAGTTCCTCCTTCGACGTCTCCAACTCTTCGCAGGTGCTCTGCATCTCCTCATTGTTCGATTGCAATTCCTCGTTGGACGCCTGGAGTTCCTCGTTCAATGTCGCCAATTCCTGCAACGCCTTTGGGGGGAATTCCGGCAAGAACGGCAATGCTCCCCGCAGCGTGTCGCTGTCGCCGACCTGCCCGCCAATGGCCGGGCTGGCGACCGACTGCGTCGCGGCGGTTTCGGTCGGCTGGAAGGTGATGAAGATCAATCCGCCGATCGCTTCGGGTCCCGGGATCTTTCTGGCCGCGAGCTGAACCACGGTGTAGCCGCCGCTGGTCTTGACCCGCACGTTGTCACGAATCACGTCGTCCTCACCCGCCGAGGCGAGCCGAATGATCGTCACCAACTCTTGCGGCAAACCCTCGCGGGCCATTTCCAACACGTTGGTCCGTGGCTGACCTTCGGCCAATTCGAAGAAATCGCCCGTATGGCCATGCACATGCACGAGGTCTCCGCGCGCGTTGACCACCACGAACGTCGGGCAGAATCGCTCCAAGGCGAGGCGCTCCAACAAGGTCGCGACCTGGGTCTGGCGAACCTCCGCGACGGAGTCGGAAATGGCGGCGGCGTTCGTCTCGCTCAACTTCTTCAAGGGCGGCATTTCGGGGACTCGATGAATCGCGGGGGAGGTTTCCTTGCGCCGGTAGACTTTCCATTTCGCGTCAACGGTCTCGAACAGATTCGCGAACCGGCCGGTCGTTTCGGAGGACCCCAACATCAGCAAGCCGCCGGGTTTGAGCGCGTAGTGAAAAATCGGGATCAATCGCTTTTGCGGTTCGGCTTCTAAATAGATCAGCAGGTTACGGCAGGTGATGATATCGAGCTTGGTGAACGGCGGGTCTTTGATCAGGTTCTGGGGCGCGAAGATCACCATCTCGCGAATCTCTTTACGGACACGGTAGTTCCCATCGTCGTGGGTAAAGAATCGCTCCAACCGCTCGGGCGATACATCCATGCCGATGCCGGCGGCGAACCGCCCCGCTCGAGCCAGTTCGACGGCGGCATTGTCCAGGTCCGTGCCGAAGATTTGATAACGCAATCGCATGCCGAGTTGCTCGGCGCACTCTCGTAGCACCATCGCGAGCGTGTAAACCTCCTCGCCCGTCGCACATCCGGGCACCCAGGCCCGCAGCGTCGCGTTGTCGCCCAGCGATCGCATCAACTGCGGGAGCGGCCCGGCGGCGAAAGCCGTCCAGGCATCAGGATCGCGAAAGAACCGTGTGACGCTGATCAGCAGATCCTTGAACAGCAGGCTGATTTCGTGCGGATCCTGCTCCAGCAACTTGACGTAAGCGAGCGGATCGCTGAGTTGGTGGATGTTCATCCGTCGTTCGATCCGACGTTGAATCGTGTTCGCCTTGTATCCCGAAAAGTCGTGTCCGGTATGCGTGCGGAGCAATTGCAACAGCCGCGCCATCGGCTCCGCCGCGATCACGAGGGACGGGGCCTCGCGCGCCGCATTGACACGGGTTCGCGCACCGCTCAAGAACAGCCCGCGGGCGTAGGCGACCAGTTGGGCGGGCATCTCGGCGGGCGTGAGCACGTAATCGGCCAACCCGGTGGCTTCGGCGTTCGCGGGCATGCTGGCATACTTGGCCGATTGCGACTGCTGAACCATCGCCATGCCGGATTCGGCTTTGATCGCCTTCAGGCCGAGGGTCCCGTCGCTGCCGGTGCCGGAGAGCACGATGCAGATCGCGTGTCCTTTCTGGTCTTCGGCCAATGAGCGGAAAAACGAATCGATGGGAAACCGGATCGACTGCGTTGCGTCCTCGATCCGCCGCAACGTGCCGTCGTGGATCGCCAAGTGTCCGCCCGGTGTGCCGACGTAAACATGATTGGGTAGTACTTGGCTCCCATCGGTCACCGGAACGACCGTCATCTCCGTTCTCCGTGCCAGCAATTCGGGCAACAGGCTGGTTCGCCCCGGGTGTTGGTGCGTGACCACGACAAACGCCATGCCCG
>DITY01000134.1:0-2426 GCA_002422955.1 Planctomycetaceae bacterium UBA6172
AGGCCCCAGAAACGCCGCGCCGCTGTTGCGGATGCGGCCGATCAACGCCCGCGGATCAGCGGTCTGGATGTGCAGGTGTTCGGGGGCGAAACGGTCAGTCAATTCGCAGGCCTGCGCTTCGTCTCGCACGCGGATCAACGCCCCGAACTCGCGCAGGCTATCACGGGTCAACTCGCCGCGCTCCAGCTCCGCGACCTGGCGGGCCAACTCGGCCGCCACGCGGTCGAGCAGCGTGGCGGACCAGCTGATCAGGATCGCCGATCCCGGAGAATGCTCGGCTTGCGACAACAGGTCGGCGGCGATGTAGTCGGGACGCGCCGTGTCGTCGGCGATCACGATCACTTCGCTGGGGCCGGCGAACGAATCGATGTCGACAACGCCATAGACCAGCTTTTTGGCGAGCGCCACGAACAGGTTTCCGGGGCCGACGATCTTGTCGACGGCCGGGATCGCGTCGCAGCCGTAGGCCAACGCGGCGACGGCCTGAGCCCCTCCGACCCGGTAGACTTCCCGGACCCCCAATTCGTGGCAGGTCGCCAGCATGACTTCGTTGTAGGCGCCGAAGCGGGTGGGTGGTGCGACCACCGCGATCTCGTCGACCCCCGCGACTTGGGCCGGCACGACGGTCATCAGCACGGTCGACGGATAGGCCGCCGCGCCACCGGGGACGCAGATCCCGACGCGGCGGAGCGGCAGATAGCGCTGGGTCATTGTCACGCCGGGACTCGATGACCCCGCTGAGTCTAATGACGCCCCGGCGATGGATGACAAACGTTTCTGAGTTAAAACGCCCGGGCCACCGGAAACGGTGACGTCCCGATGGCGAATCCCTTCCTGAAATCGCGCGACGCGATCCCGAATCCGTCGGATCGAATCGAGCAATGCCGGGTCGATGGCGGCGTGGGCCTTGGCCAGGTCGTCCGCGGGAACCCGCAGCGTCTCACCGGTCAGTTCGACCCCGTCCAAAGCTTGGTTGTACCGCAGCACGGCCGCGGTGCCCGATTCCCGCACGTCACGGCAGATGCGGTCGACGACGGCGGACGGGGCGAGCGGCTCGCCGAACACCCGGGCCGTCAATTCGCGGCCTCTGGGCGAGACGACGTCGCCCCGAGGGCTCAATTTTTCTCGCAATCCGGCCAAAACATCGGACGCATCGTCACGGGCATCGACCCGGGGGATCAATTCGGTTTGGTCGGTGGTTGAAATCATGGCTGGTCAGCGGAAGATGATGGGGACAGACGCCGGTTGCCGGGCCAACCCGGGAGCGGCGCCATGCCGTCCCTAAGTATCCGCCGTTTCGCTCCGACGCCAACCCACTCCCGGACCAGTTTACTCGCCATGATCGATTTGCGGAGCGATACCGTTACCCGACCGACCCCCGCGATGCGTCGCGCGATCGCCGAAGCCGAGGTCCACGATGACCTGATCGACGTCGATCCGACCGTCGAGCGACTGGAAAAGCTGACCGCCGAACTGCTGGGCAAGGAGGCGGCGATCTACATGCCGAGCGGCTCGATGACGAATCAGATCGCGATTCGCGTCCATTGTGACCGCGGGACCGAGTTCCTCTGCGACAGCAATTCGCACGTCTACAATTACGAACAGGCCGCCTTCGCCCAGTTGTCCGGGGTCGTCGCCCGAACGGTCGACAGTCACCTGGGCGTGATCGAACCGGAGCAGCTGTTTCCGCTGATTCGGCCGATCAACCTGCATTTCGTCCGCACCCGGCTGGTCTGCTTGGAAAATACCCACAACCGGGCCGGCGGCCGGATCTTCCCCCAGGAAAAAATCGAGCGGATCTGCAGCTGGGCCGCGGAACACGGGCTACGTAGCCACGTCGATGGGGCGAGATTGTGGAATGCCGCGACGGCGACCGGGCTGTCGGAGGAAGCCTTGTCCGCCCCGTTCGATTCGGTCAGCGTCTGCTTCAGCAAGGGGTTGGGGGCGCCGGTCGGCTCGGCTCTGGCTGGGACGCGGGAGTTCATCGACGAAGCGAAACGGGCCCGCAAGCTGTTCGGCGGCGCGATGCGGCAGGCCGGGATCATCGCGGCCGGGGCGCTGCACGCCCTGCTGCATCATCGGGATCGCTTGGGCGAGGACCATGAGCGTGCCCAGCGGCTCGGCGCGACGGTCGCCGACTGCGAACCGTTGGAGGTAATCGGCGGCGATGTCCAATCCAACATCGTGGCGGTGGCGATCGATCCGCGGTGGGGCAACGCGGCCGAGTTCGCCGGACGACTGAAAGGGTTAGGCGTCGACAGCTTCGTGATCGGCCCCCAATCGATCCGACTGGTAACCCATCTGGACGTCTCGAGCGCGCAGATCGACCAGGCCTGCGAAGCGATTCGCCGGGTCGCCGACCTGACGCCAGCCGTGCGGGCGGCAGCTGAACCTTCGACCGCGGGCGAGTCGGTCAGCGTTCAGCC
>DITY01000134.1:2569-33676 GCA_002422955.1 Planctomycetaceae bacterium UBA6172
TGGTGCTGGCGACAGGGAGTGGGTGAGGGCGAGCTGGCGATGCGAATGAGCAGCGTGATCGCCTCGGCGCTCGCCTGCGCGGTCGTCACCATTGGCGTGGCTAAATTGGGCGGCGGGGTGCTCGGCGGGGCCGCGGCGGGCGTGTTCCTGGCGATCGAATCGAACTCGATCTTTTTCGGCACGGAGCTGCGGGTCTTCGCCGTCGTGATGTTGCTGGCGGCGATCGTCTGCTGGTCCTGGTCCGAGGTTCGCATTGGGAACGGGCGGGTCGCCGGCCCCGTGATGATGCTCGCTATCTGGCTCGCCGCGCTGATCCAACCGATGTCGCTGGGGGTCTTGCTCTGGCCCGTGATCGGGGAGGGGACCAAGCGGGCGTTGAAGCTCAGCCGTGAACGCCGCGCTCGGATCGCACCGCGGGCGGCGCTGTTGGGCTTGGCCGCGGCGCTGCTGTTGGGCTTGGCCGCGGCGCTGCTGTTGGGCTGGTTCGCTTGGGACTTGGCCGGCCGGGTCTGGTGGGTCGCTTGGCAACATCGCGATCAGTGGCAGGCGGTGGGTGCGGTCCGATCGGGGCAGCAGTTGCTGCGGATCTGGCCCTGGGGCTGGATCTTGGTCGCGCCGGTCATCGCGGCGTGGGCGTGCGAGCGACTCATCGGCCAGCGGAAGATGCCGCCGGCTGCGACGGCGGTCGATGCCGGAGACGGGGTCGTCTGTTTCGGTACGAGCCGTGGGGGCGTTCGGCTGTGGGGTCCTCCCGCGGCGGTCGCCGTGGGGGCGACGCTGTTCTATTGGTCGGTCTCGGCATCGGGGTTGGCTGCCATTTTCCATCGGCGGTATTTGATCGCCGCGCTGCCGCTGCTCGCCTGGGCCGGCGGGGCCGCGGTCGGGCAAGTGGGCTTTTCGCTAGCCAAACTCTGGCGGCTCGGCGATGGGGACGTTGCGGAGCGACGATTTTCCACCGCGGTGATCGGCGGTCTATGGGCATGGGCTTTGGTCGCCGTCTGGCCGCTGCTGCAGCATGGCATTCCGCTCTCGGCACGACTCCGCGGCGAGGACTGGCGGGGGGTGGCCGCGCACTTGCGAGCGAGTTCGGAGCCTGATGCCGTGATCTGGTTATCGCCGGGACTGATCGAGACGGAGCGTTGCCTGGCCAGCGGCAGGCCGGAGGATCTGGCCTACTTGGCCTATCCGCTCCGTGGCCCCTATCGGTTGGAGGGAGTCGAAGTGATCTCGCTGCGGCCGGCCGGGATCGCCGCGCCGTTGCGGCAGAGCTTGACATCCGGAGAAGCTTGGTATGCCGTGGTCCGCGTCCCGAGGCTTTTCGCTGAGAAGTGGGGTGCCTTCGTCGTCGAACAGGCCAAGCCGCGGACGCTCCAGTTCGAGTTCGCGGAATTTGGCGGCGTGCAGGTGCTCCGGTTCGCGCCGCGGTAGATTGATGGGATGTCGTGAACCGGACTGAGCCGGAAGCGGTGGCTGGTACGGAATTCAGGCGGTTACCTGAAGGGTTCCTGAAGCCGGGGTAATACACGGGATGGCCATGAAGTCACTGAAGTTTGCAACGCTCTTGTTCGTGGTTTTCGGCTGTGGTTCCTGTGCGGCGGCCCTAGGCGCAGATGCGGTAGCGGAATCGGGAACCGCCTCCGGAGTGGCATCGGGTGGCGTGGTCAGCGGCGACGGTAACGCCGCCGAGCGTGGCTTCGAGCGGTTGGTCAATCAGCCGTTCCTGCCCCCCGACTTTCCGGAGGAAGTGTTCGACAACGTCTGGCAGGTTTGGCCGAAGCCCCTGCGGCAGCGGGCCGAAATGGCTACCCCGGCCGAGCGGCGTCAGATGGCTTTCGCTCGGTACGGGTTGACGCCTCGGCCAGCGACACCGGAGTCGGACTTGCCGGGTGACCCGCTGCAATACGTCGTCACCCACGACGGGCAGGATGGCTCGCGGTTGTGGACGATGAATTGTTTGTCGTGCCACGGCGGCACGGTTTACGGCCAGCCCTATCCGGGCGCGCCGAACAACCGCTTCGCCTTGCAGACGATGACCGAAGAGTTGCGAGCGACCAAGTTGAAACTTGCCAAGCCGCTGTCTCGCATGGACATTGGCTCGTTGCTGATCCCCTTGGGAACGACACACGGGACGACCAACGCGGTGATCTTTGGCGTCGGGTTGATGACCCGCCGCGACGCTGACTTGAACGTGATCGATGCTGTCCCGGAGTCGCTCGTCCATCACGACATGGATGCGCCGCCTTGGTGGCATTTCTACAAGCGGCCTTACTTGTACATCGACGGCTTCGCGGAACGTGGGCATCGTGGTTTGATGCAATTCACGCTCGTCCCCGAAAATGGCCCCGAGTTCTACCGTCGCTATGAAAACGATTTCAAAGACATCTATGCCTACCTGATGTCGCTGCGGCCGCCGAAGTACCCGCTACCGATCGACGAGTCGTTGGCTGAGCGGGGTGAACAGATTTTCCAAAAGTCCTGTGCCTCGTGTCATGGTAGCTACGGAGAGCAGCCGAGCTACCCGAATGTTTGCGTGCCGTTGGATGAGATCGGTACCGACCCGGTCCGCTTGCAGGCGTTACCCGCTCGTGGCCGGCAAAAATATGCCGAAAGCTGGTTCGCCGTCGACGCCGAGGGCAACCGACAGACAACGATCATCGATCCCGACGGCTACGTCGCGCCGCCGCTGGACGGGGTCTGGGCCAGCGCCCCGTATTTTCACAACGGCAGCGTTCCGACGCTGTGGCAGGTGCTGAATCCCCAGGAGCGATCCGCGGTCTGGATTCGCTCGTCCGACGAGTTGGATGCCGAGCAGGTGGGGCTGACCATTCGCACGGTCGATCGCGTGCCGCTGACCGAGACCGACATCGCCGTGCGGCGTCAGTATTTCGACACCCGCCGACCAGGGAAAAGCAACGCGGGGCACGATTATCCGGACGCGTTGACCGCCGATGAGAAGCAGGCGGTGCTGGAATATTTGAAGACCTTATGAGCCGATCGCGGCTACGACCGGCGGCACCCGTCGCTGGTGGTCGAGCATGACTCGGCCGAGATCACGGCTCGACCGTGGCTCGCTCCCGCGGTTTCAGTTCACCCCCTTCGGAGGCGAGGCGTTGTTGGGCGATCTGAACCAGCGGCATCACATCGGTCCGGTCGCTGTACAGCTCGATGATGCCGTACCAAATCTCGCGAGCGGCGATCTGATTCCCTTGATCGAGCAACTTGTCGGCCTCGCTCAGCTTCGCGTTCACGATCCGCGCGGCCTCGCCGACGGCGCCAGCCTGGCTGGAGATCAGTCGGATCTGGCGGCGGGCTAAGCCGACGTAAGGCTTGTAGCGTTCGTCGCCGGACAGCAGCCGTTCGATGCTTTTGTACTTGTCCAGCGCGGTCGCGCGATCGCCGAAATTTTCGAACCGCAGCGCTTCGGCGTACAACCGTTCGCCCTCTTCGGATAGCGGCAGGCCACGCTTCAATTTGACCTCGATCGCATGCTCCGTTTCATGCATCTCGATCTCATCCAACTGCTCGTTGGCCCACGCGGCGTGCTGCCCTTCGGGAAAACGCTTCAGCATCGGCTGCAGGTAACCCTGTTTGGCCTGATGGAGCGAGGCGCCGGTTTGTTCCGCGATCAGCTTTTCGGCCCGCTCGCGGAGCTGGTTCTCGTTGAGCGGCCAAAGGATCCAGGCGATGCCGGCTAAGGTCACCAGCAAGGCGATCACCAGGAACCAAGCCCGTTCGTAAAATGCGGTCACCTCGTGGGCCGTGTCGTCCAGTCGCACGACGTCGCGTCCCAGCAACGCGCGAGCTTCGTCCTTTTGCGATTGCCGCTGGCCAGCCTGCAGCGGGCTGAAGCCGCCCGCCAATTGTTCGGTCACGCCGCCGAGCGAACCGGAACGTTGTCGGGCGTCGATCAGTTGCAATTCCAAGGCATGTGCGTCTCGCGGCCGATCGCGCGGGTCTTTCTTCAGCGTTTGTTCGATCAGGGAGCTGACCCACACCGGGCAGTCCATGGCGATCGAGGCGGCTTTGGGAGGCACTTCGCTGGCGACACGAGCCATCACTTCGTCGACCGTCTCCCCCGAGATCGGCGGGCGTCCGGTCAGGGCCAAGAACATCACCGCGCCGAGCGAATAGAGGTCGCCTTGGGCGGAGATCGCGGTCGGACTAGCGACCGCTTCGGGCGGTTGCAACGCGACCTCCAGCGGGCTGAGCGGACGCGGGTTGCGAAAGAAGGAACGGGCGCGATCGATGCGGAAATCGACCAGGACGGGGGCCAAGCCCGAGATCAGAATCTTGTCGGGACCGATGGCGCCATGGGCGAAGCCGCGGGCATGGGCGACAACGAGCCCCTGGGCGATCGGGATGGCAAGGTCGAGTACCGCTTCCCAGGGCAGACGGCCGCGGCGTTCCAGCAAATTGGCCAACGTCTCGCCTTCGATCAGCTCCCAGGCCAGGAACGCCTGGCGGCCCTCGATCCCGCCCCCGAAGCAGCGGGCGATGGCGGGATGCCGTAGCTTCTTCAGCTCCTCGTATTCTTCCGTGAAGCGGTCTTGAGCTTCCGCCGTGCCGCCGAAGGGGATCTGAAAAACCTTGACCGCCAGGGGCTTGCGCTGTTCCGGATGCACCGCTCGCCAGACCGTGCTCCGCGACGGGTAATCGCCGAGCTTGGATTCGAGAGACAGTGGTCCGAGGCGTTTACGAGACATGCGATGGCCAGTCCGACGAGAGCGGAACCTCGATTCTAAACTCCGGCCGCGGATTAGCCAATTGACCGAGCGTTTGGCGGCTCACTCGACGTTGGCGGCCGAGGCCCGCAAGAGTTTGATCGCGGCTTCGACCAACATTTCCCCCGAGCCGGGTTCGACCGTCGAATTGGTGACCTCGTAGCTGCCGCCGGCGGAGGCCGCGCGGGTCGGCAGGTAGATCGTCTCGACACAATTGCTCAGTTCCACGACCAGCGTCGTGCGATAGGGCGAGGCCTGCTTGATCGCCAAGCCCAATTCGACGAACACCTCGCCCGGCAGAAAGACGATTCCCACCTCATCGCCGATGCAGATCGTTTGCACGTCGACCGGGATCGTGTCGCTGACGTCGGCGTAAGCGTGGGACAAGCCCAAGCCCAACAGCGACTCGGCATCGTCGGTTCGCGTGTCGGCCCGGTATTGGGCGATCATCATCGTCTTGTAGGCGATCACCTGATCCAAGAACTCGACCTTGCCGCCATTGCGGATCAGCTGCAGCAGTTGCCGGGAGCGTTCGATCTGCTCGCCGCTGGGACGCTGCAGCGGCAGGTTGACGACGGTGGAGCGGACTTGCAGCCGGTCGCTGGCCAATGGATTCGCTTCGGGCAGCGCGGCGTCGAGCGTTTGCCCCAACGCGTTGCCGATGAAGTCGGTACGATTCCGTTCGCTGCGACTGGGGTCGGAATGATTGATGTCGCCACAGCAACCGGCGCCGAAGATCGAGACCACGTCTGGACCCAATCGCTTCCGCACCGCCTGCTCGATGAAGTACGGATAATCGCCGCTCCAACGCATTCCGCCGACGGTGTCCAAGTGCAATGCGAAGTTGCTGAGCACTCCGTGGACCTGGCCATTAGCCGAAGCCAAAGTCACGAAATTGATTTCCGGGTCGATCGGGCCGGCGGGACGCACGACCTGGGGATCGGCGAGGTTGCGCCAGGTCTGCACGCTGCCGTCCCGCATCACGAAGCGGCGGTTGAACGAGACCGGCGTTACTTGCGTGGCCGAACCGGAGGCGATTTTTGCCGGCCCCGCTTGGGCGTCGGCGGTGGCGATCGCCTGCACGATCCCGCCGATCAGTTTTTCCGCATAGGGCGGCTGATCCGCGGGGACCGAGCCGACCGCAACCCGTCTGCCCTGCAGGTATTGGTAAAGGTGCTTGGTGTAATCCGGGGCGGTGTGCGAGTGCGTGGCCGAAATCGCGATCGCCGTCGCGGGAATGCCGGTTTGCTCGGCGGCGCGGCTTCGCACCACGTCGCAGAGGTCGCGGGAAATGCCGGTCAGGTCACAGACCACCATCGCCGCCCGCTGGTCACCTTGGCGAAAGACAATCGCCTTGGCCTTGAGCGGGTCGATCGTCCCTTCGGCCAGACGCTCGTGGTAATAGCCGGCCATCGGAAACCCCAGCGGCGGCGTGATGTCGACCTCCGCCGTGCCGACGCTGAGCGGTTCGGCGGCAGACGCCGAGCTAGCATGCCAACCCGGCGAGGTCGCGAGCAGCGCCACCCCAACGAGTAGACAACAACGCAAGAAACGATCGGTCAGGGCGGTGGGATTCATCGGGGCGCCTCGGAGCGAAATGCGGTCCAGGGATCAGGGGCGTGCGCCCAGAGGACGCAGCGGTCATTTATACTGGATCGAGACCGCGTGATGCCGCCGTCCCCCCTTTTTGCTTTTTGCCTCCCCCGCCTGCTCCCCTACTCGCCATGTCCCGATCCGCTCCCCTGGCCGTCCTGCTCGTCGCGATTTTCGCGAATTGGGGACGCGGTGAGGCACCGGGTGGGGCGATCGATTTTCAACGCGACATCCAACCGATTTTGGCGGCGCGATGTTGGTCCTGCCACGGCGCGGCGGATGCCGAAGGCGGCTTGCGGCTGACCGACCGCGACCAGGCGACGGCGGGAGCGGAATCGGGAGCGGCCGCGATCGTCCCAGGAGACCCCGATCACAGCGAATTGCTCCGCCGGGTCCTCGCGACCGAGGATGGCGAGCGGATGCCTCCCGAAGGTCCGGCGTTGCCCATCACGGAAGTCGAACAACTGAGACGCTGGATCGCCGAGGGTGCCCAGTGGCCCGCCCACTGGGCCTATCGCCGCTTGTCTCAGCCGCCAACTCCCGATACCGGCGACGACTGGTCCCAAAACCCGATCGACCGCTTCGTCATCGCCAAACTGACCGAGCGTGGGTTGGCCCCTTCGCCCCCCGCCGACCGGGCGACGCTGCTGCGACGATTGCACTTCGACTTGCTCGGCCTGCCGCCGACGGCGGGGCAGATCGAAGCCTTCGTCAACGACCCGTCGCCGCTGGCCTACGAGCGGCTGGTCGATGAGTTGCTGGCCAACCCCAGCCATGGCGAACGCTACGCAAGGCACTGGATGGACCTGGCCCACTTCGCCGAGACGCACGGGCATGATCAGGATCGGCCTCGCGATCACGCCTGGCCGTATCGCGATTACCTGATCGCGGCCTTCAACGAAGATAAGCCCTATGGGCAATTCGTGCGAGAACAGGTCGCGGGCGACGCGCTGTTTCCGGAGTCACCTCAAGCCGTGGTCGCGACCGGATTTTTGGCGGCCGGACCGTGGGACGAAAGTTCGCTCCGTGACATTCGCGAAGACACGCTCGACCGCGAAGTGGCACGCTATCTCGATCGTGACGACATCGTGACCACGGTGATGTCGACATTCGTCAGCAGCACCGTGCACTGCGCCCGCTGCCACGATCACAAGTTCGATCCGATCTCGCAGGCCGAGTACTACGGCTTGCAAGCGGTCTTCGCGGCGATCGACAAGGGTAATCGGAGCTACGACGTCGACCCGCGGGTGGGGCGGCATCGAGACGAATTGGCCGCGGCCTTGGCCGAACTGCCCAGCCGCCTCGCCAGCCAAGACCCGTCGCTGGATGATCCCGAACTCGCGGCCCGAGTTGCCGTTTGGGAAGCCGAATGGGCGGCGACCGATTCACTTTGGCAGCCGTTGCGGCTCGAGGAACTTGTCTCGACCGGCGGCAGTACGTTGACGTCCTTGGACGACGGGTCGGTGTTGAGCGGCGGCATGCGTCCCGAACAGGACCTTTACACGGTGATGGCGCCGATCGCGGCGGGCGAAATTCGCGGGCTGCGGTTGGAATTGCTAACCGATGATTCGTTGCCACAGCGTGGGCCGGGACGCCAGGACAACGGCAACCTGCATCTGAACGAACTGCGACTGTTCGTCATTGCCGCGGAGGGCGGCGAGGAGCGGGAGATCAAGTTCGCGCGGGCCGTCGCCGACTTCGATCAGAGCGGCTGGTCGGTCGATCGCGCGATCGATGGTCAAGACGCGACCGCATGGGGGATTCATCCGCAAGTCGGCCAACCGCACGAAGCGGTGTTCGAACTGGCCGAGCCGCTGGTGGTCGCCGACCCGACGCGGCTGCGGATCGAATTGCACCAGACACATGGCGGCGGACACCTGATCGGCCGTTTTCGGTTGTCGACCACGTCGCGAACTCCGCGGCTGAGCGATCGCTCGCTCGAACCGGAGTTGGCGCGAATCCTAGGGGTCGCCGGCGAGGCCCGCACGCCACAGGAGCGTCGGCATTTGGCGGTGGCCTATTTGACGCGGAACTACCAGGCCCAGGCTGCTGAATTGCCACCACGGTCGATCGTTTATTGCGGCAGCAACCGTTTCGTGGCCGACGGTTCGTTCCGGCCGACGCCCCAGCCGCGGGTCGTACGGTTGCTGCATCGGGGCGACATCAAACAGCCGCGCGATGAAGTCCAGCCGTTGACGCTCAGCTGTTTGGAGGACCTGCCCGCGGCGTTGGCCGTGGCGGACCCGGCCGACGAAGGGGCCCGACGGGTGGCGCTGGCGAATTGGCTTGCGGATCACCGCAATCCGCTGACTTGGAGATCGATCGCCAACCGGATTTGGCAGTACCATTTCGGGCGTGGCTTGGTCGACACGCCCAGCGACTTCGGGCGAATGGGGACCGCACCGACGCATCCCGAGTTGCTCGATTGGCTCGCCACCCGACTGCGGGATCGCGGGGAATCGTTGAAGGACCTGCACCGCCTGATCGTCACCAGCGCCACCTATCGCCAATCCTCGAGCAACCCAGCATCGGACGGTCAAGAATCGGCCGCCCAAGAATCGGACAGGCAAAAATCTGCCGCGGTGATCGATGGCGATAATCATTACTTGTGGCGGATGAACCGTCGGCGGCTGGATGCCGAGTCGTTTCGCGATGCGGTGTTCGCGGTCGCCGGAACACTCGATTCCAGCATGGGCGGGCCTTCGGTCAAACAGTTCGTGCAGACGCCGGGTATGCATGTCACGCCGAATGTCGATTATCACAGCGCCGACGTCGACGGCCCCGCGATGCGGCGGCGGAGCGTCTATCGGTTCCTGTTCCGCACGATCCCCGATCCGTTCATGGATGCGCTCGATTGCCCCGACGCTTCCCAGTGGACGCCGACCCGCGGCGAATCGGTCACGCCGATGCAGGCGCTCGCCACCTTGAATGACAAGGCGATCGTCCGCCAATGCGAGCAGTTGGCGGCGCGGATCGAACGGGACCGCCCCACGGATCCCGACGGTCATGAGCACGCGCACGCCGCGGTTCGCGAGATCCTCGGCCGCGAAGCGAGCGACGCGGAGATAACCAGCCTCGCGGACTATCTGCTCAGCCATGGGCTGGCCAACGCCTGCCGCGTGTTGTTCAACAGCAACGAGTTCATGTTCGTCGATTGAGGAAAGGCATGAACGTTGAACGAGAACCATCGATCGGATCAGCCACCGTGTCGCGTCGGGAGCTGCTGTGGCAGGCGGGCGGCGGACTCGGCGGGTTGGCGCTGGCGCAGTTGTTGGCCGAGGAGTCCCGCGCCCAGGACACGGCCGCCGTGGGTCAGCCGAACGCGGGGCAGCCGGAATTGGGCCTCGGCGATAAAGGGCTCGGCGATGGCCTGCACCATCCGCCCAAGGTCCGCCGCGTGCTGCAGCTGTTCATGAACGGCGGCGTCAGCCAGATGGATACGTTCGACCACAAGCCCGAACTCGATTGCCGACATGGTGAAGCGATCGACTTCGGGATCACGGCGGCCGTGACCAGTGAAGTCGGCAAGATCATGAAGTCCCCCTTCCCGTTTCGGCAACATGGCGAAAGCGGCCGCTGGGTCAGCGACGTCTTTCCGCACCTGGCCGGCTGCGTCGACGATCTGGCGTTCCTGATGGCGATGGCGAGCAAGACCAATGTGCATGGCCCGGCCAGCTACCTGCAGAACACCGGCTTCGTCTCCCCAGGGTTTCCTTGCATGGGGGCCTGGATTTCCTATGGCTTGGGGCGGATCGCCGATGACCTGCCGACGTTCGTCGTGTTGCCCGATCATCGCGGGCTGCCTTACAACAACGGCGGCAATTTTTCGCCCGGTTTTTTGCCCGCGGCGCACCAAGGGGTGATCATCAAACCGAACGCGCCGGAGCCGATCGGGAATCTGACACCGCCAGCTTCCGAGCGGATCACCGCGGCCGGCGAAGCGGATGGCTTGCGATTGCTCGCGGAATTCAATCGACGACACCTGGAAGGACGCGCCGACGATTCGCGGCTCGGCGCGCGGATCGCGTCGTTCGAGTTAGCCGCCAAGATGCAAGCCAGCGCCCCCGAAGTGCTCGACCTGTCGCGCGAGACGCAAGCGACGCGCTGCGAATATGGGCTGGATGACGAGACGACGGGGCCGTTCGCCCGCAATTGCCTGACCGCGCGGCGGATGCTCGAACGCGGCGTCCGGTTCGTGCAGGTCTGGAGCGGCATGGGTGGCCCGGCGAAGAATTGGGACAACCATTCGGACATTCAGACCGAGTTGCCATTCATCGCACGGAGCGTCGACAAGCCGATCGCGGCTTTGCTCCGTGACCTCAAGCAACGCGGCCTGTTGGAGGATACGCTCGTCGTCTGGACGACCGAGTTCGGCCGAATGCCCTTCACCCAAGGGGCGACGGGGCGCGATCACAACGGCGGCACCTTCGTCACTTGGCTGGCCGGCGCCGGCGTGAAGGCCGGGACGACTCACGGGGCGAGCGACGAGTTCAGCTATCAGGCGGTGGAAGGGGTCACGCAGGTCCATGACTTGCACGCCACGATCTTGCATCTGCTCGGCATCGATCACGAGCGGCTGACGTTTCGGCACAACGGCATCGATCGTCGTTTGACCGACGTGCATGGCCATGTCATTCGCGAAATCCTCGGCTGAACCGGATCGGCAGCGGCCTCCGGATCGGCGACAATGATCGTTCTTCCCCCCAGGCCGGCCTTGCCAAGCGCGAAAGGCCCTTGTTTACCCTGGGACCGACCAGGTTCACCCTTCGACTCACCAGGCAGCCATCATGATCCACCCGTTTCGAGCTCAGGGCTATCGGCGCGGAATCGCCGCCGGTCTGTTGTTCGCGTCCCTGACGCTCACCATCGCCGGCAGGACGCAGGCTCAGCCGGCCGCGTCACAGGCAACCCCAGCTGCCGAGGGCAGCGTGGCGTTCGCCGACCCCGAGCCGAAATTTTATCAGCTGCGGGCGCGGGCCAGTCAGCTCGACCCGCAGGCCAAGCCGCATCCGGAAATCGATTTCGCCTTCGAGAAAGAAGGCAAGCCGCAGGACACGCAAGTCGCCTCGGTCGATACCCGCGTCGCCCCCCGAGGCAAGCTGATGGTGTGGCTGATGGGGCACAGCGAAGGGCTGTTCCAGCGGGTCAATTCCTACGGGATCCATGCGATCCAAGTCAGCTATGCCAACAAGTGGTTCGGCACGCTCTGCAGGCCGCGGCCGCGCGACGGCCAAGCCCGCGGCAACGTCCGGTTGGAGGCCGCGACCGGGCAGGACTTCAGCGATGAACTCGACATCCCTCACGCCGACGGGATGATGGAGCGGACCCGCCAATTTCTGCTGTGGCTGTCGCAAGAGCATCCGCGGGGCCGTTGGGAGCAGTTTCTCAGCGACGACAAGTCGGAGGTCCGCTGGGAACGGGTGATCATCGCCGGCAGTTCGCACGGGTCCACCACCGCCGCGCGATTCGCCAAGCATCAGCGCGTCGACCGCGTCGTGATGCTCTGTGGGCCAAGGGACCAAGACCAGGACTGGCAATCGTTGGAGTCGGCCACGCCGCCGGAACGCTACTTCGGGTTCAGCCACGTGCTCGATGGCGGCTGGAGCGGCAACCACTACTGCCGTTCCTGGGAACTGCTCGGCCTGCATGCCTTCGGGCCGATCGTGAACGTCGACGANNCCGGGCCCATTCCGCAGTCACGCCGGGACGGGCTTCGCCGAAGGATGCCGCGGGAGAATTGCTGTACGAACCGGTCTGGGAATACCTGTTCACCCATCCGGTCGAGCAAGTGGGCGAGCCCGACCAGCGCGATCCGGGGTGCGTCATCAAGCGTTAACGCTATCTGCCGGCTCCCGCCCGTGCGGGCGTGCGTACCAAAAGCCGCTTGACAGGCGGCTTCGAGACATCACTTGCGGCAACGGGCCTTCATGCACCGCAATCGCTGGCCTTCCAACACCATCGCGGACATGCAGGCCCGACACTAGGGTTCGCCCGGAGTCTGTGGAACCGGATCGTCGAAGTCATCGAACCCGCCGATCCCCGCCAGGGCTGCGGGCACCAGCGCGGCGGCTCCCATGCCTGCACCCATACCGCCTCCGGCCGCCGCCCCGCCCGCACCGCCGCCTGCGAAGGACGAGCCCGCTGCCGCGGCACCGCCCGCCACTTCGCCGAGTTCACCCGAGCTGCTCAGAACATTGGCAGGGAACATCTCGGTCGGCACCGGGAAGACCGGCAAGATTTCGCCTTCGGCGATGGCGCTGATCAGCGTCTCATCGTTCTGAGCCGCTGCCAGGGTGCTCACGAAAATGGGTGCCGTCGAGTTGACTTGGGCTGACAGGTCGGTCAACGATCGCGACCCGGATCGGGGCCGAACGCGGCTCCGCGGGCGGCGAGCTTCGAATGCGAAAGCCGCATAGCCCGACGGACCGACCGTGACCAGACCGTACTTGCCGGGCTCCAGGTCGCTGATGGCAAAACGTCCGCTAGCGTCAGCGGTCCCGCGGGCGATCGGCTGTCCGTCACGGTGGATCATCACATTGGTGCCGGCGAATCGCTCAACCGCTCCGGGCTCGAGCAACGAGAACACCTGGCCGGTCATCAGCCCCTCGGAATCGAGGTGTACGCGGTAGCGGTTGGAAGGGACCACCTCGCCCTGGCGTACCAGCGGCTGATTCACGCGGAAGGACACGGGGCTGGTAATCGCCTTGGGCGCGCTAAACTTGCCGACATTTTCGCGGACTTGGGGTGTGCCGAGCTGAAAGGTCGGGATCGGGATCGGGTCAGTCCGCCGCGGGATCAATCCCGCGGTCGTCTTTTCGCGGATCACGATCGGCACGGCCGCATGGCCTACCGGTCCGCTGGAGACGACGGCGAGCACCCCGGGGCGAGCGTCGAACGAAATCATCCCCGAATTGTCGGGCGTCACACGGACCGATTTGCCGTTCACACCGACTAGCCTGACGTCGATTCTCGACCGTGACGAGACCGGCCATCCCCCGCTATCGAACAACTGCAACCGCACCTTGCGGTCGGTCGGCGTCAAAAAGGCGACCGACTTGTCGAGCAGGATCTCGGGGGGCGTGCCCGTCAAAAAGTTAAAACCGGGATCGCGGACAACCGCGTTATTCACGCCCTGAGCCGAGGCGGTCATCATGCTGACCAGCAGAGTGACGGCAAAGGTGACTGACGAACCACCGAACTTCGGCAAGTTCGCCCAACCACCCGTTTTCAACAACATTGAATCCCTCGTGAAATTTTAGATGATCGATTCATCCAACACCCCTGGAGTTTAGCGAGTTGAGGCCTGAATGCGAGCGCGTCAAGCTCAGCTTGTCATAAATTCGGGTCGGAAATTGGCCCGATTTTCGCCACAAGCGAATTGATCGGTCGGGTCGGTGGGCCACGGGATGCGATGACGCGACGCCGATCGCAGGCCTGCCTTCAACCCAACTCGCCTATTTGCCCTAAGTCGACTCAATCGAAGTCCCGGCAGCGGGTCAGGAGCATCCGCGGCGTGATGCTCGATCCCCTGACTGTCGCTGGGCCTCGGCATTTTTTTCGCGGATGCCAGCTAGCACGCGCGAGCGGCTTCCCTGAAAGGTCGGCGTCCGTGAAGGGTCGGCATCCGCGGGCAGATGGCAGTCAGCGGTCGCGAGCCAGGTTTTCGAGGTTGACGTCGCGAGCCGGGTTCATCTAAACCGGATCGCGTCTTTCCGTACTCCCTCCCCGATCGCATAGGATTCCCGTCCATGAACCGCACGCTGCCATTTTCCGCCCGATTTTCTGCACTGATCGCAACGATTTTTTTGGTCGGCTGTGGCAAGTCGGATTCGGGCTCCCAGATCGATGCCGCTGCTCAAAAATCGGCCGCCCCTGTCGCGGGCGCTATGGCCACGGCGCAGGATGTCGACACCGCCAAAGACGCTGTGGCGGAGTTTTTGGATGCGATTCGTCGTGGTGGCGATAGCAACCGGGCGCATCAGTTGTTGACCAGTCAAGCGACGAAGATCCTCGAAGGATTGGGCCGCTCGATTCAGCCGATCGGTTCGCCGGACGCGACGTTCGAAGTCACCCGTAGCGAAGCGGTTGAGGAGCACCCGGGCATGGCGCTGGTCCATAGCACTTGGAGCGAGCCGGCCGCTGACGGGCCAGCGGAAAGCTATCAGGTCGTGTGGGCGATGCAGTTCGAACAGGGTTGGAAAATTTCTGGGATGGCGATGGAATTCGACCCCACCAAGCCGCCGATGATCGTCGACTTCGAAGATGCCGCGCAAATGGCGGAACTGTTCCGCGAACAGGCGGACGTCGCCGCGGGCGAGCCCGCGACCCCCGCAGCGGGGGTTCGAACCGCCGAAGCGGGCAGCCCTGCCGCTGCCCCCGCAGCCCCTGCCGCCAGCTTCTGATCGATTCGCTTGGTAGTGGCTTCGTTCGGGATCAACCCGCCTGCGATCTCGCCGGCTCCTCTCCCTCTCGAGCAGTGTGAGCGCGACGTTTCGACGCCCCGTCGAAACGCCGGCGGGCCGGGGGTTCGTGCCCCAGTCCAGCTGCCCCAGGTCTTGAGCTCGTTCGTCTCCGTGCTTGGCCATCGCGCCGATCGCGGCGGTGGGAATGCCAAATGCCTCGCGGCACGCCGGCGGAGCTAGCCCAACCCACGGCTCCGGGGGATCAGAGGGGCTGCAGCGGTTGTGCCGGGTGGTTTCGGTGGACTACGAGCTACAAGCGGTTTTTCTTCAACCGGGGAGATTGACAGTCAGGCATCCCAGGCTACGCTTGCAGACAAGTTTGCATATTCAGCAATCTTTGCCTAGACTTCCCTGTCTTCACAGTGAGGCGTGTCTCGGCGTAAGAGAGCGGATGTGAGGGTTGAGCTCGCTCGACTCGACAAAATGTGGTTCCCCCAGGAAGAGGGGTGCCGTTTTACTGTGGAGGGATCGGCACCTGATTAACTTCGTAGACTGGAGAGATTGCATGAGAAATTTGATGACGATTGCAGTAGCGTTCGCGCTGCTGGTTGGTGGGTCGATGGCGACCACCGACAACTCGGCGGCTGCTGGCCACTGCGGTGGCGGCTTGTTCGCCAAACTGCGTGCCAAGCACGCTGCTTGCGCCGCACCGGTTGAAACCTGTGCGCCGGCTCCTAAGCATCATTGCGGTGGCGGCCTGTTCGCCAAGCTCCGCGCCAAGCACAACGCGTGCTGCGCTCCTGAGCCCGTTTGCTGCCCAGAACCGGTTTGCGCTCCCGAGCCGGTTTGCGCTCCTGAGCCCGTCTGTGCTCCGGAACCTGTTTACGTTTCGGCTCCCGCTCCGGTTTGCTGCCCGGAACCGGCCCCCTGCTGCGCTCCCAAGCGTCATGGCCTGTTCTCGTGTTTCAAGCGGAAGTCGGCTTGCTGCGAAGCACCGGCCCCGGCTCCTTGCTGCGGCACCGAAGTTGTCGTCGAAGCTCCTTGCTGCGGCGCTGCTCCGATGATCATGGGCGAAACCATCATCAGCGAAGAACCGGTTGCTCCGGCTGAAGCCGCTCCGGCCGAGGAAGCTCCTCCGGCTCCCGAAGCTCCGGCTGCTCCCGAAGCCGCTCCCGCTGCCTAATTTTAAGCCGAACGATGCTTGAGTCGACCGCCCTTCGGGGAGGTCGAACTCGGGCGGGAATGAAGCTACGCTACCCCGGCTCGAAGCAATTCGAGTCGGGGTTTTTCGTTTTACGGTCGTCGACCGGAATCCAAAACGCGCGGGGATCTTTGTGAAACATTGTCTTGGTTCGCACGTTTCGGTCGCCGGTGGGCTGCATTTGGGGGTCCAGCGGGCTCTCGAAGCGGGTTGCGACTGTCTGCAAATTTTCACCAAAAACGCTAACGCCTGGGCTGCCAAACCGCTGGACCCTGCCGCGATCACGGCTTGGCGTGAAGCGTTGCAAGCCTCGGGGCTGAAGCATCCGATCGCGCACACCTCCTACCTGATCAACCTCGGGACCCCTGACGAGACGCTGTTTCGCAAATCGATCGATGCCCTGGTGATCGAATGGGAGCGAGCCGAAGCGCTCGGCCTGGAAGGCTTGGTGCTGCACCCGGGTGCCTACACCACCAGCGACGAGGAATCGGGGGTGCGGCGAGTGGTGGAGGGTTTGATCGAGGCCTTTTCCCGTACCCAGCCGAAGCTCTGTCGCGTGTTGCTGGAGAACACCGCTGGCCAAGGGACGACGTTGGGCCGGCAATTGGATCAACTCGGCGAAATGCTCGACCGGGCCAGGGCCGCCGAGCCGAAGTGCGGCGCGGCGTTGGGCGTCTGCCTCGATACCTGTCATGCCTTCGCGGCCGGCTATCCGATCCATACCGACGACGGCTTTCGCGATTTCTGTCAGCGAATTCGGGACGAGTTGCCCGCCGATTCGGTCCGCGCCCTGCATCTCAACGACAGCAAAAAGCCGCTCGGCAGCCGCGTCGACCGGCATGAACATATCGGTCGAGGGGAGCTCGGTTTGGAGACTTTTCGACGGCTACTCGCCCACCCCCAGCTTGGCTGCCTGCCGGGCTACCTGGAAACGGAAAAGGGGATTGATCCGGAATCGGGACGTGATTGGGATCAGATCAATTTGGAAGCCCTGCGCTCGCTCGATCAGTCGGTCGTCTAGGGGATCGTCAAAATCGAATGCTCGAATCACGCGAGCGACACGGCCGGCGCGAGAATTGTCCCTGCGACAAACTGACCCTCGGCGGACGAGGCCGAAAAATGTCCCGTTGGAATGCGTCTCGAGACCATTCCCTCAAGGGGTGGTTTTCCGCTACTCTAAGATATAGCGGTCGGCGGTCAGCCGACAATTCGCGCTCCCATTCCTCGGAATTTCCCCATGAAACGCCCTCGCCCGTCAGCTCTCGCCCGATTGCTGTTCGCCCTCCCCACCTCATTGGCAATGTCCCTCCCCGCCATGGCCCAAGATCAACCTGCGGCAGCCCCTGCAAAGCCGGCCGCACCCGCGGAAGCGGCACCTGCCGAAGCCGCGCCGGCGGTTGGCCTGCCCACTGACCCGATCGGCTACTTCATCGGCCTGTCGGTCGGTCAGCAGTTGGCGGGTCAGGGCTTCCGCACCGGAGACTTCACCGCCGCCGGCCTGGCCAGCGGTATCGCCGATGCCCTGGCGAAGAAGGAGCCCGCGCTCACCCCCGAGCAGATGGAGGCGATCGTCGGGAAGATTCAGGGGATCGTGGAGGAGCGTCAGGGAGAGCAGATGGCCGAACGCAATCGTGCCGTCGCCGCCAACATGGAAAAGAGCAACCTGTTTCTGCAGGAAAATGCCAAGAAGGAAGGGATCAAAACCCTGGCGAGCGGACTGCAGTACAAGGTCGTGACCGCAGGCACTGGCAAGTCACCGACGGCGGAAGACATGGTCCGCGTCCATTACACCGGCACGCTGATCGACGGCACCAAGTTCGATAGCTCGGTCGATCGCGGCGAGCCGGCCGAGTTCTCGGTCGGCCAGGTCATCCCCGGCTGGCGTCAAGCGCTGCAGGAGATGAAGACCGGCGACAAGTGGATGCTCTACATCCCGCCGCAATTGGCCTACGGCGAACGCGGTGCTCCGGGCGGACAGATCGGCCCGAACGAAGCGTTGATCTTCGAAGTCGAATTGCTCGAAATCGTCAAGTAAGCCTGTCGCCTAGTGCCTCAAGCCCAGTGCGGCCGTTTCTAGGCTCAGCGGCCACTCAGCCGCTGCAGCAGCGTTTCGGCAGTCCAGGTGTTGGCCACATCCGCGGCGGTCAGCCCTGCCCGCCGCGCCTGGTTGATCCCGCACCCGAGCACATCGAGCCCTTCGGGGCTGTGGGCATCGGTGCTGATCGTGATCGGAATGCCCAACCGTTTGGCCGCCGCCGCATGCACGTCATGCAGATCGAGCCGCGCGGGGTTGGCGTTTATTTCCAGGAACTTCCCATGGGCGACCGCGGCCCGCATCACCGCGTCGAGGTCGACCTCATAGGCTTCGCGCCGGTCGATCAGGCGGCCGGTCGGGTGAGCCAAGCAATCGACGTTCGGGTCCTCGATCGCGCCGAGGATCCGCTCCGTTATCTGCTCGCGGCTTTGGCGTTGCCCATAGTGCACGGCCGCCAGCACCCAGTCCGCTTCGGCTAGGCAATCGGCAGGCAAATCCATCCCCCCCTTTTCCAAGATGTCGCACTCGATCCCCTTCAGGATCACGAGTCGGCCGGCGTATTCGTCACGGATCTGGTCGATCATCCGCCACTGCTCGCGGAGCCGCTGCGGGTCGAGGCCGTGGGCCATCGAAACTCGCTGGCTATGGTCGGTGATCGCGATGTACTGCAGCCCGCGACAGATCGCCGCGTCGGCCATCTCGCGAATCGTCGCCGTCCCATCGCTGGCGGTGGTGTGCATGTGCAAGTCACCGCGGATCGCGTCCAACGTGACCAAGTCCGGCAACTTGCCCGCCGCCGCCCATTCGAACTCTTGGCGATCTTCACGCAGCTCCGGCGGGATCCAGTCCAGCCCCACGGCGCGGTAGACCTCGGGCTCGGTCGCCCCAGCGATCTTCACGCCATCCGACTCGCGAAACACGCCATATTCGTTCAGCTTCAAGCCCTGGGACTGGGCCAGCCGGCGCAACCGTACGTTGTGTTCTTTGCTGCCGGTGAAGTACTGCAGCGCCGCGCCGAACTCGTCATCCTCGACCAGCCGCAGATCGACTTGAAAGGCGTTACCGACGCGGATCGAAACCTTCTTGTCATCGCCCCGCGCGATGCTCTGGCTCCGCTCGGGGTAAGCTTCGAAGCGGTCCATCGCCAACTCGCGATCCGCGGCGACAACCAGCAGATCGAGGTCGCCGACGGTTTCTCGTCCGCGGCGAAGACTGCCGGCCCATTCCATCCGGCGAATCGTCGGGCAGCCCGCCATGTGGGCCGCGATCGCATCGGCGATCCCTTTGGCCGTCGCCCAATAAACCCTCTGGCCCGCCGCTTCGGCGATCGCGAGTCCCGCCAAGATCATCGCTTCGCTTTTAGCGCCGAACCCCTTCAGCTTGCTGACCTGGCCCGCTTCGCAGGCGCGGCGGAGCGCAGGGAGTGAATCGATCTGCAGTTCCTGATGCAGCCGCGAGGCCTTCTTCGCCCCCAGCCCGGGGATTCGCAGCATCGCGAGCACGCTCGCCGGGATGGCTTCGCGAAGCGTTTCGAGCTGGGGTAGGGTGCCGGTCTCGACCAAGACGCGTGCCTTCTCCGCCAGCGTTTCGCCGATGCCAGGTAGATCGGCGAGGTTTCGCGTCGGGTCCGCCAGCAGCGCGGCGACCGGTTCGTCCAAGTCGCGGATCGCATGAGCCCCGGCGCGATAGGCGCGGACCCGAAACGGATTTTCCCCGCGAAACTCTAGCAATTCCGCCAGCTCATCGAACCGGTCCGCGATCTTCGCATTGTCCAAGGTCGGCATCCCGCGTGCTGAGGCTACCGCGCCCCGATTCCGCCCGCGGCCGCGGGGCGTGATGACTTCGGGGGCGTACGGCTGTTGTCGCGGGTGAAACCCCAGCGACAGCTCTCAATCGTCGGTTCGACCGGGCGTGGCGGCAACGGGGGACTCGTCCGTCGCGACCGAGGACCGAGGAACGGGTTGCCCTGGCGGGCCGTGGGCGGGATCATCAAGGTCGATTCGCTGCCGAGATCTTGACGGAGAGAACGATGACAACGCTGGCCCGCGCGCTGCTGCTGCTGATCACAGGGGCGACGATGGTGACGGCCCAAGAGCCGACCGAGTCTCAAGTTCGCGTGACCGGCAGCGGTGTCGTGAAGGGGGAAACGGAGGTCCGGCTGGAAACCCGCGATGAGCGGCTGTGGATCGACCTAGTCAACCCGCCCACGATCGGGCGGATGTGGATCACGCCGGGGGTTGCTGGCTGGCCCAAGGAGGTCGTGTTGCGGTTGCGGCTAGCCGGCCTGGAACATTTTGCCTGCGAAGCCACGGGGCAAACTTGGGAGGCGAGCGTGCTGAGCAATGGCGAATACGCGCGGTCGCAGTGGCGGGTGAAGTCTGGGACTCGCGAATCGCTCGACCCGCACGACCCGCTGTGGATCGGCATCGTGGCCCGGGCCAGTGACGGCGCGGAGCTGGCGGGTTTACCGAAACCGGGCGCGGGAGAGTACTTTGAAATCACCCTGCCGCCCGCGCTGCTGGCGGATGAACCTCGGCCGATCCGAGTGCGCTGGATCGATTTCTATCGCCGCTGATTCCGGCGGCGTTGGCGGTTATATTGGGGCTTCGATTGCTGTTCATCTCCGGCCAGCCACTTCCCGCCCGCTCTTCCCGCCATCACGGAATCGCCATGACCGCGTCACGGTTATTGATCGTCTGCCTCGCCTGGTTGTCCTGCGGTGCCCTGGGGGTCGCGATCCCATCAGCGGCTCGTGGCGAGGATTGGCCGCAATTTCGCGGCCCTCGCGGCGACGGGTCGGTGACCGGAGGGCCGTTGGCCGTGGAATGGGGCGAAGGTCAAAACGTCACCTGGACCGCGACCGTGCCCGGCAAGGGACATTCGTCGCCGGTGGTGGCGGACGGGTTGGTCTGGTTGAGCACGGCCGTGGCCGAGGAACTTTCGGCGGCAGAAAAGGCGGCCCGCTTGGCCAAGATCGCCAACCCACAGGGCTTGGAGCTGGCCGGTCAAGTCTCGCTCCGGCTGTTGGCGTTCGATCAAGCGACCGGTGAGAAGCGATTCGATGTCGAGCTGTTTCGGCCCGAGTCGTTGGAGCCGATCCACCACACCAACACCTACGCATCGCCGACGCCGGTGCTCGCTGGCGGCAAGGTGTTTGTCCACTTCGGGACTTACGGTTCCGCCTGCGTCGATGCCAAGTCGGGTGAAATCGTATGGCGGAATGACGAATTGAAGGTCGAGCACCAGAACGGTCCCGGCAGTTCGCCGATCGTCTGGCAGGATCGGATGATTTCGCATTACGACGGCGTCGATCGCCAATTCATCGCCGCGCTGCGGACCGACAACGGCCAAGTCGCCTGGCTGACCGAGCGTTCGGGGACATTGAGCGATAAGATCGACCAGAAAAAGGCCTACTGCACCCCCGCGTTGGTCGAGACGCCTCGTGGTCCGGAACTGGTTTCGCCCGGGGCCGACTGGGTTTATGGCTACGACCCGGCGAGCGGCAAGGAGTTGTGGAAGGCGGCCTACGGGGAGCTCGGATTTTCGACCGTTCCCAAACCGGTGATCGGCCACGGCCTGGCCTACGTCTGCACCAGCTTCATGCGTTCGCGGTTGTTGGCCGTCCGCTACGGCGGCAGTGGTGACGTCACCGGCACGCACATCGCTTGGTCCTCGGACAGCCAGATCCCCAAGAAGCCGTCGTTGATGTTGGTCGGCGAAGATCTGTTCATGGCCAACGACACCGGCATCATCAGCTGCTTTGACGCGTTGACCGGCAAGGAGATCTGGCGGGAACGGCTCGGTGGCAATTTTTCCGCCTCGCCGCTGTTCCATGACGGCTTGATCTATCTGTTCAGCGAAGAAGGGAAGACCACCGTGATTCGGGCCGCCCGCAAGTTCGAAGTCGTCGCCGAGAACGTGCTGGGAGACGGTTTCACCGCTTCGCCCGCCGCCGTCGACGGCAGCCTGTTCCTCCGCGGTCAGACCGCCTTGTATCGGGTCGATCCGCCGAAGTGATTCGCCGTGGGGCGCGGCGACCAGCGACGTCGCCGAAGCGGAACGGTTTTGCCCGCCGCGGTTTTATCGGGTAGACTAGAAGCCGAGTCGGTCCCGGCTCACGCCCGCCTCACCGCTCCCTTCCCGCGAGACCCTGCCTTGTTATCGCACCGGTCCGGGGCAACATCCGTCTGCCCTCCTGTCGCTTTCGCTCGCTCCGTAACTCGGTTTCGGAGTTGCGTGTTCGCGATCCTAACGCTCGCCTGCACCGGGTCTTGGATGCCGGCCGCGGTGGCGGATGAACCTCCCGCGGCAGCGGAACCGACCGTGCCAGCGGAACCGACCGCGCCAGCCACTGATCCGTCCGACACGCCAGTGCCGCCCGCTCAGGCCACGCCGCCCGCTGAGGCCAGCCCTGCGGCGGAGTCGGCGGCTGTCGATCCGGAGCGGGCGCATGCCGAGATGGTGTTCTTCGAATCGCAGGTCCGGCCGCTGCTGGCCGAGCACTGCTGGTCGTGTCATGGCCCGGAAAAACAAAACGGCGACTTACGACTCGATTCCGCGTCGGCGTTCGCCAAAGGCGGCGAATCGGGGCCGTCGATCGATAGCGAAGATCGATCGGCCAGTCTGTTGCTGCAGGCCGTGCGTTACGAGTCCTACGAAATGCCCCCCGCCGGGAAACTGAAGGACGAGCAGATCGAAATCCTCGAGCGGTGGGTCGCGTTGGGGGCCAAGTGGCCGGGCGCGGCTGCCGACTCCGAACCGCTGCCCTCGGTGACGCCGTCTCCCAAAGGGTTTAGCGACGAGGACAAAGGGTGGTGGGCGTTCCAGCCGGTGGCCCGTCCCGCGGTTCCGGCCGTCTCGGCGGCGCCGCCGTCGTGGCAATCCAGTCCGGTCGATGCGTTCATCTGGAACTCGATGGCCGACGCCGGCTTAACCCCCGCCCCCGAAGCCGATCGGGTGTCGCTGATGCGTCGGGTGTACTTCGACCTGACCGGCTTGCCGCCGACTCCGGAAGAGGTCCAGGTGTTCCTCCAGGACCCGGCCCCCGATGCTTACGCGCGGCTGGTCGATCGGTTGCTCGACAGCCCGCACTACGGGGAACGCTGGGCCAGGCACTGGCTCGATCTGGTTCGCTACGCCGATTCCGATGGCTATCGCATCGATCACTACCGGCCGGAAGCGTGGCGGTATCGCGACTACGTGATCGCGTCTTTCAACGAGGACAAGCCGTACGACCGTTTCGTCCAGGAGCAGTTGGCGGGGGATGAATTGTTTCCCGGCGACCCGCAAGCCTTGGTCGCGACCGGTTTTCTGCGGCATTGGATTTACGAATACAACAACCGCGACGCCCCGCAGCAGTGGCGCACGATCATCGAAGACGTGACCGACACGACCGGTGACGTGTTCTTCGGCTTCGGGATGCAGTGCGCCAAATGCCACGACCACAAATTCGACCCGATCCCCCAGCGGGATTACTACCGGTTGCAGGCCTTCTTCCAGCCGATCATGCCGATCGACGCGACGGTCGAATCGCCCGGCCAGCGGGCCGAGTACGAAGCGAAGTTGGCGGACTGGAAGGCGGTGACGGCCGAAAAGCAGGCCCAATTGGAAGCGATCCTCGCCAAGTATCGTCCCAAGGCGATTGAGACGGCGGTGGAGAAATTCCCGCTCGACATCCAAGAGATTTTTTACCGGGCCGCCGACCAGCAGTCCCCCGGCGAGAAGCAGTTGGTTTATCTGCTGCAGCGTCAGGTCGAGTTCGAATACGAGCGGTTGGATGCGAAATTCAGCCCCGAGGACAAAGAGACGGTGTTGGCGCTGCGGCGTGAGATCGCGGCCCACGACGCGCTCAAGCCCGCCCCGTTGCCGGTCGCCCAGACCGTGCGCGATGTCGGGCCGCTCGCGCCGGACACGATCATGCCCAAGCGTGGCAAGACGCCGATTCAGCCCGGCTTTCTGTCGATCCTCGAACCGGCGGACGCGACGATCGACCCGTTGCCGGAACTCCCCTCGACCGGTCGCCGCGCGACGCTCGCCAAGTGGCTGACCCGCCCCGATCATCCGCTCACCTCGCGCCTGATCGCCAACCGCGTCTGGCAGTACCACTTCGGCCGTGGGTTGGCACCCAATTCCAGCGACTTCGGCAAGGTGGGTGGCCAACCGACCCATCCGGAACTGCTGGATTTCCTCGCGACCTTCGTGATGGATGAAGCTTGGAGCCTCAAGTCGCTGCATCGATTGATCTGCAATTCGGCGACCTATCGCCAGTCCAGCAGCCATCCCCAGTTCGCCGACTATCAGTTGCTCGATCCGAGCAATCGCTTTCATTGGCGGTCCGGCGCGCGGCGGCTCGACGCCGAGCAGATTCGGGATGCCGTCTTGGCGGTGTCGGGCAAACTCGATCTGACCGCCGGCGGCGAAGGGGGAGCCGCGGATTTGCCGCGACGGACGATTTTCACCCGCATGATGCGGAACAACCGCGATCCGCTGTTGGACGTGTTTGACCTGCCGGCATTTTTCTCCAGCGAATCGTCGCGGAACACGACCACCACGCCCGTCCAGTCGTTGATGTTGCTCAACAGCCCGCAGCTGGTGCAATACTCCGAAGCCTTGGCCGCTCGCGTCGGCGACCCGACCACCGATCCGGCCGCCGCGATCGATCGTTTGTGGATGCTCGCCTACGCGCGGTTTCCCGAACCGAGTGAGCGCGCCGCGGCGCTCGAGTTTCTCGCCAATCAGGTCGAGGTGATCCGACAGCTTGAGGATCAACCGGGCAGTGGGGATCTCGTGATCGGCAAGATGGGGTACCGCGATGGCCAAGCGATCTCGATCCTGCCCGACGAAAAGCCGGCCCGGTTGGCGGTCGCCGATCGGCCGGAATTGAACTTGTCCGATTTCACGATCGAAAGCTTCATCGAGCCGCGATCGATCTATCCGACCGGCGCGGTACGGACGTTGCTTGCGAAGTGGGATGGCAAGTCGGGCAGCCGCGGCTGGTCGTTCGGCATCACCGGCAAGGGCTCGCGCCGCAAGCCGCAGACGCTGGTGCTGCAGATGTGGGGACAAAAGCTCGACGGTTCGGTCGGCGAAGCCGCGGTCTTCTCCGATCACACGCTCGAAATGAACAAGCCCTATTACGTCTCCGCCGTCGTCTCGCTCGCCAAACCGAAAACGGCAGGCGACTCCGTGAGCGTCCCCGGGACGGTCGAGTTCTATGTCAAGGATTTGTCCAACGACGACGAGCCGTTGTTGGTCGCCAGCGTGCCGCACGAGATCGTCGGCGGCCTGGACAACCCGCATCCGCTGCTAATCGGCGGCAAGGCGGATGATTCCGGGCATTTCGATGGCCTGATCGACGCCGTCCGGATCAGCCGCGGCACACTTTCGCGAGAAGAGCTGCTGCTCGTCAACGAACAGGTGGTCCCGTCGACCGTCGGTTATTGGCGATTCGAAAGCGACCCGGGCACGCGTCGGGATAGCTCCCCGAACGGTCTCGATCTGATCGATTCGCAGCAGGCTTCAATCGCCGCACGGCCTTTGGTCGGCGCGTTGGTCGACCTTTGCCATGCCGTCCTGAACTCGAACGAGTTCCTTTATTCGCCCTGAGCGTTTTGCCCTGAGCCCAAGCGTCGCGATGATTCACCCGAGTCGAATTCACCCTGTCGAAATTCCGGCCAACCGGCGCCAATTCCTAACCCGCAGCGGCGCGGGGTTCGGCGCGGTGGCGCTGACCGACATGTTGACCCGCCGGTCGGTGGTGGCCGCGGAGGNNTCGTTGGCCGGCGCGGCGGCGGGCCCGGCCGGCGTGCGCGGTCCCCATTTCACGCCGACGGCCAAGCGGGTGATCTTCCTGTTCATGGAAGGGGGGCCGAGCCACATCGATCTGTTCGATCCGAAGCCGTTGCTCAACGAGTTGGCCGGTCAGACGCTCCCCGAAAGTTTTGGCACCGTCGTCACCGCGATGGGCGAATCGCGTTCGCCGCTGCTCGCCTGCCAGCGAACGTGGAAACAGCACGGACAAGCCGGCACCTGGGTCTCCGATTGGTTGCCGCACACGGCCGAAATGGTCGATGACATCGCCGTCATCCGCTCCTGTTGGCAAGACGGGATCAACCATTCGCCGGGTGTCTGCCAGATGAACACCGGTTCGATCCTCGGCGGTCGGCCGTCGCTGGGGAGTTGGGTCAGCTACGGATTGGGGACCGAGAACGAAGACCTGCCCGCGTTCGTCGTGATGCAGGACAATCGCAATTCGGTCGTCAACGGCCCGCGGAACTGGAGCGCCGGGTTCATGCCGGCTGCCTACCAGGGGATTCGGTTGCAGGAGACGGGCGACCCGATCCCCAACCTGTTCCCGCCCGAAGGGTTCACGCAGGCACGCCAGATCGCGAAGGTCGACTTCCTCAACCGGCTCAATCGCAACTACGCGGCGGAGCATCCCGAGCAGTCGGAACTGGAAGCCCGGATCGCCAGCTATGAACTCGCGTTTCGGATGCAAGCCGAAGCGCCCGGAACCGTCGACCTGTCGAATGAAACCGCGGCGACCTTGGCGATGTATGGGATGGACCAAAAGGAAACCGCCACGATGGGGCGACTGTGCCTGCTCGCCCGCCGGCTATCCGAAAGCGGCGTGCGGTTCGTCCAGGTCTATCATGGCGCCGGCAGCAAATGGGACGCGCACTCCGGCATCGAAAAGAATCACACCGAGCTGTGCAAGCAATCCGACCAGCCGGTCGCCGCGTTGCTCCGCGACCTCAAGCAACGCGGGTTGCTCGACGAGACGCTCGTCATCTGGGGCGGCGAATTCGGTCGCACGCCGATGTCCGAGCAGGGGAATGGCCGCGATCACAACCCGACCGGGTTCACGATGTGGATGGCGGGGGGCGGCGTCCGTGGCGGCCAGACGATCGGCGCGACCGACGAACTCGGGCTGCGGGCGATCGAGAATCGCCTGCACGTGCACGACCTGCACGCCTCGATCCTGCACCTGATGGGGATCGACAACATGGAGTTGACCTACCTGCACAAAGGCCGCCCCGAGCGTCCGACGCTCAACGAAGGGGCGTTCTTCAAGCCGCTGGGACTGGGCTGAATGCAGCCGCGTGGAGGCTAGCGTCGCTGAGTCGGCGGCTTCGGTTCGTCCAGCCAACCGCTGACGAACTCCTCCACCCCGCTGCGAAAGTTATCCATCGAGGAATCTTGGAAGACTTCGCCGCGTTCGGCCTGCATGATCGCGACGGCCAGCATCTTATGCTGCTTCCAGTCATTGACCGTGAACTCGCGGGTGTCGACGTAGATGTCCGAAAGGTTGCTCTGCACCTTGCGGACGACGAACACACCCTCGTTCCCGCGGACGACGTGGTAGTGCGTGGCGCCCGCGAGCGTCGCCGCTCCGGCCACCATACCCATACAAAAACTGCTGATTCGTCCCATCGTTCCCTCGATCCGCGCGAAACGCCTCTGGCATCAAAATGGCATGCCGCCGGCATTGAAAATCGTCAGGCCCTCAGCCTCGGCGGCCCGCCCGCGATTGCAGGTTACCCTCCCCAGGTCCGGCGAAACAAGGTCAGCCGGTTGACCACCCTGGTCAGCACCCCCCTGTTGTCGGACAATTGGCGGAGTCGTCGTTCCTCATCCGTCACCGCCATGCCGCCGAATTGCCATGAACGTTCAACCCAGTCGCTCGGTTCGCAGCCCGCTTTCGGTGGTCCTGCTGGCCTGTTTCCTTTGCCTGTCGATGTCACCCATGAGCGTTTCCGCCGACGAAGGGATGTACCTGTTCAACGACCTGCCAGCCAAGTTGTTGAAGGATCGTCATCGGTTCGAAATCACGCAGGATTGGGCGGACCGCTTGCGGCTTTCCTCGGTCCGATTCAACAGCGGCGGTTCGGGATCGTTCATTTCCAGCAACGGTTTGGTGCTGACCAACCACCACGTCGCCGCGGACACGCTGCAGAAGCTGAGTACGGCCGAGCGTGATCTGATCCGCGACGGCTTCCTCGCCCGCACGTTGGAAGAGGAATTGCGTGCCCCCGATTTGGAACTGAACCAGTTGGTATCGATCGAGGACGTGACCGAGCGGGTCAACGCGGCCGTTCCCGCCGGTGCCGATGCCGAGACCGCCTTCAAACTCCGCCGCGCCGCGATGTCGACGATCGAGCAGGAGTCGAAGGAGGCGACCGGGCTGCGGAGCGACGTGATCACGCTGTTCGGCGGCGCCAAGTATCACCTCTACCGCTACCGCGTCTTCGATGACGTCCGCCTGGTCTGGGCTCCCGAAACCGCGGCGGCCTTTTTCGGTGGCGACGCCGACAATTTCGAGTACCCGCGGTTCAACCTCGACGCCACGATCATGCGGGTTTACGAAGACGGCAAGCCGGCCCAACTGGAACATTATCTCCGCTGGAGCGACGCGCCGCTGGCCGACGGCGACTTGGTCTTCGTATCCGGTAACCCCGGTCGCACGCAGCGGATTTACACCGCCGCGGCGCTGCAGTACCTGCGTGACGATCGCCTGCCGTTCGCGCTCGATACGCTCCGTCGCAAGGAGATCTTGATGCAACAGTTCTCGCTCGGCGGCGGGGAGCAAAAACGCCGTGGTCGGGACGAGCTGTTCGGGATCCAGAACTCGCGAAAAGCCTATTCGGGAATGATCGCCGGGCTGCAGACGCCGAGCGTGATGGCCGAGAAACGCCAGCGTGAAGCCGAGTTGTTGGAAACCGTCCGCGGTCGCGCCGAACTCCGCGATTTGGCTCAGGCCTGGGATGAGGTCGCCGCCGTGCAACAGGAAAAGCGCAAACTGCTCAAGCAGACCGCGTCCCCGCGCTGCACGCTCGCCGACATCGCCCTGCAGTTGGTGTTGTTGGCCGGCGAGGATGCCAAACCGAACGACCAACGGCTCCGCGAATTCACCGATGCCGGACGCGAATCGTTCCTCCGCGAATTGCTCAGCGAAGCGCCGATCTACAAGGATCTGGAACAGTTCAAGATGACCGACGAGCTGAGCCGGTTCGCCGAACTCCGCGGCGGTGACGATCCGTTCATCGTCCAGCTGCTCGACGGCAAGGGACCGCGGCAGCGCGGCGCCGAATTGGTGCTGGGAACCCAGTTGGATGACCCGAAAGCCCGCCAGCCCTTGGTCGACGGGGGCCAGGCCGCGATCGCCGCATCGACCGATCCGATGATCGTGCTGGCCCGCATCCTGGAACCCGAGTATCGCCGCATCCGCGAGCAGAACGAAGCGTTGGAAGAACGCGAACGCCAGGCTTATGCCAGCATCAGCAAGGCGATCACCGCGGTCCAAGGGACCGGTGGCTATCCCGACGCGACCTTCACGCTGCGGCTCGCCTTCGGCACGGTGAAAGGGTACGAGCAGGATGGCGAAAGGATCCCGCCGGCCACGACGATCGGCGGCGCGTTCGCCCATGCGGAACGGCATGCCGGGCAAGAGGACTTCGACCTGCCCGCGTCGTGGCTGAAGGCCAAAGCCGGCACCGACCTCGACACCCAGATCAACTTCGTCTGCACCGCGGACATCATCGGCGGCAACAGCGGTTCACCGGTCGTCAATCGCGCCGGCGAGTTGGTCGGATTGATCTTTGATGGCAACATCCAGAGCCTGACTAGCGACTACCTGTACACCGACACCCAAGGGCGAGCCGTCAGTGTCTCGGCCGTTGGCATCAAGGAAGCGCTTCGCGGCATCTATCAGGCACCGGGTCTGGCCGGACAACTGGGCAAGTGATCAGCGGCAAATCTGTTTTTTTTCAGATTTCTCCAGTTTTGATCTGCGGTTGACCCCGCGGGTCTGGTACGCTTCGAGCATCTGGTTCGGTTGATGTAAAGCTCATGGACGGATTTCCTTAATCCTGACTACCCCTTTCTCATTCTCCCGCTGGACGATCGCCACGAGGCGATCGAGCTTCCTCGACGACCTGGAAGCGAGTTTTAACAAGGTCGATGCAAGTATTTTTGGAGTCGAAAAGTGGGTAAGAAGCTGTACGTTGGCAACCTCAGTTACAACGTAACCAGTTCCGGATTAGAGCAACTCTTTTCCGAGTTCGGTGCCGTCCGTAGCGCCGAAGTGATTCAAGATCGCGAAACCGGCCGCAGCAAGGGCTTCGGTTTTGTCGAAATGCAAGAAGAGAACGGAGCCCGTGAAGCGATTTCCGGCCTGCACGAGAAAGAGTTCGACGGTCGCCCCCTGACCGTCAACGAAGCCAAGCCCCGCGAAAGCCGTGGTGATGGCGGCGGCGGATATCGTGGCGGTGGCGGTGGCGGCGGAAGCCGTGGCGGTGGCGGCGGCGGTGGATACCGCGGCGGCAGCGGCGGCGGTGGCGGTGGTGGCGGTTACCGCAACTAAGCCCCTGCGCAATCTCAAAATCATGGACCTCCGCTCGCTTTCGCGGCGGAGGTTTTTTTTTGCCTCGGAGGAACGCTTTATCAGTCCATCAATCGAAGGCTTGCGGACCTCCTAAGCTCACGCACACGGTGCGTCCAACGAACCTCGAGGAATCTGACGGTATGGCACGAAATCAAAAAAATGCTAAGCGGAGCCCGAAGCGAACTCGCGACGAGCGGTCTCCGGTGCTCGCTCGAGCCGAAGCTTATGTCAAGAAAGAGCCGGTCGAGTACGGCAAGCCGTTCATCGTCATGGAAGATTCCGCCAAGAACACCTTCGCCTACGATGGCGCTGCTTGGAACCCCTTCCACCTGAGCATCGCCGACTGCCAATCGAGCTGCCTGGTCAAAATGCTGCCGCAGAAAGTCAACGGCAAGACCCGCTACGAAGTCCGCGCCCCGATCAGTCGCGCGTAGCACTCCGGCGTTCCGCCCGCTACCTAGCCGCCGCCGAGCAGTCGCTGCTCCGCGGCCCGGACGGCCGTTCTGGTGGCGGCGATCTCTTTTGAGGCACCTCGCGCCTCGCCGATCCGGGTGGAAAGAGTTGCGAGGTGCCGGAACCCCATCTAAGCTACAGGGGCTTCCCATCGCCGCTTCGGTCCCTGGCCAAGCGGCTGTCTTTTCTTCTGGCTTCCTATTCATGAATGCTCGCCGGGTCGACATTGCGTGCCTGTTGCTGATGGCGATCTCGCCCATCGCGATCGGCCCCGTGGGCTCGAACCAGGCTCACGCGCAAGCGACTCGGGTGCTCGCGAC
>DITY01000134.1:33692-39289 GCA_002422955.1 Planctomycetaceae bacterium UBA6172
GGCCAGCCCCAACCGGGTCAGCCTCAACCGGGCCAGCCCCAACCTGGGCAGCCTCAACCTGGCCAACCTGATGCCGCCAAACCTGAAGGTGGCCAGGCTGAGCCGGGCAAGGTGATCCTCCGTCAGGATGTGGTCAAAAATCCCGCCGATCAGCAGGAACTCGCGCGGGCCGCGGTCGGTGAAGATGGCAAGGTCGCCTTCCAATTTCGCAATCAGACCTGGCCCGAACTGATCGATTGGCTCGCGGAACTTTCGGGTCAACCGCTCGATTGGCTCGAACTGCCGGCCGATCGCGTCAACATCACCACCCCCGGCCGCTACACGGTCGCCGAGGTGATCGATCTGCTTAACCGCCACCTGCTGAGCCGAGGCTACACGCTGTTATCGCTGGACGGTGGGATGACCGTCGTCAAGTGCGCGACGATCAATCCCGCGATCGTACCCCGCATCGACCCGGACGGACTCGCCGCGATCCCGCCGCACAGCTTCGTGCGGACCTCGTTCGAGGCCGGTTGGTTGTCGGCCGAGAAACTGGCGACCGAGTTCAAGCCGATGATCAGCGAAAACGGCAAGCTGACCGCGCTGACGACCACCAACCGCATCGAGGCGATGGATGCCGCGATCACCCTGCAACAGATCGGCCAATTGCTGCAGCGCGAACTCGATGCCACCAGCCGTGAATCGCTCGCCCCCGAGTTCAAGCTCCGACACATCCCGGCCGAGGAAGCGAAAACGTTGCTGGAGCAGTTCCTCGGCCTGTCCGGAAAAAAACCGGCGACGCTGACTCCGGAACAGATGCAGATGCAAATGCAAATGCGGATGCAAATGCAGCAGGGTGGCAAGCCGCCTGCACCGGAGCCAGTAAAGCCTGAGATCGCGATCGTTGCCAACAACCGCCAGAACTCGATCCTGATCCAAGCCTCCGCGGACCGCGTCGCCGTGGCGACGGAGTTTCTGAAGCGGATCGATGTGCCGGGATCGAGCCTGACGACGCTGGCGGATGTCGAAAACCGCGTGCAAGTATTCCGCCTCGTGTCGCTCGACCCCGCGAAATTGATCGAGATCGTGCAAGAGATGAACATCCTCGAGCCCTCCACCAGAATTCGCGTCGACTCGGACAATCGAGCCCTGATCGTCTCCGCCTCGGCCGCCGACCGCTTCATCATTCAGCAGGTGATCACACGGCTGGATGGCAGCGGACGGAGCTTCGAGGTGCTGCAACTGCGTCGTCTCGACGCCGCCGAAGTCGCCGAATCGATCGGCTTTTTGATGGGCAAGAACGAAGAGAAAAAAGATTCGGGACGCGATCGGTTTCCGTATTACTTCGGCGGACAGAACGACCAAAAGAAAAAGGACGAGGACCAGTTCCGCGTCGCCGCCAACACCCGCTATCGGCAGGTCCTGCTGTGGGCCAATGAGTCCGAGATGTCCGAGGTTCGCAATTTGCTAGTGAAGCTCGGAGAAATTCCGCCGCCCGACCGATCCGATCGCGCTTTCCGCGTGATCGAAGCGGAGAGTAGCCAGGAAACGCTCCGCTATCTGCAGGAACTGCAACGCCAGTGGCAGCAGGTCGAACAGAACCCGATCGAGCTCCCCCCGGCCGAAAAGTTCTTGCCTAAATCGGCCCCCGCGGCAGCCCCTGAAGCGGAATTGCCCGCTGCGCCGGCGATCGGTGACGCCGTTTCGAATGCGGCTGCTCCNNCGCCCCCTCAGCCGCCACGCTCATCGCCGCCAAGACGCTTACCGAAGAGACGGAAACGGCGGATTCGGCGGATGTGGCAGGTCAAGCCACGGCGGATGCGGCCGATCCCGCGGCGGCGGAACGGCCGGATATCCGGTCGGCGGAAGATTTTGACCGGGCGTTCAAGCCGCAGCCCGAAGTCCCCGCCACACCCGCTGACCAGACCTCGGCCGCCGAGCCTGGCGCTCCGATCCGCATCGATGTCGATTCCTCCGGCAACCTGGTGCTCAGCAGCCGCGACACCGCGGCGCTGGATCGGTTGGAGGAACTGATGTTGCGTTTCGCGCCGCCCCGCCGCAGTTATCACACCTTCTATGCCAAGCACGTGTCCGCGGTTTGGATCACGCTGAACCTGGAAGAGTTTTTCGAAGAAGACGATCAGGAGGACGATTCCTCGGGCTTCCCGCGGTGGATATTCGGGCTCGATGAGCCGAAAGACAAAGGGCCCAGTGGGCTAGGGAAATCGGCCAAGCTGCGGTTCGTTGCCGACATCGATACCGGCACGATCGTCGTCAGCAACGCCACCGCGGATCAACTGGCGACGATCGAAGAGCTGATCAAGCTGTGGGATGTCCCGGAACCGGTCAATGACCGCCGGGTCCGCTACACCAAGCTGATTTCGCTCCGGCACGGCCGCGCCTCGATGATCGCCGAAACCATCAAGGAGACCTACCGCGACCTGCTCAGCGGCAACGACAAGGCTTTCCAGCAGACGCCTGGCGGCGGTGGCGGTGGGCAACCGGGCGGACCGCCCCGGACAGCCGGCGGGTCGCGGCCAGGTGGTCGCGGCAGCGAATTGGTCGACACCGGTGGCAGCGGCCAGCAGGGTGGCGGGTCGGATTTCAGTTTCAAAGGGAAACTTTCCGTCGGGGTTGATCCGGTCGGTAACACGATCCTGCTCAGCGCCGAAGGCGAGCCGCTGCTTAAGTTGGTCGCCGACATGATCGACCAATTGGACCAAGCCGCTCGGTCGGCCGATGGCGTGCAGATCACCAGCATGTCGACCACGATCAGCGCCGCGGCGTTGGAGTCCGCGCTGCAAACCTTGCGTACCGCTTCACCCACCCCATCGGTCAATCCTCAGCAGCCCCAGCAGCCGCCACCCGGGCCGCCGCAAGAACGCGACAACGCCCCGGCTCGGCCCTCCAAACGGCCACCGGCGGCGCTGCCCAGCGGTGAGTGATCCCACACACCCCTTCGGCCGTGTCGGGGCGACGATTCCCCAGCGATGTTGCAGCGGATAGCTTGGTGAGGGCGGACGCGCGGGCCGCGTCGACCGCGCGACAACTTGGTGGGAGTAAACGAAGATGCCGTCTCGGATCGGGATACTGAGCTATGGGCTGCTGCTGACGCTGCTGATCGGCTGGCGGACCGATGCGACTTCCTCCGAGCCGTCTCCCGCCGAGTTGACGGTGCCAGAGCAACGCCGGCGGTTTCAAGAACAGGAACTGACGACGCCGAACCAGGGGGGCTGGGTGTTCGCGCCGGGCAACGCGCCGCGAATCATCTGGCGCGACGTCGACGAGGTCCGACGGCTGCACCCCCAGCTCGAGTTTCAGGTCCGCTGGTTCGACGCCGATCGCCAGGAGTTTCCTAAACCGGGTCACCCGGGTCGCTGGATCGCCTCCGTGACCGGGACCGCTCCCAACGGAACGCCGCTCCGCCGCGCCCTGACCTTTTTCGCGTTCCCAGCGAACATCGCCGACGGCTCGGCACCCGATCTGACGGTCGCCTTTCCCAAATTCCCGGGCCCCAATGCCTCAGGGGCTTGGACCGAACACCAAGCCGAATTCACTCGCATCGGCGGTGACTTGCTACGGCGAGCGCTGCTCGGAAGCGAAACCGGGGCGATCCTGATCGCCGGCCTGTTCGAAGCTCGGCCCCTGGGGCGGCCGGCGCGGCATGTCGAATCGGCGTCGGTGCTCAATGACGCCGCCCACCTGGCGCTGAAGCTGCAGCAGTTCGGCCTGAGCGATCGCGTGCGAGATTTGCGACCCCCGCGACCTCTCGACCCGCCAGCGACGCTGCTGCACGAGGGGAGCTGGGAAGCGGCGGGCATGACGCCGGACGCCAAGGCCCGCATCGACACGCTTTGCCAGGCCTGGGCTGAGGATACGGGCGAGCCCTTCGTGACGCTGGTCGCGCGACGCGGCGTGATCGTGACGCATCGCGCGTTCGGTAGCGACGCCAGCGGCGAGCCGATCTCGCTCGACTATCGCTGTTGGGTCGCCTCGCTGACGAAAACGGTGACGGCGCTGATGTTCAGCCAATTCGTCGACCAGGGTTTCGTCGCTTGGGATGACCCGCTGTCCAAGGCCTTCCCCGACTTCCCCGCGAATGACCCCCATGTCCCGACGTTTCGCCAGTGCCTGAATCACACCAGCGGCCTATCGGGGCATGGCGACTTTGGCGGGATGAAGAACCCGCACTTGGAAAACATTGTCCTCAATGGCATCGATGTCAATCAGCCGAACGGGCGTTATGCCTACTGCGGGTTGGGATTCGAGCTGGCCGCCAAGGCGATGGAGATGTTGACCGGCAAGAGCGCCGCGCGCGTCTACGACGATCACCTATTTCAGCCACTCGGTTTCGGCGATGTGGTGATGGGAAACGCCAGTTCGGACGGGGAGTTCACCGCGCGCGAACTCGCGATCCTCGGCCAATGGGTTGCCAATCGCGGCAGCTACGGGGGGCTGGAGTTCATTTCCACGGCAACTTTTGAGTCGCTGATGCCACAACCGATTCGGGTCGTCGACAACGGGTATACCGAGGACGAAGGGTTGGGTCTGCACTGGGTGCGGCATCGAAAAACGGGCGCGGAACCGAACTCCAAACGCCCAGAAGACCTGCTGTTCGGTCCCCGCACCCTCGGCCACGGATCGTTCTCGAGCTGCGTCCTGGTCATCGACCCCGAACAACAACTGGTCATCGCCCAGGTCCGGCGACAAAGCGGAGCGCGACATGGCGAGTGGTCACCGAAATTTTTTCAAACGATCGCGAGCGTGATCGCACCCGACGCGCCCAGCCCGAGTGACCGCCCCTGATCGATCACGCGTGTCGTGATTCTCGCGCCCACCGCATTCACTCGGCGGCTTTGCGTGCCGGGAGGCCTGAACCGAAGGTGCATTCGCTGAGCGGGGTGATCGGGCTGGTCGATTCCAGCAACTGACGGATCGTCACGCTGGCGAACGCCTTTTCGGTCGCCGCGTAGGCTTGGTCGAGCTCGCGGTGCAACGGGCAGAGCGAGGTGTGGGACGTCAGCCCCAGCGGGCAGGAACGGATTCGCTCGATCGGGCTGACGATCACCACCACGTCGAGGATCGTGACCTGGTCCGTCGGTCGGCTCAGCTCATATCCGCCACCGGGACCGGGCCGAGATCGCACCAGACCGGCCGCGCCCAAGTCCTGCAGGACCCGGGTCAGGTAACGCCGCGGGACCTTGGTTTGCTCGGCCACGAAATCCGCAGATAGCGGTGTCCCCGCCTGCTGGCCCATGCAGGCCACGGCGCGTAACGCGTACTCGGCGGTCTTGGAAAGCATCAATGTTCGAAAATTTAAAGGGCGAAAACATCAGTTGCAACCGAATTCAATTCTACACCTTGACATGTACATATCAGCGATGTACCCTAACTTGCAGGGCTTCCCAATCGTAGTGGAGATTCGCCGATTGTGGAATTGATAGGCCGACTACGTGGCCAGGCGACCCGCGCCGCCAATCCAGGAGAACCGAACCGATGTCGCTCCGAAACTGTATCTTTGCATTGCCCGTTGCCTTGGCAAGTTGCCTCGCGCCGCACGCGGCGTTTGCCCAGCGGAGCGATTTCGAACGGCCGCCGATCGATTATCTGAATGCCGC
>DITY01000134.1:39324-44015 GCA_002422955.1 Planctomycetaceae bacterium UBA6172
TCCAAAACGAGTCTGCAATTGCAGCGGATTTCGCCGACGACGCCGCGGGCGCTCTATTTCAACGACGACGTTTATGTCGGCTATTGCCGCGACGGCGACGTGTTGGAATTCGCTTCGACCGACCCACGGCAGGGTGCCACCTTCTACACGCTGGAGCAGACGGCGGCAGGGACACCGAGCTTCATCCGTGACCGGGGCGGGTGCCTGTCGTGCCACGCCTCGAGTCGCACCCAGAACGTGCCGGGCTATCTGGTCCGCAGCGTTTTCTCGGACGCGTCGGGCCGGCCGCGGTTGGGGAGCGGGACGTTCACGACGGACCAGACGAGCGATTTCAAGGATCGTTGGGGCGGTTGGTACGTGACCGGCCAACACGGTTCGATGCGGCACATGGGCAACACGATCAGCACCAACGACGAACGCACCTTCGACCGCGAGGCGGGGGCGAATCAGACGGAACTGCGGAGGTATTTCCGCACCGAGTATTACCTGACGCCGCACAGCGACATCGTGGCCCTGATGGTGCTCGAGCACCAAACCCAGATGCACAACGCGATCACGGCAGCCAACTTCGAAACCCGCCAGGCGCTGCACCAGTCGTATTCGATGAACGAGGTGATGGGGCGTCCCAAGGACTACATCAGCGACAGCGCCAAACGCCGAATCTCGTCGGTCGCCGACCAGGTGCTGACCTACCTGCTGATGTGTGACGAGTTTCAGCTGACCGATGCGGTCTCGGGTTCGACCACGTTCGCCGCCGACTTCGCGGCCCGCGGGAAGCGGGATTCGAAGGGGCGGTCGCTCCGTGATCTCGACCTCAACACACGGCTGTTCAAGTATCCTTGCAGTTACCTGATCGATTCGCCGGCTTTCCAGCAATTGCCGAGCGAGGTCCGGACCGTCGTGTTGTCGCGGCTGCGGGGGATCCTGACCGGCCAGGATGACTCCCCGGAATACGCTCACCTGACGTCGGAAATGAAAGGCGAAATTTTGGAAATCTTGTCCGAAACGTTGCCGGACTTTGCCCAGCCGGAACCGGCGTCCGAGGCTACGGCCCAGCCCAATCCTTCCTGATCGCGACCATGAACATGCATCGGCTCACGCGACTCGTTTTCGCGGCGACTGCGCTGCTGGTCAGCCTGCCCCTGGGGCGGGCCATGGCTCAGGGCACCCTGACGATCGACATCGAGAAGCCGCCGTTCGAATATTCGCAGACCCCAGACAACAACCGGGTCAGCCGTTTGGTCGAGCGGTTGAAGGCGAAGGAGCTGACGCTGGAGCATACCGACGCGCATGGCTACCTGCGGTCGTTGCTCGCCGCGCTGGAAATTCCCGAATCGTCCCAGGCCTTGGTGTTTTCCAAAACCAGCATGCAGGTGCGTTACATTTCGCCGCGGAATCCCCGCGCGATCTACTTCAACGACGACACCTACGTCGGCTGGGTACGTGGCAGCTCGTTGGTCGAGATCTCGACCGCCGATCCGAAATTGGGCGCGGCCTTTTACACCGTCGACATGCTCCCCTCGCGGCCGCTGGTCCGGCGCGCCGGTTACGACTGCTTAGGTTGCCATGCGACATCGCTGACCCAGGGCACGCCCGGGCACACGGTCCGTAGCGTCTTGCCGGAGGTCGATGGTCGGGTCCGCGTTCAACGCCCGTCGCTGGTTACCGACGATTCCAGTCCCTTCGCCAAACGGTGGGGCGGTTGGTATGTCACCGGGCAGCACGGCGAGATGTCACATCTGGGCAATGCGACGCTCCGCGGCGACGCGCTCGATACGTCCGGCAACGCGAACCTGACCGATCTGAGCGATCACTTCCAAACCAAGGCCTACCTGACGCCGCACAGCGACATCGTGGCGTTGATGGTGCTCGAGCACCAAACTCAAATGCACAACACGCTGACGCGGGCCGATTTTCAAGCTCGTAAATTGGCCTTCGACCGGACGCAATTCGAGGCGACGGAGGAGTCCCAGGCGGAGCATCAAGTCGAGCTGCAATTGCTCGCCACGGAGGTGGTCAAGGACTTGCTGTTTTGCGATGAGTTTCGGTTGACCAACGAAGTCAGCGGGACCGCGGCCTTTGCGGAATCATTCGCCGCTCGTGGCCCGCGGGACGATCAAGGTCGTAGCCTGCGAGATTTCGATCTGCGAACCCGAATGTTCAAGTACCCCTGTAGCTACCTGATCCATTCCGCCGCCTTCGAGTCGCTGACCCCGCCGCTACGTTCCCAGGTCATCAGCCAACTGCGCGACGTCCTCGAAGGTCGCGACCGCTCGGCGGACTACGACCACCTCAGCCCCGATGACCGTCAGGCGATTCTCGAGATCCTCCGCGAAACCCACGCGGATTTCGCGTCGTAAGGGACTGTGGTTCGGTGTAACGATCCGAACGGTCTGGGCTCACGCCGGCGGCGCCGCCGGTTCATTTGCCGGAGCGGGTTCAACGGCCGGGGCGGGTTCAACAGGAGTCGCGGGCTCTGCAGGTGCGGGCTCTGCAGGTGCTGCGGATTCCGCTGGGGCGACGGGCGGCTCTTCATCGCCGCTTCCCGCGATCGGGAAATCGATCAAGGGGGCCAGGCCGCGGTCGATCACCCAAATGTTGCGGAACCGTACCGGGTCGGTATGGTCCTGCAATTTCGTCGGCTGCAGGTTCGGCTCTTCGGGCTGGCCGGCACCGGTTTTGTTCTCGAGTTCAACATCGTTTTGGACCAGCACGCCATTGAGCCAAGAGGAGACGCGGGCGTTACGAATCTTGGTCCCGTCCGCGGCCCAGCGGGGGGCCGTGAAACGGATGTCGTAGGTCTGCCAAACCAGGGGTGGCAGACTGGCGTTCAGATCGGGGGCGCGAAACCGGTACAACGATCCCGCGCCGTTGAATGTCGGCAGGACGCCGAACGAATCGAGGATCTGACATTCGTAGCGGCTCTGCACGTACACGCCGCTGTTGCCGCGGCCCTGGTCGCGGGCCTTGGGCATGTAGGGCAGCATGAACTCGAGGTGCATGTCGAAATCTTGGAACATCGGCTTGAGCGTCGCGCCGGCGCGCAGCAATCCGTTTTCCACCACCGCCCCGTCTAGGAATTGTTCGGTCCCGGTACCGTCGAACAGCACGTTCGCTTCGGCCGGCGGCTTGGCGCCCAAAGTCGGGCTGCGGCGGACCAAGCGTTCCAGCCGACCGAGACGCTCGCCGGTGCGGCTGAGGATCAGGCAATGATCCTGTTCGACGAAAATCGCCCACGGGGCACCCGATAGGACCAGAAAACCGTCCGACATCCTGCCGATCGTGCTGGTCGGTTCGCCCTGATAACCGTCTTGTCCGGGCAATCCGCCGGTGTAGCTGAGCGCTTCGAACTGGTTGTCCCCCAGCGGCCGGATCTGCAGGCCGACGGTCTGATATTGGTTTTCGCCGACGGTGATCGGCCCGATGAACTCGCCCATCAAGCGGTAGCTGGGGTCATCTTGCGGCGGCTCGATATGGACCGGGCCGCGATCGTTCTTGATTTCCTGAGCCCGAGCGATTCCCGATCCGGCTGAGAACAGGAGCGATCCGGTGACTAGAATGCGAAGCATACGGGACGACATGAGCGACGAGCCTCGGAAGGGGCGGGACGATAAGGGCAAAGTCGGTGAGCGGGTGGCAGTTTCCGTTCTCAATCGGGCGTCCCGTTTGACGGAAGCCGGTTGAACAGTAGTTTAATCATCGGTTAGGACCTTGGTAGGTCGAACCGGAGGATGCGGTCAGGATTGGTTCGCCACGCCGACCCGCGGTCAGAAAATGTGATCCAAGCGTAAGGGGCATAGGATTCGATGGGGCTTTGTGAACATTACCAGCATCAGCGTCGAGGACTTTCCTTTGAGCTGTTCCCCCCGAAAACGCCCGAAGCGATGTCGACGCTGGAGGCGACGGTCCGGCGATTGGCAAAGTTCGCCCCCGATTACTTCACCTGCACCTATGGCGCGGGCGGCTCCAGCCAAGCGGCCACGTTGGACGTCGTCCGCATGCTCCGCCGCGTCGCCGAAACCCCCGTGGCGACGCACCTGACCTGCGTCGGTTCGACCGTCGAGGACCTGCAGGCCTACCTCGACCGCGCCCTGGAAGCGGGGGCACGGTACATCGTCGCCTTGCGCGGTGACCCGCCGAAGGGGACCGACGAGTTTCAGCAGGTCGCGGGCGGATTGCGGTACGCCAACGAACTCGTGTCGTTGATTCGGGCTAGCTATGGCAACCGCTTCGGAATCGCCGTGGCCGGTTATCCGGAGGTCCACCAAGAGGCGACCAGCGCCGACGCCGACCTGCTCAACCTGAAGCGAAAAGTCGACGCCGGCGCCGATGTCGTGATCACGCAACTGTTCTACGACAACGACGATTTCTATCGCTTCCGCGACGCTTGCGAAGCGATCGGGATCACCGTGCCGATCATCCCTGGGTTGTTGCCGGTGACGAACTTCAAGCAGATCGAGCGGATCGCGAAGCTCTGCAAGGCTTCGATCCCGAGCGATTTCGCCGCGCGGATGAACCTCAGCGACGCGTCGGATTGGCAGTTCAAGGTCGGCGTGGAACATGCCCGCCTGCAAACCGTCGACCTGATCGCCCATGGCGTGCCCGGGCTGCACTACTACGTGCTGAACCAAAGCAACGCCGCGGAAGTGTTGCTCGATGGCTTGGAGCTGGAGGGCGTCACCGCCTGATCA
>DITY01000292.1 GCA_002422955.1 Planctomycetaceae bacterium UBA6172
GGATGCTGGCGGGTGTGCCGCTGGGACCTTGGTACCCGGAGTTGCAGGATTGCTTCTTGGTCGCCGTGACGGAAAAGCGGACGCGGGCCGAGATCGAACGGTGGGCGGAATGGATGTCGGCGGCTGCCGGCGTGACCGCGTGACCCGAATGAGAGCGTGAAACGCGTGACAGCGTGACCCGTGGCACCGAGGCCAAGCCGAGGTAGGGAACCGAGCGATGAGAAACCAGCAAGCGACGCGATTGATTTTCGAGATGAGCCGCCCCGGGCGTCGGGCCGCGGTGCTGGCGCCGGCCGAGCTTCCCGTCCCGTCTGCCGAGGAGTTGTTGCCGGCGGAGCACTTGGCCGCGGGGCCACCGCCGTTGCCCGAATTGGCGGAAGGGGATGTCGTCCGGCACTTCGTCAACCTGTCGACGCAGAACATGAGTGTCGACACGCACTTTTATCCGCTCGGTTCGTGCACGATGAAGTACAACCCCAAGCGGAACGAGCGGTTGGGGGCGCTCCCCGGCTTCGTCGCGGTCCACCCGTTGCAAGACGAAGCGACGATTCAGGGTTGGTTGAAACTGCTCCATGAGTTGCAGGGGATGCTGGCCGAAATCAGTGGTCTGCCGGGGGTATCGTTGCAACCGGCCGCCGGGGCTCACGGGGAATTGACCGCGCTGATGGTCGCCGCGGCACACTTCCGCGCCCGCGGCGAGTCACGCGACGTGGTGTTGACCGCCGACAGCGCTCACGGCACCAACCCGGCCAGCGCGGCGATGGTCGGTTACCAGACCCGCACGGTCAACAGCGGGCGGGACGGGTTGGTCGACATCGAGGATCTCCGCGCCAAGCTCGACGATCGCGTCGCGGTGTTCATGCTCACCAACCCCAACACGCTGGGGCTGTTCGATTCGCGGATTCGCGAGATCACTTCGCTCGTTCATGACCGAGGCGGGCTGATCTATTTGGACGGCGCGAACATGAACGCGATCTTGGGGATCGTCCGGCCCGGAGATTTCGGCGCGGACCTGATGCACTACAACCCGCACAAGACCTTCAGCGGCCCGCACGGCGGGGGTGGTCCGGGTGCCGGTCCGATCTGCGTCCGTGATTTCCTTGCCCCGTACCTGCCGCGGCCGATCGTCGTCCGGGAAGGCGATCGCTATCGCTGGGACCACGAAGGGGCGGATTCGATCGGACGGGTGCGCAGCTTCTTCGGCAACATGGGCGTGTTGCTGCGAGCTTACGCCTACATCCGGACCTACGGCGGCGTGGGACTACGTGAGGTCAGTGAGGATGCGGTGCTGGGGGCCAATTATCTGCTCAGTCGCGTCCGTCACATCCTCGACGTCCCCCATGGGCAACGCTGCATGCACGAGTTCGTCGCCACCGCGGCGCGGCTGAAAAAGGAGCGTGGCCTGACCGCGATGGATTTGGCGAAGCGGATTCTCGATTACGGCTTCCATGCCCCGACCGTCTACTTTCCGCTGGTCGTCGACGAAGCGGTGATGATCGAGCCGACTGAAACCGAAAGCAAGGAGACGCTCGATGCGTTTGCCGCGGCGCTGTTTCGGATCACGGAGGAGTCGGTCGATTCGCTCCGTTCGGCACCGCATTCGACCCGGATCAGCCGGCCGGACGACGTGGCCGCGGCACGCCGGCCGATTACCCGCTGGAAACCCGAATGAGCCCCGCCGAGGCCGATCAGGGTGAAGAGGCCGACCGGGTTGAGCGGGCCGAACGAGATCAGCGGATCGGCCGGGATCCAGGGGCTGGCGATTCGACCGGCTCGGACTTGCCTTTGGGCACGGTGTTCCGCTCGGGCAACGGCTCGCGGTCGGGTCAGGGGCGATTGCTCCTCGGCGATCCCGCGGATGGCGCCAGCAACATGGCGATCGACGCCGCGATTCTGGAATGCTTGGAGGCAGCTAGCGCGGGCCAGCCGACGCTCCGGTTTTACTCTTGGGAGACCCCGACGCTATCGCTGGGTTATTTTCAGACCCTCCGCTCGCGGGCCAGCCATCCCGACAGCCTTCACGCCCCGCTGGTGCGGCGGGCGTCCGGGGGCGGGGCGATCGTTCACGACCGAGAGCTGACCTACAGCCTGACGATCCCGGACACGCTGGTGATGGGGGCTGCTCGCGATCTCTATCGCCAGGTTCATGACGCCTTTCGGGAGGCACTTCGCCCATGGGGGATTCACCCGCGGCGGTTCGCGGAGTTGGAGACCGAGGGTCCGGCCGGAGAGCCGTTCCTCTGTTTTCAGCGGCGGACGGACGACGACTTGGTGCTCCAGGGTTACAAGGTTTTGGGGAGCGCGCAGCGGCGGGGCCGGGAGGGGGTGCTGCAGCATGGCAGTTTGCTGATCGCGGCGTCGGTCGCCGCCCCGCAATTGCCAGGGATTGGTGATCTGATCGGGCACTGCCCGGCGATCATCGACATTCGCGATGCGGTGATCGAGAAACTAGCTGACCTGGTCGGGGTTCATTGGCAAGCGGGTGAATTGAGCGGGGCGGAACGAGCCGCGGCGCGTCGGATCCGGGAGACTCAATTTGGCTGCACCGATTGGACCGAGAAACGCTGAAACCCGCTTGTCCATTTTGGGTTTAATGGTTCGCAATCTGTCCTTAGCTGGCCGGAAGGCCTGCTCAAGCTGACCTTGGTTGGAATTTGGAGCTTTCTATGGCGAGTGTCTTTGCCTATGATTTGACTAGAAAATGCTCGATCCCAACCAACCGCATGGACGACCGAGTATGCTGGGGTTTCGATCGCAACTGTCGCCGACCAGATCTGTCTTCATTTATTTTTTTTGCAGTGTGAGACGGTGGTTGCTGTTGAAGTGCCGTGATACGGCGGATCGATGGGTGAGAGTGAGGGCATTTGATGCACGTAAAACTGAAGGTTGCGACGGGAAGTCATGCCGGCATGGAGATTGCCGTCGGTGGCGAAAAGTTTCTGATCGGGCGGAGCGATTCTTGTCAATTGCGACCCAAAAGCGAATCGGTGAGCCGGAAGCATTGCATTCTGGTAATCCGAGACAATCGCGTGTTGGCTCAAGATTTGAACAGCCGCAACGGTACGTTCGTGAACGAGAACCGTTTGCCGAGCGACAAGGCGAAAGTCTTGTCCCATGGCGACAAGCTGCGGGTCGGTAAGCTCGAGTTCGAGGTGGTGATCGAACATGGCTTGCAGGGACCCAAGAAGCCGAAGGTGCAAAGCGTGGGCGAGGCCGCCGAGCGAGCGGTGCAGTCCAGCAGCAGCGGTAGCAAGTTCGAAGCGGTCGATGTCACGTCTTGGTTGGACGAAGCCGATCAGATCGATCGGGAGCGAAAACTCTCCGACCCGGATAATCGTCAATTTCGGATCGAGGCGACGACGGAATCCGAGGACACCGGTACCGATGGCGACGATTCGTCGGCCGAGGAATCTAGACTGGAACAGTTGAAGAAGGCCCAGAAAGCCCCGCCGGGCAAGTTGCCGACCCAGCATGCGACCAAATCCTCGACGAACGATTCGCGGCAAGCCGCCGACAAGGCGCTTAAGAGTTTCTTCAGCGGTCGGTAAAGGCCGCGCCGCGCTCGCAGGGCGGTGGTTGGCCGTCCTGCTGGCCACCGCCTCGTTTTGTCTGGGCACCCTCGCCCGGGCCGAGCAATTGGTCCGCTTGAAATCCGGTCTGGTCGTGCGGGGGAACGTCATCGAGGTTCCCGGTGTCGATCAAAGCGCCTTCGCCGTCGCCTCGGCGACCGCCGAGAATCGCTCGTTGCCGGTGTGGCTGATCGATGATGGCCTGCGGCGGATTTATGTCCACAAGGCCGGTATGGTCGCGGAGGCCAACGGGGTCGAGGACATCTCGCAGCGGCTGGGCATCTGGCAATCGGTCCCGATCGGCGGCAAGACGATCGCGGGCATGGGGGCGATGCGGGGCGTTTCGGCCTTCAACGATTACGGCCAACGGACCGTGACCCTCAGCGGCACCGATGGCACCCCGATTTCGATCCTCCAGGGGATCACGGAGATCAACGCACGCTACACCGTCTTGGAGGCGCTCCGCGGCACGCCGCTCTACCAATGGCAATCGCGAGTCGCGACGTCGTCGATCCCGACCGATCAGCTGACGAGTCTGTTCGCCCGTCGGGTCGATCGCAAGGATTACGGCCGACGGCTGGAAGTCGTGCGGTTCTATATCGAGGCCGAGCGGTTCGGTGACGCTCGCGCTGAACTCGAATCGATGGTCCGTGACTTTCCCGACGAGCCGCGGTTGGCGACGCAGATGAAAGTCCTGGCCCAAAGTCAGGGGACCCAATTGCTCAACGAGGCCAAGTTGCGACGCGAGGCCGGGCAGTACCAATTGGCGCTGCAGATCCTCGATAATTTTCCGCTCGCGGAAGTCGCCCGCGTCACCGCGATCGAGGTCCAGGACGCGATCGATTCGATTCGTGGCCAGACCGACCGCGCGGCGCAACTGGTCGAGCAACTGCGGGGGCAGATCCGGCAGCTCGGGCAGGCTTATCCGCAGGCCGCGTTACTGGCGTTGGCCGATGAAATGGAAGTGTCGATTTCGCCCGATACGGTCGCGCGGTTGAGCGATTACGCGCAGCTGGGCGGCGTCGACGAGTTGCCGCTGGACAACCGCGTGTCGCTCGCCGTCGGCGGTTGGTTGCTGGGTTCCGGCGCCGGGTTGCAAAACCTCGCCGTGGCCGTGTCGTTGGTCGGGGTGCGGGACCGCGTGCAGCGGTACTTGGCGAGCGACGATCTGGCCGAGCGAACCGACATCCTGAATGACCTGCGACAGGTCGAAGGGGCGACCGCGGACTACGTCGCCAAGATGCTGCGGTCGATGGCCCCGCCGTTGCCGTTACCTGAATCGGCGCGGGACGAGCAAGCCCCCGACTTGTACCGCATGACGCTCGAGCAGACGGGTCGGACCCGCGGCGCTTACGTCGTCCAGTTGCCGCCGGAGTACGATCCGCTGAAGCAATACCCGTGCATCTTGGCGCTGCACCCGATCGGCTCAGCACCCGATTCGCAGATCGATTACTGGGCCGGTTCTTGGGATGCCAGCGCGGGGATGCGGATGGGTCAAGGGGCTCGGCACGGTTTCATCGTCGTCGCCCCGGCCTGGACGCGGCCCGGACAACTCGCCTACGAATCGACGCCGCGGGAGCATGCGGAGGTGTTGGCAGCGCTCCGCGACGCGATGCGGCGGGTGTCGATCGATTCCGACCGCGTGTTCCTCACCGGCCTATGGGACGGCGGCACGGCGGCCTGGGATATCGCGCAATCGCATCCCGATTTGTGGGCGGGCATGATCAACATCGGTGGCGATCCGTCCGCCTACGCGCGGTACTACACGCCCAACGCGACGCGGTTGCCGATGCGGTTCGTGTTCGGAGAAATCGCCGGGACTCCCGCGCCGCTGGTGCGGATGGGCGACTATCTGGAACGCTACATGAAAGCGTCATTCAACGTGATGGTGATCACCTTTCGCGGCCGTGGGCCCGAGCATTTCTACGAGGAGATCCACAATCACTTCGACTGGATGCGATTGCCGACCATTCGCCGTGGCGACCCGCCGACGACGATCGAGGCGGTGACGATGCGTCATGGGGATCAGTTCTTCTGGTGGCTGGAACTGGAAGGCCTGCTCGACCAGATCGCCATCGACCCGTTCTTGTGGGATCTGGTCGACAGCCCCAAGGCGGCCGAGGTTTCGGCATCGGTCGGCGCCAATAACGAAATTCGCGTCCGCCGCGCGCCCAGCAGGAAGCTGCGGGTGTACTTGGAGCCGTCGATGGGCATTCGCATGGACCAGCGGATCACCGTACGGCACGAGACCCGGAAGGCCACGATCGACTTCGACGGCAGCCTCGACTTCCTGCTCGAAGACGTCCGCACCCGTGCCGATCGCAAGCGGCCGTATTGGACTTTTGCCACGCTCCCCTAAGCCGCGACCTCCGCGATTCGCGAGCGTTCCCGATCGCTCGCTTTTTCCCTTCACCGCGTTACCCATCACCCGCGTTCCGAGGCGCATCACCCGCAATGTCCGTACAGATCGCCGGCGGGATCGGCCTGTTCCTGTTGGGGATGATTCTGATCACCGACGGGATCAAGGCGGCCGCTGGCGATTCGCTACGGCGGGGGCTGATTCGGTTTACCGGCAGCCCGCTGCGGGCGTTCGTCTCGGGCTTCCTGGTGACGATGCTAATCCAATCGTCGAGCGCCACGACGTTGGCCGTGATCGGTTTCGTGAGTGCCGGCCTGCTCACCTTTTCACAAGCGTTTGGAGTGGTGATCGGGGCGAGCTTGGGAACGACCGGGTCGGGGTGGCTGGTGTCGTTGCTGGGGCTGAAGTTCAGCCTGGGGACCTACGCGCTGCCGCTCGTGGTGATCGGGGCGTTCTTGAAGCTGCTGGGTCGTGGCCGCTGGCGCATGGCCGGCTTACCGCTCGCCGGATTCGGGCTGATCTTTGTCGGCATCGACACCTTGCAGCGGGGGATGTCCGGAGCCGCAACCGACCTGGGCATCGCGAACTGGCAAGCGGATGTTTGGTACGCCCCGCTGTTCTACGCCTTGGTCGGGATCGCGCTGACGGTCGTCACCCAGTCCTCCAGCGCGGCGATCGCCACGATTTTGACCGCGTTGCACACGCACTCGATCAATTTCGATCAAGCCGCGGCGCTGACGATCGGCGCGGCGGTCGGGACGACCGCGACCAGCATCCTGGCCGCGATCGGTTCCAGCGTGTCGGCGAAGCGGACGGCGCTGGCGCACGTGATCTTCAACCTCGCCAGCGGGCTGTTGGCGCTGCTGCTGTTGCCGCTGCTGCTCCGCGGGATTCACTGGGCCCAGCAGACTTTCGGCCTGCCCGAGGGGCCGCTCAGTTTGAGTTTGTTTCACACCGCCTTCCTGACGCTGGGGGCGGTGCTGTTTCTGCCCTGGATCGGTCCCATTTCGCGGTGGATCGAAAGGCTGGTGCCGGAGGTCGATCCGCCGTTGACCCGCCATCTCGATTCCAGCGTGCTGAGCGTTCCCGAAGTCGCGTTGGAAGCGGGTGGTCGGGCCTTGAAAGAGGCGGCCGCCGAATTGTTCGACGCGGCGCGACGCCGCCTGGCGTGGGCGAACCGCGGTTATCACGATTCGGGGTTCGAACAATACAAAAGCGCGATCTGGCAGATCCAGGAATTTTTATCCCAGATCCAACACCTGCCGAACGACCAGCCGATGGCTCACGCGCATGTCCGCCAGATCCACGCGGTCGATCACTTGTTGCGGCTGACGCATTTGTTGGAGCCCGCGCACGCGCATCTCGATCACCTCGACGACCCCAAACTGTCGCAAGCCTTGCAGCAAACCACCGATACGCTCCGTCTGGCCGGGGCGGGGTTGCGGGGCGAAACGGACGACCCCGAGTGGCTCAGCGACGTCCGCCAAACCTCGCTCAGCCTCTCCGAACTGCGGCGCCGCGACCGTTTGCTGATGCTGCAGGCGACGGCGCTGGGCAGCTGGGATCCCGATCGGGCGCTGGGGCTGCTCGACACGGTCCGCTGGCTCGATCGGATCAGCTATCACGCCTGGCGGATCAGCCACCATCTGAGCGGTGGCGAAGTCGAATTCAACCGGCTCGACGGACCCGGTGGTCCGCTCGGGTTGCAGGGCGGTGACGGGTTGATTGGCGGTGACGGGGGACCGGGCGAGGCGGCCGAACCGCAGTGATCAGCAGCCGTTGAGCGTCTTGAGGGCGATCATCAACGCCTGCGTGCCGCTCCGCGCGTGCCCTTGCGCGGCGACGGCGTTGTAGAGTTGGCTGACCAGGGCTAACCCGGGGAGCGCGACCCGCATCCGTTCCGCTTCCGACAAGGCGATCCGCATGTCCTTGATGAAGTGTTCGACATAGAACCCCGGCGCGAAATCGCCTTGCACGATCCGAGGTCCGAGGTTCGCCAGCGACCAGCTGCCGGCGGCTCCGGAAGAGACCGACTGCAGCACCGTGGTGACATCGAGCCCCGCCTTCTCGGCATAGAGCAGGGCTTCGCAGACTCCGATCATGCTGGCCGCCACCAGAATCTGATTGACCATCTTGGTGTGTTGACCCGCGCCGGGCCCGCCCTGCAGGACGACCGTCTTGCCGAGTCGCTGGAACAGCGGCAAGACGCGGGCGAAGGTTTCGCTATCGCCCCCCACCATGATCGACAAGGTCGCGTTGCGGGCACCGATATCGCCGCCGCTGACCGGCGCATCGAGCGCCCTGCCGCCGACCAACAAAGCTCGCTCCGCGATCTCTTCTGCGAGCGCCGGTTCGCTGGTCGTCATGTCGACCAAGATCCCGCCCGGACGGAGGCCGGAGAGCACGCCGGAGTCGGCCTCTTCACCCAAGACCACCTGACGTACGTCGCGCGGGTAGCCGACCATGGTGAAGATGATGTCCGAGCGCCCCGCGACCTCGGCTGGCGAATCGGCTTCCTCGGCACCGCGCCGGATCAACGGGCGAGATTTTTCGGAACTGCGGTTGAAGACGACCAGCCGACAACCGGCGTCGAGCAGGTGGCCGGCCATGCTGATGCCCATCACACCGGTGCCGATCCATCCGACGGTGAGCTGCGAGAAGTCTACGGGAACTGGGGCGGGGGCTTCGGACATGGCGACGTGGTTTACCAACGATGTTCGGGACGGTCGAGGATTTCCCGCATCAGGAAGGCATTGCGAAGCCCCTGCGGGGTTTGAAGCAGTCGCATCAATTCTTCGACAGGAGTTGTCGCGACCGGCGCGGCCGCGGCTTGGGCGGTCGCCGCGGCGACCGACGCCGGAGGGCTGGCCTGCTTGGGCGAGGCGGCCGCACGCTTCGCCGCGGAGGACTGTTTGAGCGACGCTCGCTCGGCCTTGCCGCGTAGGTCACGGCCTGGGGACTGATCGCGACGCTCGGCCGAACCTTGCCGTTTGGCCGTCTGGGCCGTTTGGGCCGCGAGCTGCTTGCGCTTCAGTTCCTGGAGCCGCTGGGCCAACGGTTCCTCCAGCAGCGCGGGCTCGATGTCGTCTTCGTATTCATCTTGGGCGCGAGTGATCCGCTCGTTCCGGGCGTTGCTGTATTCGGAGCGGGGACGGGGCGGCGGAGGGGGCGGTGGCTGACTGCCCTGCCGAGCCTGGCGCCGCTGAGCGGCACGTTTCAAAAAGTCCTCGATATCACCGCTCATCCCACGCTGCCTCTTCGTTCGGAAGCGGGCCGCCAGCGAGTCCGCACGATCGGTCGCGCCCCGGCCACTTCGCTATAGACTACACCAGCCCACGCGTCGCTGCACGCCAGCGGCAGCGACATAGGGGCTCGTCATTGCCCATGCGTCGCTTGTCTGCCCAGTGACCATGCTGGCTCTGCCCAGTGAGGATGTTGGCTCTGGCCAGTGACCATGTGGGCTGACGTCAGGCTGCCCGGGACGCCAATTCCTGGCCGGCGGGGCGGATGTGTGCGTTCAGCGACTCGATTTCGAGCTGATTCACGCGACGGACCAAGTCATCCGCCGTCGGCCGTTCGGACAGCTCCGGTGACATCGTTTCCGCGACCAAGTCGGCGATCGACCCGAGTACCGCTTGCTGACCCGGGAGGACCGAAATGTGAGCCAGGAGTTCCCACAGCACCCGCCCGATCGCGAACACGTCGCCGGCGGCGGTCGGCAGTGACGCTGCGATCGACGAGGACGACCCCAGATCGATCAGCGTCGCGGTGCCACGGGGTGAAATCCAAACGTTCTCGGGGCGGATGTCGGCGTGGCTGTGGCCGGCCCGATGCAGCGCGGCGGTCGCCTGGGCCGTTTGCCGAATCCACCACAGCGCGACGGCCAGCGGTTGTCCGCCGGACTCCGTGAGCAGCTCACGGAGCGATTGTCCGGGCAACCGCGGCATCACCAAGAAGGGTTCGGCCGAGTCGAGCGACGCGTCCAAGACCGAAATCAAATGCGGGTCCTGGGCCGCGGCGGCAGCGTGAGCGAATCGTCGGAGGCTCTGGACCGTTTCATCACGGTCATGGCCGGCGGCCCGTGAGCCGACACGGACCAGATAGTCCCAGCGGGTGTTGCCCGGCGCGTCGGCGGGCTGGGCGGTCCAAAGCTGCGACCGCGCCCCGGCGTGGACCGGCTGACCGAGTCGCCAAATCCCCAGCACGCCCGAACCGGGGACAGCCTGCGGCGCGGCCCAGGTAGCTTCGGGTGCGGACATGCCAGGCGAAGCATCTAACCCCGCGGCCCGGTTCGCGGTATCCTGTGTCAAACCGATATTCACGGATCGCTGTGCCCTTGTCGACTCGAGGTGCGGATCAGGGAGTGGGCAGACGAAGTCGCCGGTTGGCGCTGCGACTGCCGTCTCCTCTTGATCGTCGCTCGGCTCGCCCTCCAGCCATCCGAACCGGAAGTCTCGGCAAAGTCAGCTTGTCTTACGGAGTCCCCCCGGCCGTTGAAACGGGTCCGTTGAAGCGGGTCGGTCCCCTTTTCCCCACCATTCCCACCATTTTCACATGAAGAATCTATCGGTAGGCCCATCCGGCCACGCTCGTGTTCTCTGGCCCGCGGCGGTTTCGCTCTCTGCGCTTCGGTTGGCCGGTGCGGCGCTCACGCTGCTGCTGTTGGTCGGTTGTAGTCGTGAACGCGGTCCCGGGGCGGGCAACGCGCCGGCGGCGGGGGAACCCTCCCCCTCGGCGGGCGCCAACAGTGGCCAATTTCCGCTGACCGCCGGGAAATTCACCGTCTTGGGGATCCTGACCGACAATCAAGACAACGCCAAATCGAAGGAAAATGTCGAGACGACGATCCTGCGGCATCCCGATGTCGGCTGCTTGGTCGGGTTGTGGAGCGCGAACACGCCGATGATCCTGGCCGCGCTGCGGAGCAGCGGCAATTTGGGAAAAATCAAAGTGGTTGGCTTCGACGAGCACGCCGAAACGCTGCAAGGCATCCGGGACGGCATGGTCCATGGGACGATCGTGCAGCAACCCTATGAGTTCGGTTACCGCAGCGTCCAATGGCTGACGCAGATCGCCCGCGGTGAACCGGTGGATGTACCTCCGTCGGGTTTGGTGTTCATCCCCCACAAGACGATTCGCGGAGATAACGTCCAGCAATTTGGCGATGATCTGGACGCCATCCGCGCGGGCAACGGCCCGCTGTTGGACCCCGACTCGAAGCTCGACGGCAAGGGCTTGAAAGTCGCCTACATCACCAACAGCGTCGACCCGTTTTGGGTCTGGGCGGAGTACGGCTGCCGCCGCGCGGCCGGGCAATTCGGCACCGACGTCGCCGTGCAGATGCCTTCGTCCGGTTTGGTCGAGGACCAGAAACGTTTCCTCGAGACCAACATCGCCGCGAAAATCGACGGCACCGCGATCAGCCCGATCGATCCCGCCAACCAAGTGCAGATGATCGACGCGGCGGCGGCGGTGATGCCGGTCATCTGCCACGACAGCGACGCACCCGCCTCGGCGCGTCGGTTTTACCTCGGCACCAGCAACTACATGGCCGGTCGGGCCGCCGGACAGTTGATCAAGGAGGCGATTCCCGATGGGGGGAAGGTGATGCTGTTCGTCGGCAAAATGGAAGTGCTCAACGCCCAGGAACGCAGCCAAGGGATCATCGATGAACTAGGTGACCAGCCCATACCGGAAATATTCCAGTCGCTGTGACCGGTATTAGTGGCGTTTAAAGGTCCTTTCTTTCCAATTAGACGTCGCTGAGGTCTTCCCGGGCCGTGATTCGTCATGGCCTGGGGAGTACACTGTATTGACGTTCAGCGTGCGTGGCGTCAGCGCGGCCGAGTGAAATTTCGGCCTGTTCGAGGTGGACGCCGAGTGCGGGATTTGGTGGTGAGGATTCCGCCAGCTTGCCGTATTCGAATGATCGAGACAACTTCTTTTCTTACCCAGCGGAGTTGACAGCATGAGCGGATACGGATCTTTCTGTGAGGATTACTACCTGAACCTGAATCTCGGCACCGAGATGGATTTGCCTCAGGGTCGGGAGTCGGTGCTGCACTTTTTCGAACAGATCCAGCGACGGTTTCCCTCGATGGAGCACTTCTACGGGCGCGAGAAGCAGGAATTCGTGCTCGAGGAAGAGAAGGGGCAAGGCCCCTATCGCTGGGTATCGATCGAGCCCCGCCGGATCAACAGCGGTTACGTCAACCCGGAACGGCTGGAAGATGCGTTTCTGCAGCACGAGACGGTGCTGGAGTTGGTCCCGTACGAATTGTCGGTCAGCCCTTTGGATTGTGAGTCGCTCGGCGTCGTCCTGGGGTTCGACTTCACCTGCCGAGGCAATCACAGCGAAGTCTTGGCCGAAGCGTTGGGGGTCACCCCGGCGCTGGAGAAGTTCTTCACGATCCCGAACAGCCGCATGTTGTCGATCGATCCGGCGATTCAGTTCGCCCTCGATGAGGATTGCAAGACCCAGGTCCGCATCAGCTTCGAATCCCGCACCACCGCCTATCACATCCGGTCGGGCGAGTTTCCGGAGGAACAGCTGAGCGTTTATCTGATGCTCCGCCGTTTCGAAAGCCTCGGGCCCGGCGAGACCTATGTCGACGAGTTTCGCCGGTTGGCTAAACTGTGCCGCGAGATCGCGGACGAGCACCTCGTCGAGTCGGTTTTGATGCCGCTTCAGCAAGCGATTTCTCTACGATAAATTCACGCCTGTTCCTCTTTTCACCCCGCGAAGGCGGTCGCGCCGATCGCGTGGCCGCCGCTATTCGTCACGCAAGGATCTTGGCCATGGCACGATCACGCCCCTCCCGTCGGTCATTCATCCACGCGGCGACGGGGCTGGGCGTGACGCTCCCCTTCGCCCAATCCTTGCGGGGCGCGACGCTGCTCGAAGAGTTGATGCGAACGCCTGAGCAAACCGCGGGGCCGTTTTATCCGGTCCCGGAGATCGCCAAACAGACGCATTCGGATGCCGACCTGACGCGTCAGGCCGCGGATGGCCCCGTGGCCGAAGGCGAAATCATTCAACTGGAGGGTCAGGTGGTCGGGATCGACGGCAAGCCGATCCGCGGATCGATCGTCGAAGTTTGGCAGGCTTGTCATTCCGGCCGATACCAGCACACCCGCGATACCAACCCCGCGCCGCTCGATCCGAACTTTCAGTACTGGGCGCGGGTCACGACGACGGACGAGGGGAAGTATTCGCTGAAAACGATCGTCCCCGGCAAGTACCCGGGACGGACGCCGCACGTCCATTTCCGCATCCTGGCGGAAGGGTATCCCGAATTGGTCACGCAGATGTATTTCGAAAAGTTCGGCGAAGCGAATCAGAAGGACGGCATTTACGGCCGGCTATCGCAGCCGCAGAAGGAACGGGTGACCGTCGCCTTCGCCCCCGCGGACATCGCCGCCGGGACGCCCGCGGGGAATTTCCGGATCGTCCTAGCACCCCAAGCCAGCGACCGCGCCACCCCGCCAATGCCGTAAGGGTTGAGAGTTTCTCATGCCTGCTCTGTTGCGCAAGATCGCTCGGCCGGGCGGCCCGGCCGGCTTGGTGCTGCTGGGAATCCTGATCCTGATCGGGGTTGTGATCGTTGTTCGCCGCAGTGGTAGCGAATCGACGCAGCCCGTTGCTGTCGACTCACTGGGCTCCCGTTCGCTGTCCCCGACCCGCGAAACCGCGGAGCCTCAGTCCGTCGCGCTGCAATCGGACCTTGTCGAGGTGTTCGGGAATCCGGGGTATGTCGGGCTGCAGGCCTGCTCGGCTTGTCACGCCGAGCGGGTCGCGGAGTTTCAGCGCACGAGCCATTTCCGTACTTGCCGCCGCCCCGATCCGGCCACCATGGCGGCCGCGTTCACGTCGGGCGATTCGACCTATGAGACCCGTGACCCCGAGTTGCGGTTCGAGATGTCGCGGGTCGGCGATGAGTTTTTCCAGACGGCGATCCGTAGCACGCCGGTGGGCGATCTGAAATCGACCGCCCGGATCGACTTGATCTATGGCGCCGGGACCGCGGACGAGGTCTTCCTGTCCTGGAAAGATACGGGCGAACTTTCGGAATTACCCGTCGCGTGGCTGACCACTCGCGAAGAATGGGGCGTCACGCATTTCGATCCCCACGCCGGCGGTGACTACTCGCGACCGCTGACGCTCCGCTGCTTCGAATGCCACATGACATGGTTCGAGCATGCCGCCGGTTCGGCGAATCAGTACGTGCAAGAGACCGCCGTGCTGGGGGTCACCTGCGAACGCTGTCACGGGCCGGGACAGGAGCATGTCGCGCATCACCAGCAGCATCCGGACGATGGCTCGCCCCATGCGATCGTCCAGCCCGCGTCGCTGTCACGCGATCGCCAGACCGAGGTCTGCACGCAATGCCACAGCAACGCCATCAACCTCCGCGGACCGGCCATGCAATATCGCCCCGGCGAGCCGTTGGAGGACTACTATCGCTTCGTGACGCCCCCGCACCCGGAGGACGATCACGTGGCCAACCAGATCGCCTTTTTGAAGCAGAGCAAGTGCTATCTGGAAAGCGATTCGCTGACGTGCATCACCTGCCATGACCCGCATGATCCGCCGAGCGACGGCCATACGCGTCTGATTCGCGACGCCTGTGGGAAATGCCACACGGCGGCCGACTGTGGTGAGCAAGCCCGGTTGCCCGAAGCGGTCCGCGCCGACTGTGCGGGCTGCCACATGCCCGAGCGCATCAAAGTCAACGTGAACTTTCAAACGGCGGATGACGACTTCGTCCCCCCGATCAAACGATACGATCACCGGATCGCGATCCACCCGATCGCGCGCGACGAAGTGCTGCTCGCCTGGTATCGCTCTCAACCCGACGAATCGAGCCGTGAGCAGGCGAATCGGCTGACCCAGTCGCTCGTCCAGCATTGGCTCGGCGAAGGCGATCGGCTTGTCGAGGAGCACCGCTACTTGGCCGCCACCGCCGCGATCCGGGAGGCGGTCCGGATCGAGCCGACCCCTGAGTTGCAGGAGCGACTCCGCACGACCGTGGGGCTGCAGTCTTCCTACGTCGAAACCTGGAGCGAGGCGCGGCATCAGATGGAGCGGGGCCGCAACGCCGACGCGATCAAAACGCTGCAGCGCATCTTGCAGGCCAAGCCGGATGATGCCAAAGCGCACGGCAAGCTCGGTCTCCTCCACGCGATGGCAGGGGACCGCGTTGCGGCGGACCGGCATTTGAAGGCGGTCGCGGAGCACGACCCGGATGACGCGTATGGCATCGGCATGCTCGGTTGGCTCGCGTTCCTCGACGGCCGGCCGCTGGAGGCTCTGACGCACTACCAAGCCGCTGTGGAAATCGAACCCTACTATGACAAACTCCGTCACCAGATGGGGCTCGCCTACGGCCAGCTCAATCGCCTCCCCGAGGCGATCGAGCAACTTCAACTGGCGCTGAAGATCAACCCCAACCGTGCCGACAGCCACCAATTCCTGAGCATGGCGTTACGCCAGGCGGGGCGACCGCTCGAGGCGCTGCCTCATTCGCGGCAAGCGGTCGAATTGACGGGTGGTCGCGATCTGGAATACTCGCTGGCGCTCGCCGAAAACCTCGCGGAGGTCGGCGAGCATGCGGAGGCGGAAAGGGTCGCGAGCGAAGTTCTCGGTCGGTTGCCGCCCGGCAACACCCCGCAGGCGACCGCCATTCGCCAGCGGATCGCGCACTACCGCTCGCTCGGTCAAAATGGCAAGCCCTGAGCGACTCGCTCGCTCGCCATCGCCGCTGAGCAACTCGCCCAGCACCCAGCGCGATGGGGTGTCCTGCAGGTCGTCGGCAGAGCGGGAGGCGGCCCGCGGACCCAATTTTTCCGTGCCAGACCGAAGTTCGTTCGGTAAACGGCGGGTTTGTGGCTTCTCGAATCACTGCGGCAAGATCACAATGAAGATTCGAAGTCAGGCGGTTCGTATCATTACCCTCTGATCGCAGGATACACCGCTTCACTCGGAGAATTTCGCTTGCCCAACCTATCACCCGCCGGTCAACAACTCGTTCAAGACCTGTCGCAACGTCACGGCGTTTCGCTCGACGCGGCGACGCACATGTTGATCGCCGTTCACAACGGCAATGGGACCATGGCCCAGTTTTCGCACCCCGAGTTCGGTGGCTCGGGCCAGTGGATGCGGGGCGGCATGACGATGGTCAGCGACCTGTTCAACTCGCACCTGAAATCTCGGGTCGACAACATTTGCAACGACATTTCGAACTCGCTCTCGAATCACCAATCGTCCCCGTTCAGCGGTTCGTTTCAGTCGCAAAGTCAGGGCGGCATGCATTCGCAGACGCAAACGGCTGGCGGGAATGCGGGGAACAACAGCCTGTTCATGCCCGATCCGTCGACGAACTGGTGGCCCACCGACTTCGGGTCGCCCAACGCCACGGGATCGCAAAACAACATCGGCTATGCCTACTTCGCCGGGGCTCATCGTTTGGCGGTGAAAACCGGCGGTGAGGTCTGGGTTTACGACACGCTGAACCATCAGATCGGCGGCTTTTCGCAGCAGCAGGGCAGTGGCGGTTCGATCGCCTTTTCCAGCCAGTTCGGCACGATCGCCTTGTCGAGCCTACCGATCGTCAGCCGCAACGGGGTGCCGACACCGCCGGCGAATGTCAGTC
>DITY01000085.1:0-7964 GCA_002422955.1 Planctomycetaceae bacterium UBA6172
GCTCGAATGGCGCGGAAAGTCGCAGTCTGGCGCCACGATCTCCCAGCTTGAGCGAGCCGGCGACCAGCGGCGTCTTGACCAGTGTTGCCACCACCCCGCCCAAGACCAGTTCGCCAAAGAAATCGTTCACTCGCCCGCCCCGGAGTTCTTTCAAGGCCCCGGCCTCGCGCAGCGGTTGCAGGTCGACGAAAATCCAGGCGATTTCCTGTCCCGCCTCAGCCTCGGCCGGTCGCTTGGCTCGCGTCTCGAGCCAGTTGCGGAAGTTTGGCGTTTGGCCCAGACCGCCCGTCGCTTTATCCAAATATCGATCGGCGACCGCCTTGCCGAGATCATTCTTGTTGGTGACCAGCAAGTAGCCGTCGAACGAGGCCACGATCAGGTTCTTGGCCTGATAGGCCGTCATGCCGCGGTACTCGGCTTGCTTGATCGGATCCGGCTGGCCGCTGCCCGATGCGTTGTCGCGGGCGAGTTTGACCAACCGCTGAAGAAACGGTTCCAACCAATCCTGACCGGCCGTTTTGGCGATCAGGACCACCCCCTCATGCTCCCGCTCGACCGCGATCACGAATCCTCCCGCCGTCACTTTGCGGGCGATGCTTTCCAGCGATTCACCGACCAACAACTCGACGAAGCGGATGCCGGCTTGCAGCTTTTCGCCACCGGGGCTCCCTACGATCTTCGCGAACGCCTCGGAGCCTTGAATCGTCCCCCGCAACGAGTGATCGAGCCACCGGTCGGCGGGCGCCATTTCCACATAGATGGCGGTCGTTTCCGGCAGCATCGTGGTGAAGGCGACCGACGCCTCGGACCGAGGCGGGGCATCATCGCCCCACGCGGAGCCGTGTCCCAACACCGAACAGGCTAACTGCAAACCGACCCACGGCAGGACCACCAGGGTAAACCGAGGGCGAGAGGATAATGTCAACATGAGTGCGCCGAGAGCGATGGAGAAGAGAGTTTGCCCGCCACGCAGAATTGGCGGCCGCAGAAGAGCCACACCGAGATTGCAGCTCATCTTCATTCTGACTTCCCATAGCCGCAGGGACAAGCTAGGTCGTTGCCCAAGCGAGCTGGCGCGAAGAACGGAACTCGATCCGCTTGCCGGTGAGCGGGTGGTCGAACGTCAATTGCCAAGCATGCAAACACATCGGCGGCGCGTCGATCGCCAATGTCGCCTGTCTGCCGAGTTGACGTTCGGGCAGGTAGACCGGATCGCCGACGATCGGGAAGCCCAGCTGCCACAGATGAATGCGGATCTGGTTCGTCCGCCCGGTCAACGGCTTCACTTCCAACAGGCAACTGCCGTCTGTCCGCCGCTGCCGCACCCAAAACTCGGTTTCCGCGGGCAAGCCCTGTTCGTCGATCGACCGCGCCCCCAAAGCGATCGTGTCGCGACCGATCGCCGCGTCACAGCGAAAGTGATCGTCTGGCGGATTTCCGTGGGCCAAGGCGAGATACCGCTTATCGACAGTCCGGCCCTCGAACTGGGATTGCACCTGCTTGGCGATGCTGTACTTGCGACTGAAGACCAGCAAGCCACTCGTGTTCGCATCGAGACGATGAGCCAAGCGAAGCTTTTCGGGGCGGTAGGCCGCCAGCAAGAACGACTCCAGCGAGTTCAGATTGAATCGACCGCTGGGATGCACGGGCAGCGGCGCGGGTTTGTCGACAACCACGATCGCCTCGTCTTCGAACACGATTTCGATATCGGTGGCGACCGCGGGTTCGACGACGATCCCTTCGTGGTGTTCGATCCGCTGCCCCTCGCGGACCAAATCTCCAGCGGCCAACGGCTTGTCCTGATGCCGGATCCCGGACGACGTCAACGCCTCCAGCCAACGGGGCCGACCGAAGCTGGGAAGGAATTGTTCAAGGAACTCCAAGACCGGCAGGCCGGCCAGGGCCCGCGGCACGTGCATCACGCGAACGTTCGCGTGCGGCTGACAGCCAGGCTGCGCGTCGGCGATCCGACGCAGCGCGGCTTGACGTTTCGCGATCTGCTGCCGTTGCCGTTCCGCGGGCGTCTGGAAGCAATGCGGGCAGGATTCACCGACACGGTACCGCGGCGATTGCATCTCCTCTTCGCTGAGGGTGGCTTGGCAAGCGAAGCAAGTTGCCGTCCCGGTTGGCAACAGATCCGGACCGACGGCTACGCGCTGATCGAATACGAAGCACGCCCCGTCATAATGCTCGCCGCCGCACTCTTCGAAGTACTTGAGAATCCCCCCGTCGAGTTGATAGATTTCGCGAAACCCCAACTGTTCCATGTAAGGACCCGCCTTCTCACAGCGAATCCCACCGGTGCAAAACATCACGACGGGTTGCTGCTTCGTTTCCTCGGGTAGCCGCGCTGCCGCCTCGGGGAAATGGCGAAAGTGACGGATGTCGAGATCGATGGCGTTGCGAAAGGTACCCAGCCGGATCTCATAATCGTTGCGTGTGTCGAGCAGCGTGACCGGCTTCCCTTCGGATAACCACTGACGCAGTGTCGCCGCGGGGAGTTTGGGCGATGTATGCACCGCCGGTTGCACCGTGTCGATGCCGAAAGCGATGATCTCACGTTTGATCTTCACCAACATCCGGCGAAAGGGTTGCTGATCCGTCCAGCTTTCCTTGACCTGCAAGCCGGCCAATCCGGGGAACTGACGGAGGTAGCCCAGCAAGGCTTCGATGTCATCCCGCTCGCCCGCGATGAACAAGTTGATCCCTTCCTCGCTGAGCAGGATCGTCCCCTTGAGGTTGATCCTCACGCACAGTTCCTTCAGCTCCCGCCGCAGCGCCGGCAAATCGTCCAGCCGCGCGAATTGATAAGCCGCGACGTTGAGCACGGGCGGTGCGGCGTCAGGAGCGACTGGCGGTGCGGCGGAGGAAGACAGCATGAACAACAGATCGGCAAGCGGAACGGGCGAAGGCGGGCGGTGAAACCCGAAACGCCCGTCAGTTTACCGAAAAAATGGGTTCGCGGTAGCGATTCCGCGGTCAGATGGACGACACAACGGCGCTGCGGTCGATCCGCGGAGTCCAGCCCGCTGGTCCGGAGAGCAGGCAAAAGCAGGAGCACGATTGCAATCCAACCCAAACGGGAAGTAGAGCGGTAGGTGGACGCTCTCGGAATGCAAACCGAATCTGCCGGCGATCTCGAATCGGAGTGCCGATCGTGGTCCCCCATGCACACACCGAGGCGACTGGGGAGGTTGTGGGAATCAGCGGTTCCACCGCAGCCAAGCGTTGAAGAGCGATTTCACGATCGGCGTGAGGCGCGTGCGGTTGTACTGATCCCCCAACTTCCGGATGGCTTCCGCTCGCGTCGGATAAGGGTGAATCACGGAAGCGATTTTTTTAAGTCCGATCCGGTGCTTCATGGCCATCACGATTTCGCCGATCATATCACCGGCGTGCGAGGCAACGATGGTGGCTCCCAAAATCTTATCGCTACCCTTCGCGCAGTGGACACGTACAAATCCCTCGGTTTCGCTATCGAGAATGGCGCGATCAACACCGGCTAGCGGCTGGGTATAGCTGCTCAGTTCGATCCCGTCCTGTGCCGCTTGGCCAGGAAAAATCCCGACGTGAGCGATCTCGGGTGACGTGTAGGTACACCAAGGTATCAGCAGCGCACTCGCTTTGGATCGACCCATGAACAGTGCATTCTGAATCACAATGCGAGCCAGGAAGTCGGCGGCGTGCGTGAACTTGTACTGGGAGCAGGCGTCACCCGCGGCAAAGATGTTCGGATTCGTGGTTCGTAAATGGTCATTCACTTCGATGCCCCGCTGGGGATGAGATTTCACACCCACGCTTTCAAGCCCCAACCCATCTAAGTTCGGCGTGCGGCCGATACCGACCAGGATCTCATCACCCACGATTCGCTTTTCCTCACCCTGTTGATCGACGACCAGCACTTTGTCGCTACCCTCCCGTTCGACGCGGATGACTTTGGCGTTGAGCACGAAGTGAACGCCGTCGCGACGCATCGACGCCTGCACGATCAGGGCCGCATCCGTTTCCTCACGACCGAGAATGTGCGGTCCCATCTCGATCTGGGTCACCTGGGCCCCGAACCGTGCGAAGGCCTGAGCCATTTCCGAGCCGATGGGTCCTCCGCCGATAACCAGTAAACGCCGCGGCAGCTCGGTGAGCGAGAACAGCGATTCGTTGGTCAGGTAACCGGCCTCTGTTAAACCCGGAATGGGCAATTCGGCGGCCCGTGCTCCCGTGGCGATGATCGCTTTCTTAAACGCTAGCGTCTGTCCGCCCACTTCGACGGAGTTGCTGCCGGTGAAGGTCCCCTGGCCAAAGTAGACATCGACGCCAAGTTCACGGAAGCGTTGGGCCGAGTCGTGCGGGCTGATCGACGCCCGCAGCCGACGCATCCGCCGCATCACTTGTGCGAAGTCGACCGTCGGCGGGTCCGCGTGGATGCCAAACTGGCTCGCCTCACGCACCGCGGCCGCGAGCCTTGCCGCGCTAATCAGAGCCTTCGAGGGGACACACCCGACATTCAAGCAATCGCCGCCCATCAGCCCACGTTCGATGAGCGCCACCTTCGCCCCTAGGCCAGCGGCCCCAGCGGCCGTAACCAACCCCGCGGTTCCGGCACCGATGACGACGAGATTATAACGTCCCGTGGGCGAAGGGTTTCTCCAATCGATCGGATGGACGTTCGCTTGAAGTTGCTTGTTATGCTCGTCAAGCGGTTCAAATTGCCCGAAATAACTCATAACTCGGTTTCTTTTGTATCGTTGTGATCAGCTGACGGTTTTGTATCCCGATGACGCCCACCCTTATGCTTCAAGAAAGCGTTCACGGCCCGATTGATAACCAAGGGGAGCAGACCGAGAATTGCGAAAGAGAGCAGCAGTTGCCAACTCAGCACTTTACCGACGCCATCGCGGGCGAGCGATTGCAAGCTCGGGACGGTCGCGCCGGCGTAAACATAGGCAGCCGTACCTGGCAGCATGCCGAGTTGGCTAACCCACCAGAATGTCGTGACGCGAATCTGGGTCAGTCCCATCAGCGCATTGATGACAAAAAACGGGACGGCCGGAATCAGTCGCAGCGTGAACAGGTACAGCGCGCCTTCGCGATCGAAAGCCGCATTGATCGCCTGGAGCCTAGCTGCGAATCGCTGCTGAACCCAATCGCGAAAGAAGTACCGCGTCAGCAGGAAGGCGAGCGTCGCGCCGCCGGTCGAGCCGAAGCTGACAACCAGCAGCGCCACCCAAAATCCGAAGTACCAACCATACGCTAACGTGAGCGCGGACGCACCCGGTAGCGAAAATCCGGCGACGGCGATGTAAATCAACCCAGCGACCATGGCCGTCAGCAGCGGATCGCTCTGGCGATACTCGCGAAGTGCGGCCTCCCGAGTGGCGAGATACTCGAACGAAAGTCGATCACCCAGAGCCCAATAGCCGACGGCAACCACCGCGATCACGAAGGCCAGCACTGCCCACTTGCCGAATCGTCCCGCCGATCTCTGATCACCATCGCCGCTGGCATCACCATCATCAAGCGATGGCGTCGAGCGAGCCCCACGTTTCTTCGCGGTAGCGAGCAATTCCGAATCGACAGGGTCACTCATCAGGTAGCTAACTTTCCAATTTCGCTCGATGAACGAAAAATCTCGCGGATCGCGGACAATTTTTACCCCGAATCGATCCACATGGCATTTCTTCCGAATCACCCATGCGCGGGATAGGTGCCAAAAAGCTGGACCCCCGCTCTCGACGACGAGGTTAGCAGAACCGCTCGTCGACGTACTCAATTATCCCGATTATCCCTCCCCATTATCCCAGCGGGGGTTGTATCGGTTTTTAACGCTGCCTGGCTACCGGGTCACGAACGCGGAGCGGGCGAGACACCGACGATCCGCCGGCCGTTGATTTGTAGAAGCAAAAGAACGATTGCGGCAGCACCCTGATGGGCAACTGAAGTCACATCGCGCCGCGGCGTGGTCGAGCGGGCGATTCGAATTGTCGGTGCTCGGCATCATCAAAAGTGGCGATGCCGAGCAATCTACCCGCCGCAATCAAGGCTGAAGAACAAGGCCTGGCGGTGTGGCGACGTTGTTGGGCAGAACGGCAACGCTTCTACCCCAGGGGGCTGGTCGTGGCGATCCGTTCGTGGGGACTCGGATTCAGCGTAGGGCATCGATGGTCGGTTCCGACCAAGTGGACTCGGTTGACACCCGGCGGGCCCAACGTTTGCGAGAGAGCGGCAGGGAATAGAGGGTCAGCCATGCGGAACCCAGCAGGATGCATCCGGCGCCGAGGAAAAGCTCGAACGCGTGCGGTTCGGCAGCATTCAACACCAGGCTGGATACACCCAACGCCACGGGAATCTCCAATAAGCGGAAGGTCGATCCGGTCACCGCGTCGATCCTCTGGGCAGCGACGACAAAGGCCAACTGAGCCAGGCAGCCGACCACCGAAGCGATCACGATCAGGATCAGCAATTGAGCATTTCCCGCGAGTGTCATGATCGTGGTCCACGCATTGCCTTTGACCAACATCATGGCCAGGGCGAACAAGGCCGAACAGGACGAACTGTGGGCGATGGTCTGCCAAGCGGAAAAGTTTTTGGTGCTTTGGGCCGCGATCAGGGCGCAACTCGAGAGAAACGCACCCAGGAAGCCGAACAGCATGCCGAGTTCCGACCCCGCCGTCGGCGGCCAACTGGGCAACAGGACGCCGATCAGGCACAAGGCGATCGCAGCGATGGAAGCGGAGCGGATGCGAGTGCCGAGGAAGAACCAGCTGAGCATCGCCGTCCATACCGGATGCGTATGCATGATCCCGGTCGACGTGGCCAGCGGGAGCGATGCGATACTGAAGTACGTCGCTTGCGCGGCCATAACGCTGAACAGGGATCGTCGGGCGAGTCGCCCATGCGAATCCCGAACCCATCGGATGCCAAGGATTCGCATCATGGCACATGCCATGCCGGCTCCGATCGTCATCCGCAGGAAGATTAGGGCTTGGACATCAACCAGCTGGCAAATCCGGATCGTCATCGCACTGACCGCGACGCCCCCGAACACGTTCAAGGCCAGGCAAACCAAGACCAATGGGCTCCACGAATGATCGTTTTTTTTCGACATCAGCCGCCCGTTTGTCATGGCTGCATGAGCACGACCCATCCGACTTGGTTGTGGTCCGGTTGGTTGGCCAGGATGACCGGAGCGACCGCAACGTGAACCTTCGTCTCAGTGATCGGATCGACGATTTCCACGAGCGGATCATCGACGAAGTTTGCGAGGGATTCGAATCGACGCGGGCGTTCGGCGAGGAAGGTACGAATTCGGGCTAGATCCTCAGCCGATAACGTGTACCAGGATTGTTGCTTCGACCGGTTCGCATCCAGTTTTCCGTGACGCAGCACGACCCCTTCCAATCGTTGGCCATTGATGACGTTCGGGCGAAGGTCCACCAGGGTGGCACCTGGCAGCAGATCCATTCGATTCAAATGCACGGTGGAAGCGAAGATCCCGATGACCTGGGATTCTGGGCTGTGGTCCGCTTCCTCATGAATCGGGGTGGAGAACGAAACGGAAGGGATGGCGGTATTCGTACTTACGAAAACCGATGAGACATGCACATCGTATCGGTGCGGCTGGGCCAGCGCAGCTTCAGCGGAAGCCGGATCGAGGTCTTGCCCGAGGGCATGGAAATAATCTCGGTAGCGAAAGCTCTTTCCCAGGGAGGCGGATCCGCCATCGGCATCGCGGGTGGCCACGCGTCCCAACTGCGTGCCATCAACGCCTTGAATGTTCCAAGTGCTCGTAGGCAAGTTATCCGCCGCGCGCGCCAGAAAACGATCCTTCAGCCATTCCTTGATTTGCGACATCGGCTCCGAGTTGCCGGGATCGGAATTCCACGCCGCCACCCATTTCCTCAGGTTCGATGAACGTGCCTCTTCGCGCAACATCGCCCCACGCAGTTCGATCTCCGCGGCGATCGATC
>DITY01000085.1:8099-8334 GCA_002422955.1 Planctomycetaceae bacterium UBA6172
CCAGCGTCCACAACGTTCATAGGGAGTTTCGTGGTAGCAGGAAACGCTCTGGCCCGACAGGAACCGCTCCACGTCGGACGCCATCTCCTGGGCCGATTCGTATCGTTCGCTCGGTTGCAGCGACAAGGCCTTGAGGCAAATCGCTTCCAAGGGGCGGGGCAGCCCGGGCTGCAATTCCCGCGGCGTCGGAAATCCGCCCGCGGTCAATGCTTCCAACGTGGTCTCGGGAGTGCGC
>DITY01000249.1 GCA_002422955.1 Planctomycetaceae bacterium UBA6172
CCGGGAGCTACGCCCCGGCCACCGACTACAACGAAGAAGCGACGGCCAACGCCACCGATCCCTTCAGCTTCGTCGTCTCCGATGACGGCAAGACCACGCTGCCCGGCAGCGGCTTTGTCGGTTTCGACGGCAGCTCATCCGACTCGACGATCTTCCTGCCCGAATTGCGATCGGCCCCAGCGACCGTGACGATCACCGTCACCGCGGTCAACGACCCGCCGATCTTCCAGTCACCGGCTGCCGTCGAAATCTTGGAGCGGGATGATTCGCAAGCGACGATCCTGGTCGGATTCGCAACCCAGATTTTCCCCGGCCCGACCACCGCTTTGGACGAACTGGCTCGTCAATCGGTTTCGTTCGTGTTCATCGAAAACGAATCGACCGTCCCCGCCGGACTGATGTTGCAAACGCCGGAGATTCGGGTCAACGGCGGGCCGGGCAACTGGCCGGGCACCGGCGATTTGTTGATTTTCCCGGCGCCCGATGCGGTCGGCCAGGCGATTTATGTGTTCGCGGCCGTCGATGCCGATGCGAACAACCCGAACTTCGTGCCCCAAACGACTCGCAGTACCATCACCATCCACGTCCGGCCGGTCAATGACGCGCCGCAGGTGGACCCCGCGGTCGCGGGCTCGTCGGCGATGGAAAGTATTGACGAAGCTTGGTCCGTCAATTCGTTCGGCCAGATCACTTACACGCTGAAAGAAGACAACACGCAAGCGTTGGGCGTCACCCAGCCCTACGTGATCGACATGCAGGCCGTGATGTCGCCAACGGATTACTACCGGATCGGGTTGTTGGATGTCTTCAACGTTGGCCCGGCCAACGAAGCGGACGGAACTTTGGGCGGTTCGCAATCGCTGCGGTTGCTCAGTTTTGATGCCACCACGACGCTGGGCGGTCGCATCCAAGCGGTCGCATGGGATGTTAACGGCAACGTTTCACAACTGCATTACATCCCGCCGACCGATGGCAACATTTCGTTCCGAGGACGCGACTCGTTTACCTACGTCGCTCAGGATTTCAACGCGACCGGCCAGACTTGGAACTTGGGCCAGGCGGGTTTGGTCGAAGATCGGTTGACGATCTCGGGACGGGTCGAACTCGTACTGCGTCCGGTTAACGATGCCCCGTTGTTCCAATTAGCGGTTGATGAGTTTTCCGTTCTGGAAGACAGCGGCACGATCGGCGTCGACAACTTCGCCATCGATATTTTCGCCGGTCCGATCGGAACCGCTTTTGACGAAGTCGATCCGGTCACCGGCCAAAGGGTGAGTTTCCTCGTCAGCGGCGTCAGCCCAGGCGCGGCGGCTTTGTTTACGAATCCGCCGACGATCAACTCGGCCGGCCGACTCTCATTCCGCCCAGCCCCGGACGCGTTCGGGATCGCGGTGTTCGAAGTTCGCGCTCAGGACAACGGGGCGAATGATCCGAACCGAGGCGATATCGCGTTTAGCCAGCCCCAGACCTTCACGATCAACATTCGGCCACAAAACGACCGACCGTCGCTCAACACGACCGCTCCGATCGTCTACACGCTCAATGAAGACGCGACGGTGCTGCAGCCTGACGGGACGGTAGCCTTCCAAGGCACGTTCATCCCGCTGCGAGGCGATGGTTCATCGGTCGGCCTCCTCGACGTGTTCAACGTCGGCCCGGCCAATGAAGCGGCGGATATCACGCCGGGTGGGAATCAGAGCATTCGGCTCGCCAACCCGATCCCGGCGGCCACCTCGCAGGGCGGAACGTTAACGCAGGTCTTCGATCCCATCAGTGGTGACCTGATCGGCGTGCGATACATGCCGCGAGCCAATTACAACGGCACCGACTCGTTCATCTTCGGCGTGATCGATGATGGCGTTTCGGCGACTTTAAACGGCACGGTCTACAGCGATCCTCGGGAATCGTTCAGCGTCGTTTCGCTGGTCGTTCTGCCACTCAACGATCCGCCGCAGTTTTCCGGCGCCCCGTCGGTGACGGTCCTCGAAGACGCGACGACCACGGCCGTCATTGGCCAGACGATTGTCCCGAACTTCGCTACCAACATCACCGCGGGCCCTCCCGGAGCCTTCGACGAGTTGGGACAGGTTCCTGGAATCCCGGGGCAGACGGTGAGCTTCCTCGTCATCCCGCAAGCAGGGAATCCCGCGAATCTGTTCGCGGTCGCCCCTAACGTTTCGGGCAATGGGACATTGACCTTCGTCACATCACCCGACGCCAACGGGGTCGCCGTATTCACCATTCAGGCGCAAGACAGCGGCAATCATAACCCGCCGCTCGAATTCAACCTCAGCGCGGTGCGGACGTTCTCGATCACCGTCACCCCGGTGAACGATCCGCCGGTTTTCAATCTGATCACGAACCAGGTAGCGGTCGACGAGGATTCCGGCCCGTTCACCTCGGTCGTTCCGTTCGCGACCGACATCAGCCCGGGACCGGCAGACGAAGTCGCCGCGGGCCAAACGGTGCGGTTCGAGGTCTTCACCCCCGAGGGGGATCAGTCGCTGTTCCGAGACCTGGCGATCGTGACGGACCTCGGCTTTCTTCGGTTCACCCCAGCCGAGCAAGCGGTTGGCCAGACCGTGGTTTCGATCATCGCGATCGACAGTGCGGGGGCGAGCAGCCTGCCGCAGTTGTTGACCATCACGATCGGCGAAGTCAACGACGCCCCGATCGCGGCGGATGTTACCCGCGACGGCGACGAGGACAACCTGCTGCCGATTTCCGAACAATCGCTGCTGGACGTCGCGTTTGACCCGGACCTGGTGACCAATCCGGACGAGTTCCTCCGGGTCACGGAGGTCGCCACCCGATCGCAAGCCGGCGCGACGATCCGCGTCCTGCCGTCAGGCGATTTGGAATACGACCCGCGGCAATCGTTGACGCTCCAAGCACTCCGCCCAGGACAAACCCTGGTCGACACGTTCACCTACCGGATCATCGACGCGGCGGGTGCCCTTAGCAACATCGCTACCATCACGGTCAACGTCGCGGGCATCAATGACGCGCCGACGGTCATCGACGACTTCGCGACGCTCAACCCGAGCGGCTCGACGTTGATCCGTCCGCTGGTCAATGATTTCGATGTCGACGGCACGATCAATTCCGGGTCTGTCCAGATCAGCTTGCAACCAGCCTTCGGTACCGTAACGGTCCAGAGCGACGGGACGTTGCTCTACACACCGTTCGACGGTTTCCGGGGAACGGACACAATTCGCTACACCGTGGCGGATGACTTGGGTGCGCGGAGCCTATCGGCGACGATCACGATCGATACCAACCTTCCGCCGATCGCGTCGGACGATCTCGTCACGACATTCCGCGGCGTGGCCATCGATATCAATGTCGCGGCCAACGACTCGGACCCGGATGGGACCCTGAACCTCAACTCGGTCCTGGTCGTCACGCGTCCGGTTCGCGGGACCACGATCGTGTTGCCGGGTGGCTTCGTCCGCTATGTCCCGGACAGCGACTTTGTCGGAATCGATACGTTCCAGTACACGATCAAGGACAACCTCGGCCGCCCGAGCAATGTTGCCCTCGTTCGGGTCCAGGTCGTGGGAAGCGAATTGCAGAACCCCAGCATCCGGACCGACGTCGATGCGAGTGGCGAAACGTCGCCGTTGGACGCGTTGCTGATCCTGAACCGATTGGCACGCGCCAACCAGCAGGGAATCACCGGTCCGCTGCCGATCGAGCTGCTGCTGGGTGAAGACCCGTTGCGTTACTACGACGTTGACGGCAGTCGCTTCGTCGAACCGCTCGACGCCCTGCTCGTGATCAACGAGATCGCGCGTCAAAATCGGGCTACGCTCGGCGGCGAGGGTGAAAGCGGCTTCGCGTGGGGCACCGGCTCGATCGAGGTCCTGCGGAACGAACCGGAATCTCGGCAAACGACGGTCCTCGCGCCGATCCCAGAGGACTTCGGCAAGGCGGACCTGTTGGCCGATTTCGGATCGACCGACAACGACTTCGACGATCTGCTCGGCTTGCTGGCCGCTGACCGCGACGCGGACGAGGAGCGGTCCGATGAGTCGCAACGGGCCTTCGACGCCGCTTGGGAAACGCTCGAGAACTGAGTCCCGCGGTGAACCGCGATCGGATTCAACCACGAACGCTCTGCCACGACCCTGGTCGCGGCGGAGCGTTTTTACTTGACGGCCGGGGCAGGATGGATCCAGGCGGATTAACTCACTCGACCGGGAAGCCGCGTTTTCTCAACAGCGCATCGGTATCCACATCTCGTCCCCGAAACCGGCGATAGCTTTCCGCGGGATCGATGGTATCCCCGACCGACAGGACCTGATCGCGGAGGGCCTTCGCCAGATCGGCATCGTAAAAACCGCCGGGTGCTTTCTCGAACGACTCGGCCGCATCCGCCGTCAGGGCATCTGCCCACAGGTAGCTGTAATAGCCGGCGCTGTAACTGTCGCTGCTGAACAGGTGAGAGAAGTGCGGCAACCGGTGCCGCATCACCATCTCCCGCGGCATCCCGATCTCGGCCAGCACACGCCGCTCGAATTCCGCGGGGTCGATCTGGCCCGTGGTATCCGTGTGCAATTTCATATCCACGATAGCGCTGGCCAGGTACTCGACCGTTCCGAACCCTTGGTTGAACTGCGCCGCTTTGCGAATTCGCTCGAGCAGTTGGTTCGGCAACGGCTCACCCGTTTCGTGGTGCAACGCGAACTTTTGCAGCACGCCATCGGTCATCAGCCAATGCTCGAAAATTTGCGATGGGAATTCGACAAAATCACGGGCCACCCGCGTCCCCGCTTGGGCCTTGTAATCGACGCTCGACAACAACCCGTGGAGTGCGTGACCGAACTCGTGAAACAACGTCACGGCATCGTCCCAGGAAATCAGGACCGGCTTGCCTTCGCCCGATTTGACGAAGTTCGAGTTGTTCGACACGATCGGCAAGGAGGGCAGGGGAAGGTGCTGTTGGTTGCGATATTCACTCATCCAAGCCCCGCTCCGCTTCCCCTCGCGAGCGTAGGGGTCGAGATAAAACAGCCCGATCACTTGGCCACCCTGGTCGGTAACCCGCCACGCCCGAACATTGGGATGAAACACTGGGAATTCCGGGGCCGGTTCATAGCGGAGCCCGAACAGTTCTCCCGAAGCCCACATCATCGCTTCGACCAAACGGTCGAGTTGCAGGTAAGGTTCCACCTGATTGAAATCGAGGTCGTACTTCTCCTTGCGAACCTTTTCGGCGTAGTAGCGGTAATCCCAGGCCTCGATGCGGATTGGAAGAGCCCCCTGTTCGACGGATTCGCGATCCGCCACCCGCTGCATATCGGCCACCTCTTCCTGAACTCGCGCGACCGCCTTGGGCCAGACCCGCATCATCAATTCCATGGCGGCGGCGGGCTTTGCAGCCATCGTCCGCTGCATCCGCCAATCGGCGTGCGTCGGGTAACCGAGCAGTTGGGCTCGGGCCAGCCGCAGGGCGAGGATCTCGGCGATCAGCGGCTTGTTGTCGAATCGGTCGCCGTGATCACAGCGGCTATAGAAGTTTCGCCAGACCTGCTCTCGAAGACTTCGGTTGTCGGCGTAGGTCAGGAACGGGTCCATCGACGAACGGGTGTTGGTAACGGCCCAATCGCCCTTGGCGTCCGGATTGCCACGCCGTTCCTGGGCAGCGCCCGCCATCGCGGCCACCGTGCTTTCGGGCAACCCAGCCAAATCGGCTGGGTCCGCGATCCAGGTGACATTGCGCTTTTCATCTTCGAGGACGTTTTGGTTGAAATCGGTGAACAGTCGAGCCAATCGCGTGTTGATTTCGGTCAGCTTCAGCTTGTCAGCCGCGTTCAACTTCGCCCCTTGGCGGACGAAGCTTTGGTAGCGATCCTCGACCAACCGTTGGCGGATAGGCGATTCGGCACGCAGCCCGGGGGACTGCCAGATCGCCTCGATCCGGGCGAACAGCCTGGAGTTCTGGATGATGCTGTCGGCGTGTTGGGACAATTTTGGAGACACCACCCGTTCGATGTCGGCAATCGGCCCCACATTGAGGTTGCCGGTGTGGACGGAGAACAGCGTTTCCAACCGCTCCAGTTCCGCGCCGGCGGCGTCGACAGCCAGGAGCGTGTTCTCGATCGTCGGCGGGTCGGTCCGGTTAGCAATTTTTTCAAGATCATCGGCCGCGATCTTCAGGGCCACCTCAAAGGCGGCCTGAAACTGATCCACGCGCACTCGGTCCCACGGGGGAATCCCACCATGCGGTCCTTCCCAGGGCTTCAACATCGGCGAGTCGGCGGTCATGGCGGGCTTTGACTTGGGGGTTGTAGGAACATCGGCAGCAGGGCATGCCACGACAGCAAGCTGCGCTACCAGGGCGAGTGGAACGGCTAGGGAGCCCTTCCGTCGCGAAAGGGTCAGGCGGGGGAGCCAGGACTTGGGTAACATCGTTGCGATCACTCCAAGATGGGGGGGCTTAACTCCAGTTCGGTCTGGTAGGCGGCTGATTCTAGCGGTAGGGGGCAATATCCGGGTCGAGTTACGGCAAAAAACTGGAGCCGGCGCCCTTCCGCCGTCGATGGCTGGGCGATATGATCCGAGGCCCGTAATTGGTTGGGCTCGTTCCGTTTTCCTGTGATGCAGACGCTTACCGATGGCCAGCAAACCTAATTCCCGACCGAAAATGAAGACGCATAAGGGTACCAAGAAGCGTTTTCGTTTGTCCGCGACCGGCAAGGCGATGCACCGTAACGCGGGCACCAGCCACTTGGCGACCGGTTTGTCGAAGAAGCGACGCCGAAACCTGCGGGGTACCACCTCGTTGCATCCGTGCATGGAGCCGTCCATCCAGGCGGCCCTCAACGGCTACAGCAACTAACCACCTATCCCCGTCCCTTTCCCTAGTGCAAGTCGTGTGGGCATGAACATCCGCCCGAGTGATTCGGCCCAAGCCGAATCGTTCGTATCCCTCCAGCCGAGCGGCTGAGGATGTGGCGGGGGCCTGATTACGACTCGATGCGCGATTTCGGTTGGAGATTCCTTACCGATGCGTACAACGATCGGACATGCCCGACGGCAGTCCAAAAAACGACTTTTCAAAGCCGCTAAAGGCTTTCGCGGTGCCCGCAGCAAGAAATTGCGGACCGTCAAGGAAACCCTGTTGCGAGCCGGCGCGTTCGCGTTCCGTGACCGCCGCACGAAGAAACGCGAGTTCCGGAAGCTGTGGATCATCCGAATCAACGCCGCGGTTCATCAGCACGGGCTGCGATATTCGGTGTTCATGCACGGCATGAAGCTGGCCGGCCTGGAGCTGGATCGTAAGACGTTGTCGGAATTGGCGATTCGGGACCCCGAAGGCTTCAAGGCGATCGTCGACCAAGTCAAGCTGACTCTGGCCCACCATGCCGAAGCGGTCCCGGCGGCAAGCTAAATCGCTTGTCGTCGACTCCTTGGTTCCCGCCCGACGTCCCCCCGGCGGGTCCATCGGGGATAGCCAAGGCGGTGGGACGATCGCTAGAGCCGCTCTGGGAAGCGGAAACGGTTTACGCCGATGTCGCTGGATAACTTTCTTAAGCAGCTCGACGATCTCGAAAATGAAGCTTCGACCGCGCTCCGCGCGGTCGTCGGTCCGGATCATTTGGAAGCGGCACGGGTCAAGTTCCTCGGGGCCAAGAACGGCCTGCTGAAGGAGATTCAGAAGCTGCTCGGTTCGATCGAAGGAGCGGATAAGCCTGCTGCTGGCAAGCGGCTGAATGAGGTCAAAAACACCATTCAGGACGCTTTCGAGGCGGCCAAGGGCTTGTTCTCGGCGGCTCAGGCGGCCGGTTCAGGACCGCTTGCGGATCCGACCCTGCCCGGAATCGCGTTGCGGCTGGGGCATTTGCACCCGGTGACCCAAACGATCGAGCACCTCAAGGAGATCATGGGGCGGATGGGCTTTTCCACCGCCGAAGGCCCTGAGGTAGAAGATCCCTGGCATAATTTCGTCGCGCTCAACATCCCTGAAGATCACCCGGCCCGCGATCCTCTCGACAATTTTTATCTGGCGACCGCCGGCGCGACGGCAGCCGTGGAAGGGACGCGACTGCTCCGCAGCCAAACCAGCACCGTGCAGATCCGCGTGATGGAAATGTCCCGGCCGCCAATCCGGATCATCTCGCTCGGCCGGGTCTACCGACCAGACGCCCCCGACGCGACCCACTTCCCGATGTTTCACCAGATGGAAGGGTTGCTGATCGACACCGACGTGACGATGGCGAACCTGAAGACGGTGCTACGGGTCTTCGCCAACAACTATCTCGGCGGTGATGTCGAGATTCGCTTTCGGCCTTCGTTCTTTCCGTTCACCGAGCCGAGCGTCGAAGTCGACTTTCTGTGGAATGGCCAGTGGATCGAGTTCGGCGGCGCTGGGATGGTCGATCCGGCCGTTTTATCCGCCGTCGGATATGACCCAGAAACCTACAGCGGTTTCGCCTTCGGTTTGGGTGTTGAGCGTCTGTGCATGCGACGCCACGGGGTCACCGATATCCGCGACCTGTTCAGTGGCGACCTCCGGTTCCTCCGACAGTTCTGATCCGCCAGGCTGCTGCCCCTTCCACTCCAGTCGACTTACTGATCATGCTCGTTTCTTGGAAATGGTTGTCGCGTTACGTCGATCTGCCGATGCCGGTGTCCGAGTTGGAATCTCGGTTGGCCTTGTCGGGGCTCAACCACGAGTCGACCGCGCGATTCGGCGACGACTTTGTGATCGACCTGGAGGTCACCAGCAATCGGGGTGACTGCCTGGGACATATCGGTGTGGCCCGCGAGATTTCCGTGCTCTATGACCTGCCGCTACGGACTCCCATGGTCGAGCTTGCGGTCTCCGGTTCTGACTCTGGGTTGATGACCTCGGTTCGTAACGAGTTCCAAGAGGCTTGCCCGCGATACACCGCGCGGCTGATCCGGGGCGTCCGCGTCGGCCCCAGCCCAACTTGGCTCGCCAACTCACTGACCAGCATCGGGATCGGTACGATCAACCATGTCGTCGACGTCACCAATTATGTGATGTTCGAATGCGGGCAACCGCTGCACGCTTTCGACTTTGATCGGTTGGCCGAAAACCGAATCGTCGTCCGTCCGGCCACCGCCGGAGAAACGATTTCAGCCATCGACCATCGGCAATACACGCTCGACCCGTCGATGTGCGTCATCGCCGATGCCGTCAAGCCGGTAGCCGTCGCGGGTGTGATGGGCGGCTCGGAAAGCGAAGTCACGGAATCGACCCGCAACCTGCTGATCGAAGCGGCGATCTTCACCCCGCTCGCCGTCCGGCGAACGGCGCGCAAGCTGAAATTGTTCAGCCCCTCGTCTTTCCGTTTCGAGCGACGGGTCGATGCGCGACAACTCGATTGGGCCAGCCGACGGGCCTGCGAGTTGATCGTCAGCATCGGTGGCGGCGAAGTCATCGGCGGCGCGATCGACACCGCGCCCGAAGTGCCCCAACCCCAACCGATCATGCTCCGTTTTTCTCAACTGAAACGGCTGTTGGGGATCGAAATCGAACGCGATGCCGTGCTGCGAATCCTGACCGCCTTGGGCTGTGAACAGCATCACGAAGCCGCGGGTCAGGTCAGCTGGCGTGTCCCTTCCTGGCGTCATGACCTGACCCGCGAAGTCGACCTGATCGAAGAAGTCGCACGCGTTCATGGTTATGAACAGATCCCCGAAGATCACCCCATCCCGGTAGCCCCCAGTGCCAAGCGTCCCTTCGACGTCGCGATCGAGAAAGTTCGCGGGGTGGTCTTAGCCGCGGGCATCAGCGAAGCGATGACTCCCAGCATCGTCACCGAAAAGCTCGACGCGATGCTCAGCCCCTGGACCGAAACCGCCGCGCTGTCGACGCAGATCCCGATGCTCGAAGGGGCGCGCAAGCTCCGACGGTCCTTAGTTCCCAGCCTGCTGAGCAGTCGGGCCAACAACTGGAGTTCTTCTGGTACCCAAGCCGATCTGTTCGAGATCGCCCACCTCTACCTGCCGGGCAGTCAGACAGCCGACCTGCCGACCGAACAGTACACGCTGGGGGTGGTGAGTGGCCACGACTTCTTCGTGCTCAAAGGGGTACTCGACACGATCGCGACCCGCCTTGGGATCTGCGAACCACTGAGCTATCGCCCGATCGCGACGGCTGATGCGCAGCGAGCGCGAGGCCTCGATCCGGATCGGATGGTCGAGATCCATGCCGCCGGCGAATGGCTCGGCTATCTGTCGGTTATCGACGCCGTCCTCGGCAAGGAACTCAAGCTGCCGGGCGAGACCTCCGTCGCGGAACTATCGATTCCGGGGCTGCTGCGGCATGCCACCTTAGTCCCGACACAAAAGTCGATCAGCCCGTTCCCGTCGATTCAGCGCGACTTGAATTTGATCGTCGCCGAAACGATCCGCTGGGCTGATTTGGAGTCGGCAGTCCGGGCCGCGGTCGGTGGCGAACTGGCCGGCGTGACCTACCGTGAGACCTATCGCGACCCGGGGAAGGACGGCCCTGATCGCAAACGCATCCTGCTGTCCGTCTCGCTCCAAAAGCCGGATGCGACGCTGACCGGTGGCGAAGCCGACGCGCTGGTCGCCTCGATCTTGGCCGGTTGCGAGCGAGCCGTCGGGGCGAAATTGCTCGCGTGAGTCGACAGGCCGCAGTGATGGTCGCTGGCGTCCGGACGGCCCGCCGCCATCTCAAGGCCGCGTCAGATCGGCCGCCATCGTTCCCCCGCCCACATCGAATCCGATCGCCGAGTCCTCGAGGAAGTCAATTTCTCCGTTGCTGACGTCATAGACCGCGGCGATCATGCCGATCTTGCCTTGGTCGAGCAACGCGGCGATCGTGCGACTGCTGGAGCGAATCGAGTCGATCGACCGAATGATATGCCGCCGCGCGATCTCGTCGCAGAGTTGCTGCCGCCCAGATTCGTCCAGACGGGTGTACGCCCGGCGATCCTCGGGCGTGATCGACTCGTCCACACTCTCGACCAGATAGTGAAAATGCTCACCATGGGCAGGGCTGCCCACGGACGTGGTGCTCGAAGCCTGGCGGACGATCGCCTGCATCACGGTCGAACGGGTATGCGCCATCACCACGATCAATTTGGCCCCCGCATCGACGCAACCGTATTCGATGCTGGCTAAAACCCGCGGACCGACCATCACGTTGCCGGCCAAACAGACGTTGAGCACATCGCCCAGCCCGAGGTCGAAAATCAACTCGGTCGGCGTGCGCGAGTCCATGCAGCTCAACACGATCGCCATCGGATACTGACCTTGGGCCGTCGCATTGACCTGCCGCATCAAGTCGCGGGGCAAGGGATGCTGATTGCGAAACCGCTCGTTGCCTTCACGGAGTACTTGCAAGACCTGACCCGGCGTCAGCGATTGCTGCAACTCGCGAGTCGAAAAGTCGGCATATTGAATGCTGTCTTGCATCGCATAGCTCGAGCGGAAGCCACGCAGACTGACTTCCACGCCACGAGCTGGCCCCGCTTTATCCTTGTAGTCCTTGAGCAGCGAGAGGATGTCCGGGTCGATGTAGGCGGTGCCTCGCGCGTCGATTAGCGCATGGGCTCCCGCGGGGATGCTGTTCAGCGTCTGATCGAGCGCGGCGCGATTCAAGAAACTCACCTGATTCGCCAATTGCAGGTGATGCAGTTCCCCGCCCAAATGTTTTTCGACGATCAGCTGCACGGGGCGCTGGTAGTTGCTGTACAGGATGAAGGCCAAGGCGGTGAACAGGCCGATCACGATCCCAACCAGCAGGTCGGTGGCGACAATGGCGACCACGGTCACGGCAAACGGCAAGAATTGGCTACGCCCCTCCGACCACAACTGCTTGACCAAGCTCGGGCTCGCCAGCTTGAATCCGGTGGCCAGCAGGATCGCCGCCAGGGAAGACAGGGGGATCAGGTTCAGCAGGCCCGGCAAAAAGATCACGGCGCCGGCGAGGAAAAAGCCGTGAAAAATCGCGGACAATTTGGACTGGCTGCCAGCACCGATGTTGACCGAACCGCGAACGATCACGCTGGTCACCGGCAAGCCACCGACTAGGCCGGAGACCATGTTGCCAACACCTTGGGCGAACAATTCGCGGTTGGGTGGCGAGACCCGGCGTCTGGGATCCAGATTATCGACCGCTTCCAAATTCAGCAGCGTCTCAAGCGAAGCGACGATGGCAATGGTCACGCCCGCGATGTAAACGGCCGGCGTTCCCAGGACACCCCAGTCTGGAAATGTCAGGAAGCCCGCCAGGTCGCCGAAGGTTTCCGCGACGGGAACGCGGACCAAACGGACATCACCGATCCGCCACTCCTGCCCCATCGCCCGCAGCCCAAGCTTCGCAAGAATGGCCAACGCGACGACGATCAGCGGTGCCGGAATCACCGATTTTTTCAGCCGCGGAACCTTATCCCAGCCGACCAACAACAGCAGTGAGCCGATTCCGATCAGCAGGGCCCCGACATTCATTTCACCGGAAAACAGCGACCCGATGTCGTTGAAAATATTCGGGTGCGAAGGGGTCAGCGCTTGCGTCGCCGATTCAGGTTGCCCCGTTTTGGCCAAACCCAAAACATACGGCGTCTGCTTGATGATCAGGATCACGCCGATCGCCGTCAGTAACCCCTTGATCACGCTGGACGGAAAAAAGGCGGCGATGAAGCCAGCCCGCGAAAGCCCGAGACCCATCTGCAGCAACCCGCCGATCACGACCGCCGTCAAGAAGGCTTCGAACGAGCCGAGTTGGGCGATCTGCATGGCGACAATCGCCGTTAAGCCGGCCGCCGGTCCGGAAACGCTGGTATGGGACCCGCTTAACACGCCGATCACCAAACCCCCAACGATCCCCGCTAGCACCCCCGAAAACAGCGGCGCCCCAGACGCCAAGGCGATCCCCAAACAGAGCGGCAGCGCCACCAAAAACACGACCAGGCCGGACACCAGGTCGCGAAACCAGACCTGCGGTAAAAACAGGTTTACCTCACTGCTATTCGTCTGCATTCGTCCGCCATACCAGAGTCAAAAACCGTTCGCGATCGACGCCCAATCCGATCGATCGGCGCCGCAAACCGCCCGCTTATACGCTTAGCGAAGCGATCATACCCCTTGAGATCCTGCCTGATAACCCGCCGCCCGCGACAATCGCGATGCGATCGAGCTGCAAACTAACCTAATTTTCAACACTCCACGCGGCCAAAACCGATTACCCCCCGACCGAACCCTGGCGCGATCAAGTGTAAACAAAGGGAGACACTCAACCCTTGCAGAACGGCCCGACTAGCTCGCCGCCGGGGTGGCTCGTTGCGGTCCGATGACTGCCGTAGAAAGGGAGAATCGGAAGGGTTCCCAAGTCTCACCAGCCGACGGCGACGGATGCGACGGGGAGCAAAATCCGTCCCGCGGCAGACGGATCAAACGGTCGCTTCTTTGCGATTGATCTCGAGAATCGTTTCGACGACATCGACCAACTGATCGAGGCGAAATGGTTTGAAGAGGACGGCCTTGGGGTGCAGGCCAGCTTGACGGGCCTTGACGATCGAATGCCCGGGGTCGTAACCGAAACCGGTCATCAAGACCATCGGGACACGGTTCATGACCTCACCCAGGCGGCACATCAATTGATAGCCGCTGAAGTCGGGCAGCTTGATGTCGCTGATGATGACATCGTAACTCCCCTCGCCACCGCTACCACGGACCATCATGACCGCTTCCTTCCCTTCGTGAGCGGTCTCCACGATGCAACCGTAACGTTCCAGCAGCCGGTGGGCGTCGTCGCGGACGGAATGGTCCTCATCCACCACCAGAATTCGCTTCCCGGCCAGCAACGCGTGATGCTCGGACTTCATGCCGACAGGGACGGCTTCCAATGGCGTCATTCGCTGGCCGATTTGCTGAATCGTCTGCTTGATGTCACGGGCATTCTGCAGGATCCTACGCAAGCGATCGACGATCTCGCCCTGGTGGCCGATGTAGCCCTCCATCACATTGACGGCGTCATTAAGGATCTCGTCGACCGGCAATGCCACCGCACTGTGGATGGCATCGCAACTCTGCTGGGCCGTGTTGGCCTTCTGAGCGACCAACAATTCGAGCGTGTTGAGGGCGAACGCGACATCACGGGCAAAAATCTCGAGAAACTGAAGGTCGCTATCGCTGAAGGCATCGGCTTCGAAACTTTCGACGTTGATCGTTCCGAGGATCTGATCGTGAAGGATCAGTGGCACCGTTAGCGAACTTTTAGAATCGGCGACCCCAGGGATGAACAGCGGATCGTTGACCACGTCCTTGCAGAGGTAGCTGACCCCACTGGCGGCGACGTAGCCGGTGATCCCGTTACCGCGGGGCTGCGCGAACAGTTTTCGATCGGCGGCCTGTTGGTCAATCCCGACACTGAGCAGCGGCACCAAGTTGCCGGTGGCGTGCTCGAGCAGCCGGATTTCGATGACTTCGAAATTGAGCAGGTCGTGAAGGTAGTGGCGGATGTTTTCCTTCAGCAACTCGATCCGTTCGTCCACTTCCATCATGAAGATTTCGGTCGGCCGCAAATCGGCTAACTCGCGACCCGCCTTGTGAATTGCGGCCAACTTCTGCTGTTGCAGCATCTCTTCCGTGATATCGCCAACCGTCACGATCATGTGCCGGGGCAGGGCAGCGAACTCGGAAGCGGCGGCCGTATCACCGCCCGCGGCGAAGCGGGTGGCCGTCGGCACACGGCCATCGGCTTGTGTCGGGACCAACCCCACCGAAACGATGGGCGCGACATGCACCTGGAAGTAGCGGTTGTGCTGGTCATGCAGCGTGCTCGTGCTTTCAAACCCCGTCGCCATCGCCGTGTGAAACGGGCAGAAGTCCGGCCCCATGATCTCAGGATTGCCGAGCATTTCATACAGGGTCGCACCGGGGGGCGGAGAGTCCTGTCCGGCCCACATCAGGAGCCGACGATTGGCCCACAAAACCCGGTGATGTTCGTCGAGCAACGCGACCCCTTGCGGCATCTCGCTGAGCATCGTCCCACTCAGCAGCAGACCACCCAACTGGCTCGTTTCGGGCAGATTCCCCTCCGTGATCCACAAGCCGGCAAACCGCTTTCGGCTCAACTGCTCGATCGCCTCGGGGACTGAGTCGACAACGACCCACTCGTAGTCCTCGACCATCCCCGGTAGCCGCTGGGCTGGAAGCCGTAACGCTCCGACACAAAGAATTGGTTTCGCTTCCCCCACCGCCGTCGCCCCTACCGTCTAGGATTCCGCCGTTTTGGACGCCGCACCTGGCCGCCTATTAGCCGACCTCAGCCAGCCGCAATGGCGGCCTCGGTCACTCGCGATCGCTCGCGAAAAAAATTCCCCACGTGCTAAATGTCTATTTTGCTAATGATAGGGGACAGACAGCCCTGGCGACAACAGCTAACCGACAGGACTTAAATCCGAATCGTGCAAGGTCGGATAGCAAACCCGAAAGTCTCGCCTAGCGGGAAGTTACGAACTTGTTGCTAAAGCGATGAAGTTTGATTGAGACAAAGAAAATTTACCCTCAAACTCATTGACATCGGCCAAATCCAACTTACCCTACTCCCAGACGCGACAGCACCCCAGTCTACGCAGTCGCTACATTTCTCCAACGTTTCTTTTTTGGCCTGTCAGGCTGTGGGCCTCCCACGAGGGTACTAGACATGAGAAGACTTCTTTTGACGTTCGCTTTTGGAGCCATGACGGCCGTGTTGGCCGTCACCGAAGCGATGGCCGGCTGTACGGCTTGTGCCGGTACGACGGTCGCGAGCGGATGTTCCGCTTGTGGCGATGGCGTTGCTGTCGCGGGCGCGGTGGTTGGTGCGGATGGTGGTGCCTGTGGCCCCGCCGTCTCCTATGAAACTCGGACGGTAATGCGTTCGCAGTACGTGACGGAAACCCGTATGGTTCCGACCGTCTCCTACGTTCAGCAGACCCAGACCCGCATGCGCAACGTGACCCGCCAGGTCGCGTCGGTCGAAACTCGGGATCAGACCTACACGGTTTGCGTGCCCGTCACCGATCAGGTCGAACAGACCTACACGGTTCAGGTGCCGGTCGTTGAGACCAAGACTCGGACCTACACGGTTCAGGTGCCTTACACCGAAGAAGTCCAACAGACCTACACGGTGATGACCCCTGTCCAGAAGACTCGTGAAGAGTCCTACAAGGTCTGCGTGCCCTACACCGAACAGGTTGAACAGACCTACTCGGTTCAGGTCCCCTACACCGAAATGGTCAGCTCGACCTACCAGGTCTGTGTTCCCTACACCGAGAACGTGACCCAGACCTACACCGTTTCCGTGCCCGTCACTGAGACCAAGACCCAGACCTACTCGGTCCAGGTTCCTTACACCGAAGAAGTCGAACAGACCTNNAGAAGTCGAACAGACCTACACGGTTTCCGTGCCCGTCACCGAAACCAAGACCGCGACTCGTTCGGTTACCCGTAGCGTTCCGGTCACGACCATGCAAACGGTCACTGTCGACCAGGGCAGCTATCAGTGCCAAATGGTCGAAGTCAGTCCCGCGGCTAGCGTTTCGGCTGGTTCGTCGGCCGTTGTCTCCACCGGCTATCGCGGTGGGTTGCTGAGCCGCCTGATGGGCCGTCGTGGCGCCGGCTGTGGCGTCGCAGCGGGTTGCGGTGCGTCGGCCGGTTGTGGCGATTGCGCCCCGGCTGCCGGTTGTGGCGATTGCGCCCCGGCTGCCGACTGCGGCGATTGCGGCTCGGCTGCTGCTGNNTGCTGGTTGTGGCGACGCAGGTGTTGCCGGTGGTGCTTGTGCCCCGACCTATGCTTATCGTCAAGTTTACGTCTCGAACCCCGTGACCACGGAAGTGCCCGTCACGACCTATCAGTGCCAGACGACTGAAGAGCCGTACACCTACACGACGACCAGCTACGTCAACGAAACCAAGACCCGCATGGTCACGGTCAACAAGGTCCGTCCGGAGACCAAGACCCGCAAGGTCAGCGTCACCAAGCTTCGTCCGGAAGAGCGGACTCGCGAGTACCAGGTCACCAGCTACACGACCGAAACCAAGACCCGTGAAGTGCCGGTAACCAAGACCCGCATGGAAACCCGCACCAAGGAAACTCCGGTCACCAAGTGCCGCACCGAAATCCGCAACCGCGTGTTGACGGTCAACAAGACGCGCATGGAAGATCGTACCCGCGTGGTCAATTACACCGTTTGCGAACCGCAGACGCAAACTCGTACCGTTACGGTGACGAAGATGCGTCCGGAAGAGCGGACCAGTGAGTATCAGGTCACCAGCTACACGACCGAAACCAAGACTCGTACGGTTCCCGTAACCCGCATGCAGAACGAAACTCGGACTCGCCAGTACAACGTCACGGTTTACAACACCGTTACCGAACAGGTTCCCGAGACTTACAATGTCTGCGTGCCCGTCCACGGCACCAAGGAAGTTCAGGTTCGTGTTTGCCGCCCGGTGGCTGTCGAAGTCAGCGTCCCGGTTTCCACCAACGGTTGTGTCCCTTGCGCCGCGGGTGTCAGCACCGGCGTCGTCACCGGTGGTTACACCGTCGGTGCTGGCTGCACCAACTGCAACTGAGTGATCCGTAAGGATGGGGTCCCCGAGTGATCGGCGGACCCTGACTCGAAACGCAAAGCCCCGGGCGGTCGCAAGGCCATCCGGGGCTTTTTCGTTTCGCGGCAGGCCAGGGGGCAGGGCACAACGACGGTTTCACCAACTGTCCCAGTCGCCCTAGAACCATGTTCTGGCTTGCTAGCGGACCACCGGGCATGCGACCGCTCGCCGCGGCAAGCCAACCCCAGCTAAGGGCGGTATCTTCGGATTCGGCCGCGGCTAGCGCTGGACAGCCTGGATGAACGGCGCCCGCCAACTCGGGCCGAGCGAGGCGTCGTCAATGTTCACGCCCGCCTCAAACGCCCCGCGGTGATTGACGTAGGGGTGGTCCGGTAAGCCGAGCATCCGACTGGGGTGAATGTGGCGGACGCTGCCGTCCTCATACAGCACGTTCGCACCGCTGCCGCGATGCGGCCACCGGAGGCCTTTCACATCGACCGCCTCGGAGCGCTGCTGGCCCGCGATCGGCATATCGCCGAGAACGGCGAAGTTCGGCCTCGCCTCATAATGCGGCGACCGATAACGCATTCCGTCCATCACGCCGAGCGTGTAGGCATAGCTGCCACCCGCCGACCGCTGGTACCACTGCAATCTCGATAGGTCACGCTGTTCGTTGGCCTGGCGAATGTCATCTAGACTGAGCAAGCGTTCCAGACCGGGGACGAGCGTTGCGCCCTTGTCCGCATTCGTGCCGACCGGCGGGTACAGCTTCGGATCGGGCTGCGGTAGGGGAACATCGGGACAGAACAGCAGTTGGCAGTCAGTCAACGTCTCCTGGTCGTTCATCCGCACCGAGTACATCCCCGCAAACGCCTCGGGACCGCTGGCGGCCAGCCCGGGTAATTGGGATGCGGGGTCTCGGAGCACATACTGACTGATCCCCACGCCAATCTCGCGCAGCTTGTCCTGACAAAGCAAGCTCCGCGCGTCGTCACGCAACCGCGCGACCGCGGGAATTCCCAACCCGAGCAACGCGGTGCCGGCCAAACCGGCGACCAAATAATCCAACCATATTCGACGGCCTCGGGGGGCCCATTCCGAGGAGGGGCGGAGCGTGAAGCGTCCGTGCGGCGCGTCGGAAGTCGCGTCAGCCGGCCCCTCCAGCGAATCGATCCGCTGCAACGTTCGCAGGGTCAAATCGGCCGGAACATCAACCAACTCCGCTTGCCCCGCGAGTTGGTGCTCGGCGTCGAGCAGCGCCTTTTCGACCTCCGCCAATTCCTCGCGGAGGGACGGATCCGCCGCTAAGCGGCTTTCTACCCGACGTACCTCATGCGGCTCCAAGGCAGCCAGCACGTATCCGACCAGATCTTCTCGCATGATACCCATGAGACGGTGAAAACGAGGTGATGTCGTCCGTGATCCTTCATTCTAAGTTCATTGTACGGAGCGGCGTGGCCCGTGGTTCGCTCGATCGCCGTGTTGGGCCGAGTGTCAGGACCCGGGGTAGACCCCGGGCGGGAAAATGGCCGTTTGCGAGTTCGCACGGTTTCTAGCCACCCAGATTCCGGCTATGGTGGTCGAGGCTGCGGTCAGACCCGCCTTCACCCACCGGACCGCTGCCCCCCGAACGGCCTCAAACCCGCCGGGGCTCGCGATCAAGGGGTCCTGCACGCGACACCCACCGCCGCCCTTGGCTGCCAATCTCGCCTACCCGCCTGAGGAACGCTTTCGATGGAACCGACCGGTCGCTCTTCGGCTTGGCAGTGGTGGGTGAGCGGGCTGTTGCTGCTGGCGACGATGATCAATTACATGGATCGCCAGACCCTTTCCAATCTGGCCCCCCTAATCACCAAAGAGCTGCAGCTCTCCAATACCCAGTACGGCACCATCGAGGCCACCTTCGGCTACGCGTTTGCCTTCGGTTCGCTATTTTTCGGCATCCTTGCCGACCGGGTTTCGGTCCGTTTGCTCTATCCCGCCGTCCTGGTCGCCTGGTCCGCGGTCGGGTTTGCGACCGGCCTCTCCCGGGGTTACACGTCGCTGCTGATCTGTCGTACCCTGCTCGGCTTTTTCGAAGCCGGTCATTGGCCTTGCGCGCTAATCGTCACCCAGGCGGTGATGTCCCGTGGTAACCGGGTGATGGGTAACAGCATCCTGCAGAGCGGGGCATCGCTGGGCGCGATTCTGACCCCGATCGTGATCTTGGGTTTGGTCCGCGGCAATAGCGAACCCGACGCGTGGCGAACCCCGTTCTTCATCATCGGCGCAGCGGGGTTGCTGTGGGCAATCGTCTGGTTGTGGGTCATCAAGCCCCACGATCTGGAGCGCGAGCGAGCGAGCGATTCGGCGACCCAGAACCCAATCGCCCCCACCGCTTGGTTGATCCCCTTACTCACGGACAGGCGTTTTTGGGCCTTGGCCACGATGGTGATCGCGATCAACACCTCATGGCAATTGATTCGTGCCTGGTTACCCAAGTTCTTGCAGGAAGGCCGTGGCTATTCGCAAGAGCAGGCCCTGCTGTTCAACTCGACCTATTACATCTTCACCGATATCGGCTGCATCGCCGCGGGGTTGGCAACCGTATGGCTGGTGCGTCGCGGCGTTCAGGTCCACAACAGCCGCGTCCTGGTCTTCTTGGGTTGCTCGTTGCTCGCCGCACTCTGTACCGTGGCGGCCTTCCTTCCCCAAGGCTGGCCCCTGCTGGCCGTACTGCTATTAGTCGCGGCGGGGACCTTGGGTGTCTTTCCCTGCTATTATTCCTTCACGCAGGAAGTCACGGTCTCTCACATGGGGAGGCTGACTGGCATGCTGTCGTTTGTCGGCTGGATCGCCTCCTCACCGACCCAAACCCTATTTGGCTACATGGTCGATCGAACCGGCTCCTACGACCTCAACATGGCGATCTTGGGCTGGGCGCCGCTGGTCGGATTGTTGGCGTTCTTGGCACTCTGGCCTAAAGGTCACTCGGAGATGGCCGAGCCGGCCGCCGGGTGACCCCTCTCGCGACTCGCTACCCGCGACTGCGATCACACGCTCTGGCGGGCCGCCTCGAGCGTGTTCCTTAGTAACATCGCGATCGTCAGTGGACCAACACCCCCCGGGACCGGCGTGATCGCCGATGCCACCTGGGATGCTTCGTCGAACGCGACATCGCCGACCAACCGCTCAGCGACCCGGTTGATGCCGACATCGATCACGACCGCGCCGGGCCGAATCCAGTCGCCGCGAACCATCTCCGGCCGGCCGACAGCGGCGATCAAAATGTCCGCGGTCCGGGTAATCGCGGGTAGGTCGACCGAGCGACTGTGAGCCAGCGTAACCGTGGCGTTGGCATAATCGGCCCCGGACACCCCATCCTTGGAGGCGAGCATCATCGCGATCGGCTTGCCGACGATGTCGCTCCTTCCGACCACGACGACATGCCGCCCGGCGGTGCGAATCTGGTAGCGGGCCAACAGCTGAACGATCCCGTGCGGGGTGCAGGGGAGAAACCGGGGGCGTTCCTGCGAGATCAGCCCGACGTTGATCGGACTGAAGGCGTCGACATCCTTGCCCGGATCGACCGCATCCAGCACCGTGCGGGTATCGATCCGCAGCGCGGCGTCACTCGCAACTGGCAGCGGCAACTGGACCAAGATCCCATGCACGCCACGATCGGCGTTGAGCTTCTGGATGCAGTCCAATAATACGGCTTGGGAAGCATCGGCCGGCAACCGTTCGATCCGGCCTTCGATCCCCACCTGCTCGCAGGCGCGATGCTTGTTGCGGACATACACCTGACTGGCGGGATCGTCGCCGACCAACACCGCCGTCAAACAGGGAACCGGCCCGCCCGCGCGGACCCAGTCACTCACCTCCGCCCGGATTTCCTCGCGGATTGCCGCCGCGATCGCCTTGCCATCCAAAATCTCCGCCGCCATATCGCTCGTCTCTTGAAAGGATCGGAAAACGCCGTTCGTCGGCCCGCGCACTGGCGCGACCGACAAGCCGCAACTGGGGCAGGACCTCGCGGGCCCGCCACGGCACTTTAACCATCGTGTGCGTTCACGGCGATGCGGTCACGGACGAACCTCGTGAGTAGCCTGGTAAAAGGTTATCCGCCTGGCAGGGCCGGGGGGCAGCGCAAGCCGTTTTGCCTCGGGCGACCCCGTTTGGCCGAGCGACGCGAGTCGTTATCCTTGGCGTCTTGGTCAAGCCGCACGCGTGCATCGGTGTCGACGTGCCCAGCCTTCCCGCTTTTCGCCGGCCCAGCCCTCGCTGGCATCCGCGTGGAAACGCCCCTGTGTTCAAACCGGGTCAAACCTCGTGTCCATTCCACTCGATTCCGCCCTCGACCTGTTGCGATTGCAAGCGGCGGGCGAGGTCACGGCGGAGCAGATCGTCGCGGCAGCCTTTGACTCGATCCGCCGGACCGAAGCGGAGGTGCATGCGTTCACGTACCTTGCGGAGGAAGAGGCGTTCCAGGCGGCACGGGAAGTTGACCAAAAGCGTTCCCGAGGCGAACCGCTCGGCCCGCTCGCCGGCATCCCGATCGCGGTCAAGGATGTGCTCTGCACGCGTGACATGCCGACCACCTGCTCCTCGCGGATGCTGCAAAACTTTCGTCCCCCTTACGACGCGACCGTGGTCCGAAAGCTCCGAGAAGCCGACGCGGTGTTGGTGGGCAAGACGAACATGGATGAGTTCGCGATGGGGGCCAGTACGGAAACGAGCGCCCTGGGGATTACCCGCAACCCTTGGGACCTGACACGGACCCCGGGTGGCAGCAGTGGCGGGGCTGCGGCCGTGGTCGCGGCCGGCAACGTGCCGCTGAGTCTAGGCACCGACACCGGCGGCTCGATTCGCCAGCCGGCCGCGTTCTGTGGCATCACCGGACTCAAACCGACCTATGGGAGGTGCAGTCGCTTCGGATTGATCGCCTTCGCCAGCAGTCTCGACCAGGTCGGCCCATTGGCTTGGTCGGTGGCCGACGCGGCGCTGCTGATGAACGTGATCGGCGGTTTCGATCCTCGCGATTCGACCTCGCTCGACCTCCCCGCCGTCGATTACCGGGCGGCCGCCGCGACGCCGGACCTGCGCGGGCTCAAGGTCGGCGTCATCCGCGAGGCGGTCGATCACGAAGGCCTCGACCCGGCGATCCGCGACGCCGTTCTGGAAACCATGACCATCTGCCGCGATGCCGGCGCCGAGCTCATCGACGTACGGTTGCCCCACAGTCGGTTTGGCGTTCCTGCCTACTATGTCGTCGCCCCCTGTGAGGCGAGCAGCAACCTGTCGCGATACGACGGTGCCCACTACGGTTACCGCGGCGAACCCGACGCGAATCGCTCCGCGGAGATCGGCCCGCTGGCGGCGACCTACTGCCGCAGCCGCGCCGAAGGTTTTGGTCCCGAGGTGAAACGCCGGATCCTGATGGGGACCTATGCGCTGAGCACGGGCTATTTCGACGCTTATTACCTCAAGGCCCTCAAGGCGCGGCGGCTGATCCGCGGCGACTACGACACCGCTTTCGCCCAGGCCGACGTGCTGCTCGGGCCCACCACGCCGTCACCTGCCTTCCGGCTGGGCGAAAAGGTGGATGACCCGATCCAAATGTATCTGTGCGACCTGTTCACGGTGGGCGCGAACCTGGCCGGCATTCCCGCGCTCTCGATCCCGGGCGGCACCAGCCCCGACTCGCTCCCGGTCGGTGTCCAATTGCAGGGACCACCGCTGGGGGAACCTCAACTGCTGCGGGTCGCCGCGGCCATCCAAGCTCGGACCGATTTCCACCGCCGGAGGCCCAACCGATGACCAGCGTTGTGACCGATCGCTACCCGTTCCTGACGGTGATTGGGCTGGAAGTTCACGCCCAGCTGAAGACCCGCACCAAGTTGTTCTGCCGCTGCGAAAACCGCTTCGGCGCGGCGCCCAACACCCAGGTTTGCCCTGTCTGTTTGGGGCTGCCCGGCGCGCTGCCGGTGATCAACCGCCAGGCGATCGATTTAGCGATCCGCTCTGGCTTGGCGCTGAACTGCGAGATCCCGCCGCTGACCAAATGGGACCGCAAGCAGTACTTCTATCCGGACTTGCCGAAGGGCTACCAAATCAGTCAGTTCGACCTGCCGATCTGCGCCGCCGGTTTTCTCGACATCGCCGATCCGGCGGTCGAGTCATCCGTGCGGAGGATCGGGATCATCCGCGCCCACCTTGAGGAGGACGCCGGCAAGAGCATGCACGACGAGTTGGCGGGGCGAACCGATTCGCGAATCGACCTCAACCGCTGTGGCACGCCGTTGTTGGAGATTGTCAGCGAACCCGACCTGCGCTCGGCTGCGGAGGCCAAGGCTTACCTCAGCGAACTGAAGCTGCTGCTCACCCACCTGGATGTTTCCGACTGCGAGATGCAGGAAGGCAGCCTGCGGGTCGATGCCAATGTCAATCTTTGGATCGAAACGCCCGGCGGACGCGTGGCAACGCCGATCGCCGAGATCAAGAACATGAACAGTTTCCGTTCCGTCGAGCGGGCGATCCAGTACGAAGCCGAACGCCAATACCTGGCTTGGCAGGAAACGGGGAAGACGATCCGCACCGAGTCGAAGACGACCCGTGGCTGGGATGACACCCGCGAGCAAACCTTTCCCCAGCGGGAAAAGGAGGAATCGGCCGATTATCGCTACTTCCCCGACCCCGACCTGCTACCCGTCCGCATCCCGCGCGAACAGATCGAAGCCCTCCGCGAATCGCTCGGCGATTTGCCCGCCGCGACCCGCCAGCGTCTCGAGTCGAGCTACCAAATCAAGCCTTACGATGCCGATGTGATCGTCAACCAAGGGCCGGCGATGATCCGCTATTTCGAGACCGTCGCCGATACGGCGGGAGATGGCAAACGGGCCAGCAACTGGATCCAACAGGACGTGATGCGAACCCTGAAGGAACGGGGAGAAACGATTGCCACCTTCCCGATCTCCGCCGCCAGCCTCGGCGACTTGCTCCGCCGGGTCGTAGCCGGTTCGCTCGACAACGCCCGGGCCCGAAACGTGTTCGCGCAAATGCTGCACTCGGGCGAATCGGTCGCTGCCACGATCGCCGCGCTGGGGATCGAGGTGGTCGACTCCTCGGCACTCGACTCGCTCTGCCGAGAACTCTTGGATGCCAACCCGCAAGTGGTAGACGATTTCCGCAACGGCAAGCAGCAGGCGCTCGGGTCACTGATCGGTCAGGCGAGAAAGGCGAATCCGAACGCGAGCCCTCAATTGGTGCGCGAAACCCTGCTGCGGATCGTCCAGACGCTATGACGCTGCCGGTCGGATCAAGTCTGGGCGAACAGCCCCCAGGCTCCGATCAACGCCAACAAGTAACTCCCGCCCAGTACGCCGCGGCGGACGGTCTGGCCGATCGTCGGCCGCAGATGGACCCATTGGCTGGGCAGATGAATTTGGATCGAGTCGGCCTGATGCCGCTCGTCGGCCGTCGCCGTGGTCATAACCGCTTGGCCAGCGACGATGTCCTCCCCTTGGCTACCGACCGGACGCCCCGGCGGAACCGAGACGGTCGGCCACATCGCGACATAAGCCAAGCTGGCCAACAAACCGGTGGCCAAACAGGTCAGGACATGCCACCGCCGGCCGACGTGCTGGTCGCGGGCGGATTCGGCCGCCAGGGTGGGAGTTGGCGGAGTGGCGATTGCCACCGCGTCCGGCTGAGCGGATTCCAGATGACTTGCTGGTGCGATCCCGCTAGTCCCCATTGGGGTGGTTTCGGCGGAACTGCCATTCAGACTCGCGACCTGAACCGGCGTCCGTTTCCCAGGCGTCTCAAGGTCTCCCGAAGCATCACTTCGGGGCGGATGTGCCGCATAGAACCGCGCCGTCTCGCGTGTCCACTGGTCTCGGTAGAAGGCCGAATCACGAGTTCGCTTCGCAAACGACGCTTCCTCCGCGACCGCGCCGTCGCGAACTACCAGAGACGCTTTGCTTGGAACCTGGCAATCTTGCGGCATTAGATACACTAGGCCGAACAAAACGACAGCGGCCCCCACCACCAAGGGTTCGTGCCATCGTTCTAGCGGCGTTCCTGCCAGTGCAATCAAGGCTTGCTCTCCGTTAACCTAGCCGCTCTGGGTTCGTCAAAACCTGCTTCTTCAAGATTTTCGGCATTTCGTAGCGGTTGGGGTGAACATACTTTTTGCATCGACAACGCGGGTAGAGCGATGTTTCGGATAAAAATTTGCGGAATCCGCGAGGAATCCGACGTCCTGACGGTCGCGGCGGCGGGAGCCGATGCGGTCGGCCTGAATTTCCATCCCGCTAGCATTCGTTTTCTCGACGAGGCTCGCGCCGCCCGCTTGGCAGCCCTTGCCCATAGCCTCAACCTGCACACGGTCGGTGTGTTCGTTTCACTGTCGCTCTCGGAAATGGCCGCGACGGCGGAACGACTCGGACTGGGAGCCGTCCAACTGCATGGCGACCAGACGGTGGAGGATGCGGACTGGTTGGGCCAGCGCGGTTTTCAGGTCATCCGGGCGATTCGCTTGCCAACCGGGAAGCTGGAGCCCGCCAACATCGGCCGGCACGTCGACCCTTGGGTTGGCCTGGGCTGCCCGTTGCTGCTCGACGCCGCCGTGGGCGGGCAGGGCGGGGGATTGGGCGCGCGGCTCGACTGGGAAGCCATCGGCAGGTGGGCGTCCGAACCGTCGCGAACCGACTCAGCCGCGACGGTAACCTGGGGACTGGCCGGCGGGCTCGACTCGCGGGTGGTGGGCGAAGCGATCAGCTTGACGGGAGCGACCGCGGTCGATGTCGCCAGCGGTGTCGAAGAGCCCCGCGGCAGCAAATCACGCTCCAGGATTTTCGCTTTCGTGGACGCGGCGCGCGACGCATGGGGCGAGCGCGGCACTGCCGACTCGCCCCCCTGAAACCATGGCCGACGTGATTACCGAGATTGCCGGTGAAACTGGAGGTGCAACCACACGTCGATCGTCGTCTTGCCGATCATCAACAGCACCACCAGGACTTTAGGGGCGCCAAACAGCACGGTGGCGAAGCCCCCGGCGATGATGCAAAGGTGCAGAAGCACCACGCGACCATAGGGGCGGATCATCTCCCAAATCAGGTAGCTCGATTTGTATTCGCCCCGCGCTATGAAATTCCGAAAAAACGAAGTGCCATGACTTAAAAAAAGTCCCAGCACAGCCGCGATCCCGGCGATCGACCAAGTGCCATCCGCTGCTTTCAAGGGGTTGTACCAGGCGACACCGAGCGAAGCAGCAGACGGCATGCCCGGGTCGCTGAACCAGGGAGTCGTGAGCAAGACCTGGAGCAAGAAGCCGTGAACCAAGCAGAAAAAGCCGAAGTGAAAACAGAAAAACAGGACGAAGAAAGCTTTCGCCAGACCATTCTCGGTGGACGGGTTTTGCTGCGTGACTGCTCGCTTCGTTTCTCGGGCATCGTCGAACGGCGTCTTCGCACCCACCGCGTTAGCTGCGGTCACCGACGGGCCAGGATCTGATTCGTTCGCGACGGTCAGCATCCTGAGAATCGCCCAAAAGCCGACCACCAGATTTTCGATCCAATAAAAGATCGCAACTTCGATGGCGGACCACCCGATCACCAGGGCGGCGCCGATCGCGATCACGTTGGCTAACAACAACATCCCCAGAGACCCAACATCGGACTTGACCGGATGCCCGCCCAGACCCGCGGCAGCGACCGCATCAACGAGGGAACTCTCGACGAGCGGCTCAGCCCTGGACTGGGATCGGTCACTCATTTCCATATGCTCCCTAACCGCGAAAAACTCGGAAGTGCTGGCAGGCTGGTGAGGTGGTGATGAGCAGCCCGACTCGGGCGGCTGCCGCGTTCGTCCCAGGTGCACCGTGTAGGATAGAAGAAATCTTTTTATCTCGGGTGAAACCGGCGAGACCAACGAGCCCCGGCACTCGTCTTCTTCTTGAGCACCTCGAATGGGAATTGAAATCGGCCATGGCTTGCAACCCCTTGATTGTAGCTCTGCTCAGTACTGCGATGCTCGTAACCGGTCGGTCGGCAACCGCAGCCGAACCTTACCGTCATGCCGCGAAGATCGATGAACTGGTCAAGCCATTGATCGATTCGGGGACTTTGCCGTCGGTCGTGATCGGCGTGGTCGACGGTGGGACCCAGTGGATCGGAACTTACGGATCGGTCACCGCGGATCAGCCGTTGCCACCGACGGCGGATACGATCTATGAAATCGGCTCGGTCACCAAGGTGTTCACGGGCCTGCTGCTCGCCGACGCGATCCGATCGGGCGAGTGCTCGCTTGAGACCACGATCGGCGAGATCGTCCCATCGATTCGCGAGCGCAATCCGACCGTCGGCTCCTCGATTCAGCTGTGGCATTTGGCGACACACACCTCAGGCCTTCCGCGGCTCCCGACGAATCTGCAACCGGCTGACCCGCTGCAACCCTACGCGGACTACGACCGACGGTTGATGTTCGAGTTCCTTGAGGGGTTCAAGCCGACCACCGCTCCCGGCAAACCGAGCGGCTATTCCAATCTGGGCATGGGTCTGCTCGGCGAGTTGCTAGCCACCCGTACGCGGACTGCCTACGAAAACTTGTTGCAGGATCGCATAACGACGCCGCTGGGGATGAAGGACACGGTGATCCGAGTCCGCGACGCAGACCGACCGCGGATCGCCCCCCCGCACAAGCTCGACGGGACTCCCGGCACCGAGTGGCAATTCGCCGCGATGACGGGCGCGGGGGCGATCCGGAGCACGGCACGCGACATGTCGCGTTGGATCGCCGCGCATCTGAGCCCGTCGGAAGGCGAGCTCGGAAACGCCATCGAACTGGCGTGGCAACAGCACTCCGCGGCTGCGGGGGATACGTTCGCGATGGGGCTCGGTTGGCACATCGCCCGGGACGGATCGACACGTTGGCATAACGGCCAAACCGATGGCTACCACTCGATGTTGATGATCAGTCGCGACCTGAACGCCGGCGTGATCGTGCTCAGCAACAGCGAAGCGGCCGAGGTCGACTCGATCGGTGAAACGGTGATCCGATTGCTCGCCGGAAACCCCATCGGTCCGGTCGCGACTCCGGGGGTGATGGTCGATCAAAAACTTTCGAACCGATTGGTCGGCAGGTACCAACTCACCCCCGCCTTCATCCTCACCATCACAGCGAAGAACGGCCGGCTGTTCGTTCAGGCGACGGGGCAACCGCAATTGAAATTGGTCGCGGAGCGCAACACGAAGTGGTCGATCCAGGGGGTGGTTGCGACGCTGGAGTTTGACTTACCAGCGGAAGGCTCAGCCGCCTCGGTAACGCTCTTCCAAAATGGAGCGGTCCTGAAGGCGATCCGACTGGCGGACTGAAGCGGAAGGCGACGGCCGCCAGACGATCAGGTTCGCCATTCAGGATTCGATTTCCGCCGCGATGCCGTCCTCGCCCGGTTCGGCAAAACGATACCCCACGCCCCGCACCGTCTCGATCAAGTCGGCTTTATCGCCGAGCTTTTTCCTCAGGCTGCGGATATGAACATCGATCGTCCGCTCGAGAACCATCGTGTCTTCACCGAGCGCGGCATCCACCAATTCGCTCCGTTCGAAGGCTCGCCCCGGTTGTCGCATCAGCGTATCGAGCAAGCGGAACTCACTCTTGGTGATTCCAATCGTCTGGCCATCGATCTCGACGCGGTAACGCCGCCGGTCGACCGTCACGCCAGCGGCGGAGACCGAATCGCTAGTCTCGGTCGGCTGCTCGCGGCGTCTGAGATGTGCCTTCAACCGCTGCAGCAGGACCGCATAGCTCTCGACCGGCTTGACCACATAATCATCGGCCCCGACGGCGAAACCGATCACCTGATCCGATTCTTCCCCCAGAGCACTGATCATCAGAATCAACGTCTCCCGCGTTTCCGGCGCGGCCCGCAACTGTTTGCAAACCTCAATGCCGCTGAGCACCGGAAGGTTGACGTCGAGAAAAATCGCATCGGGCAATTTTAGCTTCGCTTGAACGATCGCATCCGCGCCATCGGCCGCGCGATACACCTCGTAACCGGCTCGCGTCAGTTGATAATCGAGGGTCTCGGCGAGTGGGCGATAATCTTCGACGATCAGGACTTTGGTTTTGGCCATGACATCAAACTACCTGGTTCGGTGGCCCTTTCCCTCGCGGGATCGAATCCGGGACGCAGCCGTTGCCCCAATCTTCCCCTAACTTGCCACCCTTCGCACCCCCGACGACGACTAGACTCCGATAAAACCTCGGTGAAGAATTGATGAAGGGCCACCGCCCCCGACACCGTTTACAGGGCACCGCTGGCGAGTTCGGGGTTACAGCGAGTCTCGCGCCATCGGCCCTCCCGGGCGGTAAAGCGAAGAAACTGATCGGGCGGTGGAAGGAGGCCCCCAAGCCCCCGAGTTCGCGAAACGCATCGGCCTGGTTTCGGACAGCACCAAGTTAAAGTATCGCCATGGCCCCTTGGCCCTCGGGTATCCAACCGGCCCCAGCACCCGATCGGACGCAATTTCGCTAAGGTCCGATTCCACGACGAGAGCTACCGGCAAATGGCGGGCGACGCCGATCGCATTCGAGTGCTCGGCTACGGACAAGAAGACGGCGCGTCACAGCCCCTATTCTGGATTCTCGAACCGACGCGAGGTCGTGTCTTTGTTTCCATCCCCGGTCACTCTGCGTGGACCTTCGACGCGCCGCTTGACCGCAAGCTGTCGCTACGCGGCATCGCCTGGGCGGCCGGGGGCCGGTCAAGCGTTTCAACGAGCTGATCAGGTTGGGTATCATGCCGGGCGATTGAATCGCGAACGGCGGGAACGACGCGAGCCGAGCGCAAGGTGAGCACGCCTGCTCAGATGAGTTCGCGAATCGGCTCGGCGCTGTCGAGCAAAAATTGGGGACGACCGGTGGGGTCGGTGAGGACGGTATTCGCGACGTCGATCCCCAAGCGGTTGTAGATCGTGGCGAAGACCTCTTGATAGCTGACCGGCCGGGAGACGACTTTGCCGCCCAAACGATCGGTCTGGCCGATGACGCAACCTCCACGCACGCCGCCGCCAAAGAGCATTGCAGGGCCGACCTCGGGCCAATGATCGCGGCCGCCTTGTTGGTTGATTCGTGGGGTTCTACCGAACTCACCCCAGACCAGCACCGTCACGTCATCCAACATCGCCCGTTGCTCCAGATCGATGAACAAGGCGTGCAGCGCGTGATCGACGATCGGCATCAGATCTCGCATCCGCGGAAAATTCTTCGAATGCGTGTCGAAGTCGCTGAAGGAGACGCTGACGCAACGCACCCCCGCTTCGATCAACCGCCGGGCGAGTAGCAACTTCTTCGCCGAGTGGCCGTCTTCGCTGGTGTAGAACTGTGCTCCCGAGGCATTAGCAACTGGCGTGTAGAGCGCGCGGATCGGAGCGGGTTCGCGGTCCAGATCCAACGCTGCCGCCAATCGCCCCGAGGTGAGAATTTGAATCGCCTGCTGACCGAAGCGATCCATCGCCTCCATCGAACCGCTGGTATCGAGTTCACGGCGGAAGTGGTCAAAGCTGGCGAGGAGCCTCATCCGATCATCGAGTCGCTCGACGGTCAGGCCGTCGCTGAGCGTCAAGGTCATCGACTGCTTCGGTCCTCGGGCCGCCAATTCATTTTTCATCCCCGGCTCCAATTCGCGGCTGAACATTTTGGAAATGTCAGGACGGAACGGGCGATAGGTCGGGCCGAGGAATCCGGGCCGAGCGCTATCTCGGACCATCGGACGGCCTTGCATCAGGTCGATGAACGCGGGGGCGGGATCCTCGGCGGACCCGAGTAATTTCGAAACCACACAACCGACCGCGGGACGTCCGCCGATCGATCGCACACTGCTAGCGGGATAGGCGGATTGGCACTGGAACGCGTCATGGGCACCCGCCGAGCCGACCAGCGAGCGGACGAAAGCGATGCGGTCGGCCAACATGGCCACCTTCGGCATCAGTTCCGAAACCATGAATCCGGGAACCCTCGTCGGTATCGGCTGGAACTCGCCGCGAATTTCGGCCGGGGCATCCGGTTTGGGATCGATCGTATCGTGCTGGGGCGGCCCCCCATCGAGGTGAATGTTGATCACCGATTTCGTCGACGATCCCAACCCCGCGTTCGACTCCGCTCGCAACAGATCGGCGAGTGAAATCCCTAGCAGGCCGGTCCCGCCAACTTTCAGCAGATCCCTTCGCGATCGCTGACCCGATCGAGATTTTTTGGCCGGATTCGACATGGCAACCTACCCGCTGCGAAGGGAACGAATTCGATCCCCTCATGGTACTTGAGCCAGCGACTGCTCCGCAACGAACGGACATCACTCGATCGGGAGCCGGTGATCATTCCGCCGCGGCAATTGGCCGTCGCGACCAAGGACGCCCCCGTCCGGGATTCGGCACGGGGCAAGGCTCAGCAGCGTGGGGGAATCAAACGGCGCGGGGGTGGCCGTCCCTGAGGGGCCATGCTCAATCTGCCGACGACCGCGGGGAGAAACGAATGGACCTAGGGAGCCAATTGGGGAAGATTCGTTTGCTTACAAGCGGATCAGAGTGGGCGGTACCGGCCCGCGTGCCCCCTTAATGCCCTAGATTTCGCGGGCCTTTTACCGTGCGATGCACTGTAAATGACGATTTTTTCGTTTATGCTGGTGTCGCTTGTTCGTCTGGGTTGCGGTCAACACTTGGTAAGAGGGGTTCACCCGGCTTGGGGAAGCACGCTTCTGCGACTGGAGCTCTGGCAATTTGCCGGTTTCGGGCCCCGGTGTAGCGGCCTGCCGTTATCGGTTCACGAATGATTTCAACCTTTCAGTTTTTTGGAGTATCCACCCGTGTCGCAAGTTGCATCCGATCGATTGCCGTACAAGGTCAAGGACATGTCGTTGGCGGCCTTTGGCCGTCAAGAAATCCGTTTGGCCGAAAATGAGATGCCCGGCCTGATGGCGCTGCGTGCCAAATATGGCGAGGAAAAGCCGCTCTCGGGCGCCCGCATCGCCGGCTGCTTGCACATGACCATCCAAACCGCCGTGCTGATCGAAACGCTCGCCGAACTCGGTGCCGAGGTCACGTGGAGCAGCTGCAACATTTTCAGCACCCAAGACCACGCCGCGGCGGCGATCGCCGCGACCGGCGTTCCGGTCTACGCCTGGAAGGGGATGTCCAACGAAGAGTTCGATTGGTGCATCGAACAGACCCTGCATTTCCCATCGGGCCAGCCCCTGAATATGATCCTGGACGACGGCGGCGACTTGACCGCGATGGTTCACGACCGTTTCCCCGAGCTGCTAGTCAACGTCCGAGGGATCAGCGAAGAGACCACGGCCGGGATTCACCGCTTGATTTTGCTGGCCCAGGAAGGCCGCTTGCGAGTCCCCGCGATCAACGTCAACGACTCGGCGACCAAAAGCAAGTTTGACAACCTGTACGGCTGCCGTGAATCGCTGGCTGACGGGATCAAGCGTGCGACCGACGTGATGTTGGCCGGCAAGGTCGCGGTGGTCTGCGGCTATGGTGACGTCGGCAAGGGTTGTGCTGTCAGCTTGCAGCGATATGGCTGCCGCGTGATCGTGACCGAAATCGATCCGATCAACGCCTTGCAAGCGGCGATGGAGGGCTTCGAAGTGACGACGATGGAAGATGCCTGTAGCCAGGGGAACATCTTCGTGACAACGACCGGCAACCGAGACATCATCCTCGGCCCCCACATGGAGAAGATGCCGAACGACGCGATCGTTTGCAACATCGGCCACTTCGATACCGAAATCGACATCGCATGGTTGGAAGGCCAGGTCCAGCAGGGCCGGATGAGCAAGGAGTCGATCAAGCCTGCCGAAATCGGCGCGGTCGATCGCTACACGTTCCCGGACAAGCATTCGATCATCATCTTGGCGCAAGGCCGCTTAGTGAACCTCGGCTGCGCGACCGGGCACCCCAGCTTCGTGATGAGCACCTCGTTCACCAACCAAGTGCTGGCCCAGATGGAATTGTGGCAAAAGAGCGAACAGTTCGAGTGCAAGATCCACATGCTGCCCAAGCGGTTGGACGAAGAGGTAGCACGACTACATCTCGATAAGCTCGGCGTTAAGCTAACCCGGTTGACCCCGGTCCAAGCCTCCTACATGAACGTGCCAGTCGATGGCCCCTACAAGCCGGACCACTACCGCTACTAAGGTTCCGCCTTACCTCCTGGGTGGTGCCGGACTATTGGAGTATCTATCGAGAGCTTGCTAAACTGGTTACGGTCGGCTTCACGGGTGACAGCGTAGTGCGGACCTGTGACTTTTCCCGAACCGTAACGTTGGCGGCTCCTGGTGGATAACGACCAATCCCTGATCGACCATGCCTTAGCGGGCCACCGTGAGGCGTTTGGGGATTTGGTGGTTCGTTATCAGGACCGCCTGTTCGCCTCGATGCTGGGGGTTACCGGCTCGTCCGAAGAGGCGGAAGATGTCGTCCAAGAAGCGTTTGTCCGAGCTTTTTTGAAACTGGACACCTTCCGGAGCAATAGCCAGTTCTTTACCTGGCTGTACCGCATCGCGTTCAACGTCGCACTCAGCCGGCATCGCAAACGGCGGAGTCGCGTTTCGCTCGATCAGGGCGACGACGGCATGCTATTGGAACCGGTTGACGGAGGCGACCTGCCGGACGAACCGTTGCTCCGTCGTGAACGGATCGAGTTGGTCCGGGAGGCGCTCAGCCAATTGAGCGAGGATCATCGCGCGGTGTTGGTCCTGCGTGAGCTGGAGGATTCCTCCTACGAGCAGATCGCGGAGATTCTTGAGATTTCGATCGGAACGGTCCGCAGCCGCATCAGCCGCGCGCGGGCGCAGTTGAAGCTCGCCCTCGAGACGCTGCAAGACGACTCACCGACGCCCTCAGTCAAAACGCGGAACCCGGACTGACCGCGTCCCATACCGGGCGAGCCATGCTGATGAACTCGCACTTCCGCCGCCGCTGGCGAAGCCTCGCCGCGAACGGACCGGAAGGCCCTACCACACCGCATCGCGGCAGAAGCTCAAGCGAACAGCGATTCGATAACCTGCCCATTGCGAACCAGGGTGATCGGACGCCCGGTCTCGGTGTGGTATTCGATCGCCGGATCGATTCCTAGGTTGTGATAGAACGTCGCTGCCACGTCATCGGGAGAAAACGCTTTGTGGAGCGGTGCGGATGCGGTCGCATCACTTTCGCCGACCACCTGCCCCCCTTGAATCCCGCCCCCCGCCAGCAGCATGAACATGCAGCGGGGATAGTGATCCCGGCCGCCCTCGGCGCTGCGTTCATTGATCTTGGGGGTCCGTCCAAACTCACCGCTGACCATCACCGCGGTCGAATCGAGCAACCCGCGCTGGGCGAGTCCGGCGAACAGCCCCGACAAGCCCTCATCCAGTTTGGGGAGCAGGGCGGTGCTGAGCCGGGTGAAGTTATCTTGGTGCGTATCCCAGCCACCCAGTTGCACGGTCACGTACCGCACGCCCGATTCGACCAACCGCAAGGCCAGCAAGCAGCTGAGTCCGAAGCTGTCCTCGCCGAATTGCTTGACGAACGTCGGGTCCTCTTTCGCGATGTCGAAGGCTGCCCGCGCCCGCTTGCTGGTGATCATCGCATAAGCCTGGCTGCCGAATTGATCCAAGCCATCGAGCAATTGGCGATCCGATTCGACCTCGGCAAATCGGCGATCCAATTTCGCCAACAGGTTCTGTCGACTTTCGATCTCCTGGAGCGTGACCCCGCCACCGAGCGTCAGGCCGCGAACCGAGTAAGGCCTTCCCGGTTGCGGGGCCGAGTTCGTTTCCAGTGCCGCGTATTTGAGCCCCAGGAACCCGGGTCCCTGAGCCACGCGGGGGATCGCCACGTTGGCGGGAATGTCCGCGGGCGTCGGCATTTCGCGGGCGACGACCGAGCCGTAGCCGGGATACTGCAACGACGGGAGGGGCCGATTGCCGGTGTTGATGTATTCTCTTCCCAATTCGTGCGCCGCCAAGGTGTGGCTAACCCCGCGCAAAATCACATACTTGTCGGCGCAGGCAGCCAAGCGAGGCAGGTGCTCCGAGATCTGGATTCCGGGAACATTCGTAGCGATCGGCTTGAACTTGCCGCGTATGTTGTCGGGGGCGTCCGGCTTGAGATCGAACGTATCCAAGTGTGAAGGGCCGCCCGCGAGTTCGATAAAAATGGCTCGCTCCGCCTTCGGCTTGATCACATCGCCCGCCGCCTCCAGACGCAGGTAGTCGGCCAACGACAACCCGCCGATACCCAAGACTCCGGCCTTGAGCATGTCACGGCGAACCATCCCGTCGCAATTACGATGCGTTGTCATCTCGGATTTCCTTGCTATTTCGAAGTGAACTAATGAACGGGAACGGAGGAACTCGGGGTGGCGGCGTTCGCATGCCGGACGCCACCCGAGGTCCCATGAATCGCGGCCTCAGTGCGTCAATACAAACTCTTTGGTGTTCAACAGCGCCCAAAACACCGCCCGCAGCCCCGTAGCCGGATGCCCCGAGTCGCGCAGGTGCTGCTGGGCGATGGCCAACTCTTCGGCATCGGGCTCGCGGCTCAGCGTTCGGAGGTAGGCGGCGCGAATCTTCGCGTCGATCTCGGCCTGAGCGACAGTTGGCGGACCTGCCACGGCGGGGGTCGCCCCGGAATCAGCGGCTTGCTCCTCAGAAGCGATTTCCGCATCCGTCAGCATCTCACCATCACGCAGCGTTTCACGGGCTTCGCGCATCAGTTCGCCAAATCGCAACGGCTCGAGATCGCTTTGGGCCCGGCGGGAATTCATCTGCTGCAGCTCCTTAACCAGACGCCGCCGCATCTGTTCCTTCCTCGGCTCGGCAACTTGCAGAAACGCCTCGATTCGCTTGAGCATTTGCTGCCGGGTACGGGCATCCGCGGCAGCGGACGCCGCGGCCCCCGGCCGGCCGGACGTTGCCGGCGGATTCCAAGCGGACGTGGCCTGCTCCAGCCAGCCATCCCGTTGAGCCAAGGCTTGGTGCATGTCGATGTCGTTCCTCAAATACAGCGATTGCAGCAAGTTTGCCTGATCCGAGCGGTCGCAATCGCAATTGCTCTCGCGGGTCGACTGCCCAAAGACCTGCAGTGCGAAATCACGGCCTCGCGGTCCCTGCCCCGGCTGTCCCGGACCGACATCGCTGTTGATCGCCCGACCGACCAATTCGGTTCTGGCTCGCGATTCCGCTTCCGCCCCAGCGGTCGCCAAGCGGATCGAATCACGCAGCACTTCGGCCGGCAATCGCCGAGGGACATGGCGGCTAAAGTTTTTGGTGTCCTGCACGTTGGTAACATTGGGGACGCTGCTCCGTTGGTAGGCCTGGCTCGTCATGATCTGGCGATGCAGCCAGTGCAGGTCAAAGCCAGAAGCGATGAAGCCCTGAGCGAGGTGTTCGAGCAAAGCGGCATTGCTGGGCGGGTTTCCCAGGTTCAGATCATCGACGGGATTCACGATCCCCACCCCGAAGTAATTCGCCCAGACCCGATTGACGATCGCCTTGGCGAAGTAGGGATTGTCCGGAGAGCGCAGCCAATCCATCAGCGCCTCACGCGGATCTCCTTGGACCGTCAGCATGTCGGCTTCGCCTAAGATCCGACCGCTGCGGCCAACCGCCGGACGGTTGCGATTATTGGGCTTGATGTTTTTATTCTGCCGATTGGGCGGGGTCTGCTTGATGATCGTCAGTTCGGGGAAGGGAACGGTCCTGCCCGCCTTCACCGCCTCGGTCATTTTCCTCCGCAAGTCACCCCCATTGAGCTTTTCACCCTCGGTGATCGCGTCGGTCAACCCACGCATGTCCTTCACCGACTCGGGGGCGTAGCTGTTCTGCGTCGCGCGAACGGGGGCGAAAAGGGCTGCGAATTGATCGAAATCCTGCTTGCTCCAGCGGTCAAAGGGGTGCTTGTGGCACTGGGCGCACTCGACTTTCACCCCCAGGAAACTGTAGGCAAACCCGATCGCCCGTTCTTCGTTGGTGCGAAAATTGTTCCGCGCCCAATAGATCGGCATCCCCGGTCGTTCGGCATAGCCCTCGACATTCCCCGTGCGGCACATGTCGGACATCGTTTCGCAGTATTGAAGATAAGATTCGTCCGGGAGTCGTGATTCCGCCTGGACGATGCCTTCGACAATCTGGTCGTAGCGGGCGTTCTCGGCAAACCGCTTCTTCAACCAGGCAAACCACATCTGACTAGCGAGGCCGCGAACCGGCAGGTAGTTGTTCAACTGGGCTTCATTGTTGCCAGTCCAATCCGACATTCGCGTTGCCCACCAAGCGGCATAGCCAGGATCGGCGAGCAATTCCTCAATCAAGGCCTCCCGTTTGCCAGGCGACGCGTCCGCAACGAAACGCTCGACCCGTTCGGCTGACGGCAACGTGCCGGCCAAATCCAGTGAGGCGCGGCGGATGAAGTCGGAATCGCCGCACCGCTCGGAGGGGACGATGCCGAGCTTTTCCAATTTTTGGGCTACGAGGACATCGATCGGATGCTCGGACAGCGGCGGACGAGGCAAACCCTCGGAGCTTTGGTCACTGGGGCGGAGCACCGCGACCGGAACCACGGCGCGGTCGTAGGCGACAACCACATGCGTGTCGCCGACATCACCCGCGGTTACGGTCCCCGTCGCCGAAATATTGGCTACCGAGTCATCATTGGTGGTGAAGCGGCACAGATCCGTCACTTCCTCGCTCGTCCCGTCCGCCCAATGCGCGATCACTTTCAACGACGCTTCCTGGCCCGCGGCGCTGAACAACAGCTCGGCAGGTTCGACGGCCAAACGATCGAGCTGCTGCAGTTCTCCATCGAACTTGGCCCCCGCCGCGATCCAGCGTGCTAGCACGCGGTATTGCCAACTATCGATCTCCATTCGCTTGCCACCCTCGTGGCGTTCGGAGTCGACAGGCTTGTACAGGATCAGACTCTCGTCGACCGCCTGCTGGTCAACCCGCGCCGAATCCTCCGCGGTCAGTGACGCATGGTCCGCGGCGAAGTCGTATCCGAAAAGCGACAGCGCGAATCCGCCGCGGCCTTGAAACGAACCATGGCAAGCACGGCCGTTGCAGCCCAAATGGCCCAGCAAGGGACCGATATGCCTTTGGAAATCGGGAACGTCGCCCACGTTGGCATTGGCAAATCGGACTGCCAAGGGTGGCAAGGTGGGGCTAGCCAGCTCCGTCTCGGCCGAGGATACGCCGACAACCTGCTCGCCAGCGTCTGGCCCCGTGTCCCCGGCAAACGCCAAAGGGCTCCCGGTCGCCACGACCCCAACGACAAACAGGCTCACCAGGGAGCCACGAACAATGCCGATCCATTTCGAAGTCATTCAGGTTTCCCCGTGATTTGCGGACCTTCCGATGATTCCCGTTTTGCGGCGCGACTCGAATTCGCTTGTCCGCCGATCGCTTTCTGATAAGCAGGAGTCGTGGCGTCAACGGGCTCGGATTGGAGCCGCTCGATCGCCCGATCCAGGTCATTCCGCTGGCGATTGAGCCGTTCGCCCAATTGCGCCGCTTGCGTCAAACGCTGGGCATTCGCCGCCTCACGCTGGACGACAAGGTCACGGTCCAAACGCAGGCGTTCCAGTTCGATCTCCCGCAAGTTTTGCATCTGAGTCAGCAACAGTTGGCGATCGCCAGCCTCGGGCCGAACCTTCAATCGCGCCTTGATCAGATCGATCTGCCCTCGCACTTGCCATTGCCGCAGCGCGACGTCGTAAAACGCTGGCCCGCGACGCCGCTGAGTTTCTAAACGCTTGACCGCGCGATCGAGTTCTCGGATCGCCCGCTGATACCGCTCGGGCGAGTGATCCCGCAAGTAAACCAGAACCGGCAGCAATTCCGGTAGGTGCTGCTGGGCCAACTTCCAACCCGCTTCATCCGCTGTCGGTTCTGACTTGGCCTCGCCCGCCACTTGGGCCGGCCCATTCGCAGGCACCGAAATGTCAGCCCCTCGCGCGGAGTCCGCTGCGAATGAACTGGCGAATGAACTCGGCCGCACGCACGCTAGCAGCACGAGTAATCCAACGGTCTGGGCCGCGGGGAATAACCTGATCTGGCGACGGGATGTTCTCATCGTTCGGGGTTCTCACTCCGCTCGTCCGCATCCGGGAACCGCGACAGCTGCGCCACCGCCAACACCAGCCAATCGGGAGGCGATTCTCCGCCATCAGCGAATGCGGGACCGACATCCGCCGCGGCCGCATCGGATGAATCCTCAGACAACTCGATCAACGTACCCGATTCCCATTCGCGCCAACCCGCTTCCCAAGATTCGTCCAGCGGACTGCTTGAAAAAGGCAGGGTCGGTGAGTCAACCGCCGCCTGTTCCGCCCATGCCATGGCGAGTTCGCCACTCAGGTCGCCGGGTCTTGGGTCAGTCGAATCGCGATCACGCCAGCCAAAGTACGATCCGAACGCCGCCAACAAGACTGCGGCAACTAACCAACTGGCAAGCGAAAACGAACGCCTCCGGCGGACCGCCCCCCAGGAGGCGCGAACTGTCTTGGCGGGTGTCACGGACACGAAACCTGGATTCGCGAGCGGTCGGGCGGCGGTCTGCTCTTGGCCGAGCAGGGCCACAACCGACACGGCCAACGCTTCGAGCCTGAACAAGTTTGCCTGATCCCGGCCGAGCCAAGCTTCGATCTCCGCATCCGACAAGCTCGCCCGCTGCTGAGCCGTGACCGTCGTGGGCTGGCCGAGCAAATAATCCACCAACCGTTCATCGGTCGGAATACTCGCCGCCGTCGGTACGGATTCCGACCGCGGCGATTCGCCAAAATCTGGATCTGAAGGTGCGGGTAAACCCATAACGACTACTCGATCAACCTTAAAAAACTTCGCTCGAAGCTCACCATCATCAGCGATCCAACTCTCGCTTCAGTCGCAGGATCGCCGCCCTGACACGGGACAACGCCGTGCCCAAGGGGATCCCTAAACGGTCCGCAATTTCTTGAAACGTGAGACCCTCGAAAAAGCGATATCGAATCACCTCAGACTGCTCGATAGACAACAACCGAGTCGCGTCCCGTAAGCGATCGAACTCTTCGCCCTGCAACAAACCCTGCCACGGGAGCGGGCCGTCGTCGACCACTTCCTCCCAAACACGACCTCGGCTTCCGCCCCAGGCCTCAGCCAACGAATCGCCGACACCACCCCCCCGATCATCGCCCCAAAAGTCCTGACCGGACCGCTGTCCGGCTCCAGCCGATGGATCGCATCCGGATGAATGACGAACTTCCCGCCGAACGCAAGCGGCGGCCTCGTTTCTCGCCACCACCAACAACCATGACCTCCGCGCGGGCGGGGGCACCGTGGCCCCTCGAGACCACAGTCGCTCGAACACGCGATTCAAACAATCCTCAACATCCGCCTGATTTTTCAGCCTAACCCGCAAGGCCGCCCGAATCCCCTCAGCGTAAATCCGAAAGCATTCGACGAACTCCCCTGGGGCCCATGTCGACTCGTCGCTCGCAGACGCCCGCGGCCCGCCACCAACCGCCTCCTCGTCAGCTCCCGTCCCTTCCGGCGCGGCCGACAACCGAGGCACGAAGCCGCTGTGGACATCGCCGTTCGGGTGGTCGGACCGGTTGGGTGGTTCCGTCACGTAAGTAAGATGCGCCGCGGGAGGGGATTATTTGACAAGTGTCGAACAAAATTGGCAAATATTAAGCACGGTCCGACTTGGCAGCCTGCGAGCGATCCCCACTCCTTGCCCGAACCGATCGGCCCGCGGCCAGCCTCAGGTCCCGCAAAACTCTGTTCCGACCCGCCATGGATTTTATGCGGTTCGCGCCCGACAATGAGTTTCCCCGAAGTCCCTCACCAAGATTTACCTGCCAGGAGAGCGAGATCATGACCGACGCAAAAGATGAGGGCGGCCGAATCTGGGTCGGCTTTGACCTCGGTGGCACCAAGATGCTGGCAGTCTTGTATGACGATGAATTCCGACCGCTGGGAAGAAAACGCCGCAAAACCAAGGGGAGCGAAGGTGCGGACAATGGGCTGAGTCGGATCGAATCGACGATCGACCGAGTCTTCGCCGAATCCGGAGTTTCACCCCAACGGCTCGCGGGCATTGGGATCGGCTGCCCCGGCCCGGTCGACATGGACAAGGGGCGGATTCTCCAGGCCCCCAACCTCGGCTGGGACGACGTCAATATCGCCGATCGACTTTCCAAGCGGTTTTCTTGCCCCGTGGTCGCGATCAATGACGTGGATGCGGGGGTATATGGCGAGTATCGCTTCGGTGCGGCAATCGGTTCGCGGTGCGCGATCGGCATTTTTCCCGGCACGGGCATCGGGGGCGGTTGCGTGTACCAGGGCCAGATTTTTCAAGGGGGAGGGATTTCCTGCATGGAGATCGGGCACACCCGGATCAGCAGCTCGATTCGCACGGGCGGATACTCGTTCCCGGGAACGCTCGAAGCGGAAGCGAGTCGTTTGACGGTAGCCGCCGAGGCGGTTAAAGCAGCCTATCGCGGTGAGGCCCCCTACCTGATGGCCCACGGCGGGACCGACTTAGCCGATATCCGCAGCGGCACGCTCGCGGAAGCGATCGAAGCGGGCGACGTGGCAATTCATTCGCTGGTGCAGGAAGCCGCCAGGTCGATCGGAATTGCGGTCGTCAACATCGTCCACCTGCTCGCCCCCGACAAAATCGTCCTCGGCGGCGGACTGGTTGAAGCGATGGAGGAGTTGTTTGTTGGAACCGTCAAGAAGACCGCTCGCAAACATGTGATGAACGCTTATCGCGATCGGTTCGACGTTGTCGCCGCGAAACTGGGCGACGACGCCGGCGTCCTGGGTGCCGCCGCCTGGGCCAAAAGGCAAGCCCTCGGAGAGTGAGCCGCGAAGAATGGGATGTCACCGCGCCGCTCGAGCAGGCGAGGCGGCCTGAAGGGATCGACTGCAAATGGGCGATGACGCACGAAATTGGGCTCATCCCGGGATCAGAGCTACCCGTCATCCCGACGCGACTCCGATCCAGGCTATTCGCAAACCGTGCGACCAAGATCAACCCGCCGCTTCAAACCCTAGCTGATGGCAGCGGTTCGGCACTGGCTCGATTGATGTAGGCGGTGACCATTTCCGGAAGATAGTCGTCGAGCGTTCGGCCTGGCTGAAAACCGAACTGCTGGCGTGCTTTTTGGGCGGAACAGGTCCAAGCCGGCGCGGTCGCCTCGCGAATCTTGTCGACATTCAGGAACGTCGCCTTGCCCCGCAGTGTCCCCCAAGTCTGCAAGACCCAGGCGACCCCGTAACCGACGGGCCGCCGCATTTGCCACACCCGAATTTTCGGACCGAAAGCGCGACCGATCCGCTGGCCAAAATCGCTAAACGACAAGAATTCGCTGTCGTCACAGGCGAAGTAAATCCCATCGCCATGGGCGGCGGGACCGTCCGTTTCCGGCTTCAAAGTTTCGCCCGTCGCGGCGACCGCCAGGATCAGACGTACCAAATCGTTCACGTGGATGAAGGCGAGCGGGGGGTCCGGACGGCCGACCGCGACATGCACCCGCCAACGGGCAATCCCGTTGATCATTTGTGCCAACTTCTTGTCGCCAGGCCCATACACGACGCCGGGCCGAATCACCGATGTCCGCAATTCGGCAGCCCGCAGCCGAAACTCATGCTCGCCCTGCAACTTGCTGCGACCGTAATCCGAGATCGGTGCTTCGGGGTCGGATTCGACTAACGGCGGCCCCTGGGCCGGGGAGGGTCCCGCGGCCGCTAATGACGAGACGTAAACCACCCGCCGAACCGAAGCGGCCAGACACGCGTCCGCCAGATAGCCACAAGCCAGCGAGTTGACGCGCAGCAGTTCTCCCACGCCTAGCGCGTGCGTCAAACCGGCTAAGTGGATCACCAGATCACACTCGCCGAGCGATTCCGCGTACGTCGCTGGCTGCTCTAGCGAACCGATCACGCACCGCACGCTCGGGCGCTGAAGATGCCGAATATCCGCCCCTCGGCGAACGAGGCAGATACAAGGGATGCCCGCGAGCGACAAGCTTTCGACCAAGTTTCTCCCGATAAAGCCTGTACTACCGGTGATGAATACTTTTTGCATCAGACCACGAACTAAAGGCGACTGCGTGAAAAGCTCACCGAAACGGGTTTCACTGGCTCGGGGACTCACGGAACATGGCGCTAATCGATTGGTCGTGGTGAATCCGCTTGATCGCTTCGGCCAGCAGCGGAGCCACGCTGAGCACGTGCATGTTGGGTAACAACTTGTCTGGGGGTAACGGGATGCTGTTGGTGATCGCGATCGAATCGATCGGGGCATCCCGCAAGCGTTCGATCGCCGGGCCACACAGGACACCGTGGGTGCAGGCGATATGAATTTCCTCGGCACCCGCTTTCTTCACCAGCCTCGCGGCGCCGCAGATCGAACCGGCGGTGCTGATCATGTCGTCGAACATCACCGCGACCTTGCCTTCGATCGGCCCGCCAATGATCGTGCTCTGGCGGACTTCCGTCGCGCTGGTACGCCGTTTGTCGACGATCGCGATCGCCCCATTCAGCCGTTTGGCGTGGCCGACGGCACGCTTGATACTGCCTTCGTCGGGGCTGACCACGACGATCCTGTCGGCGGCCAATCCGCGACGCAAGAACGACTCGTTGAGCACCGGGGCGGCGTAGATATGGTCGACCGGAACGTCGAAAAAACCTTGGATCTGAGGGGCATGCAGGTCCATCGCCAACACCC
>DITY01000211.1 GCA_002422955.1 Planctomycetaceae bacterium UBA6172
TGTATAAAGGCGGCAAAGGATACGAGGTAGAATTCGTCGATGGTGGCAGCCGAACGGTTGCACTCGTCACCGTCGGCGCCGACGATGTCCGACCTATCAAAGCTGGTGAATTGCTCCATACCCGTGTCACGGCCTAGCGACGAACAATCCGATCCACGGGAGGTCGCGGGCTTCCGGTTGGTGAGCCTACATTTCCCGCGCGACCGCCCGTGATCGGTAGCGTTCTGTCGCTGAAAAATGGAAGACTCAACGTTAGATCTTGAACTTCCGCCGGGCGAAGCCACGCTTCGCTGTCAGTGTGGATTCGAATCGGAAGCTTTCTGCTTCGTTGAACATCTCTATCGTTGTTCCAGTTGTAAAGCGATCGATCGACCCGCCAAAATACCATTTCTTTACGAACCGCCCAAATGTTCGAAATGCGCCCATCAATTCGGCCACGGCGACCGTGTTCATGCATCGTGGATGCGTCCTGCATTTCTGTTCGCCGAGCGAAACACGAACGCGTCGCCGGATTTCATTCGTTGTCCTAGATGCGGAGAGAAAACACTTGGAGTCAACAGCCTCGGTGTCGACTATCAGGTTTATGAAACCGACCACATTGCACCCAGCGACGGCATCCTCCTACATGCCCGAACTATGAAATCGGATGATCCGAGAATCTCCATGTTTCTTTGGTCGCCAAGGCTCGCGTCCGAATACTCACTTTCACTGAATGTAATCAACCGTGAAATTGGTACAATTGAAAATGGGCACCACGAATTCCGCGTTGTGGCTGCCGGAAACACTGACCCGCGCCTGACGTTGGAATACATTCGTCAACTACGATCCGATGAATGGAGATGGTACACCGGTACGCACGGAATCGCGACAGAACAAACGGATGAACGCGAGCCGGAATAGGCCGGTTGGCTCGCTTCGCTCGGCATCGTTTACTCCCGCCCGCGTTATCCGAAACGTTACCCGAATGATCGGCGTATTCAATTCGCCTGCGATTTTCGCCGATTGCCGCCGCTTTGCTGGCTGGTTACAATATTGGCAGGAGACTCGCATTATGACCGTCGAACAAGCAATTTCCGAAATTTCGTCACTCCCCATCGACGACCAACTCAAGGTCGTTCAGGCTATTTGGGATAGGCTCCCCGAATCCTCGACGCTTGCACTTAGTGACGCTGCCCGCAGCGAACTTGTTCGCCGTATAGCTAGTTATACCGCTGCCCCGACAACCCTGATGACTGAAGCTCAGCTCCGCGCAAGAATGCGGTCTTCGGACACATGATGGACGTTCGGTACGCCGACGAGGTCTTCGATGATCTTCGCCCTTCGTTCGATTGGCTTAACTCTCGTAAACCAGGTCTCGGGTTCGAGCTTGAGGACGAATTCTACGCTTCCGTAGCAGTGGTACGTGGGCGACCTTACTCTTATGCTGTTGATCACACCGGACTGCGATCCCTTCGACTGCGTCGATTCACAGCGGTCCTCTATTACAAGATCGAAGAATCGCTCATTTCGGACTCGCCTATTATTGTGATTGTTGGTCTGCTTGTCGGCGGTCGCGACGAACAGTGCCTCAGGTATCGCGGGTAACCAACGGTCGCACCGCAGATCGCGAGTTTGCGTCTTTGAAGTGGTAGATCACTTGCGCGATCGCGGTGAACCGTTACCCGAGCGACCCGAGCGAAATGAACGAGCACCACATGCATCCGAATTCCTGCGTTGCCTACCCAGCAGCTTGATTCCCGTGAACGCATCCTCGCAATATTGGTTCGTACTGGCCGCATTTGTCGCCCTCACTGTAGCGGCGACCGTCGCAGTGCGTAGGTGCCGGTCCGCGTCGTCCGTCCTCTATGCGTGTTCGGCATGGCTCGAAATGATTTTCGGGGCTGGACTGATCCTCGAACCGCTTATAGCTAATGAAACATTTGCTGCACCTGATGGCTCCGCAACAATTCACTTCAATAGGGCCTTGCGCAGAGCAATGTACTGGGGGCTAACGTTCTCTGCATTGCTCGTCATTGGCGCGTCCGCCACGTATGAGCTTGCACCGGATCTTTTTTCCAGTCCAGCGTCAGACTGCATCCCGGATCAAGACGGCGGGTAATAATGCCGTTCACACGGAGGACGGCATCTCGCATTTTTAATTGGACCGTCAACCCGCCGTCCCCGGTGACGGCACCCGTTTGCCGACGGAAGACATCAAAGCCCCTCACAGCGATGGAACCAGTAGAACCGCCAAATCGATTCGTCACTCCAGCCGCAAGGCAAAATTTGATGACGTTTTCGGATTCTCACCCGATGCATACATGCAGGATTGGGAAATTGAACTAGCCGACGGTCAACGTCTCGCGGAATTCATTGATGCCTACTACACCCTTGCACGCGACGATGACGAACGGTTTGCTTTGATGGGATTGATCGTTGCATCTTCTCACGATGCATTGGACTTCTACGGACTCACGAGCTCGCAATGGCAACGGGTTCATGATCGATTGGTTGCCGATGCAAACCTTCACGCCAGCACGATATACTTTTGGTGCTGCACGAACGCAACTTGCGATGACAAATGCTTCACGCTTACATCACGTATGCGAAGAGTTTGGAATGACGTGGAGCAACAAAGGTGTCAGGAGTGAATGGCATTGTCCACGGCATTTTTCCACTTGCAACGCTAATTTTCTTTCCGTCAGCGCAGCGTTGATGGACGCGGTCCCTCGCGTTTCGAGAACTGAATTACTTTCCGCCAGCTTGAGGAATTCGCCTTTAGTGTGAACCGACTGGTCGTTACACTCAACGATGGCGTGAACCTTCTCTGGCGGTTGTGTAGTAATACTTGACCAGGGAAGGTTCATGTCCATTCTAGCCGATAGCTCACCTCGATGCTTTAGCATTTTTCAGCGTTCGATGATTCAATCGAACAAGCTTCCGCTCTGCGAGATCCTCGAAAGCACTTTAATTGCAGACGCATTTGAAGAGGATGGAATTGACTTCGGTATTGCCGATGAGGACGTCTTCACTCCGGCGATAACTTTGTGGGCGATGGTTTCCCAGTTCCTTTTCAAGGACACCGGCCGGTCCTGCAAAGCTGCGGCTGGCCGCGTCGTGTCGCTTTGGGCAAAAACGGCCAATCGTGTCGTGGCTCAAAACGCCGGAAACTACTGTCGAGCCAAAACCAAGATTCCTACCTCGACCGTTCGCAAGATTGCACTCCGACTTGCTTCGGAGGCTGAGATGAGATCGCTAGAATTTGATGATCCCGGCTCGCCATTGGATGATGCACTCGCCGAAGATCGCCTGTGTCCTCAGGTAATTGCAGCGATCCGAGCAGTGCCCATTTTGGGGCGAATCATTATGGCAGATGGCTTCACCATTGATGCTCCAGACACCCCAGAGAATCAAGCAAAGTACCCACAAAGCTCTTCGCAGGCCGAAGGCTTGGGCTTCCCAATTCTCCGATGTGTGTGTTTGGTTTCGATGCTCACAGGAATGCTGATTAATCTTGGCTATGCGGCGTACAGTGGCAAGGGAACAGGGGAAACCGCAATCCTTCGTCAGTTACGATCTTCGCTAAAGCGAGGAGACTTTCTTGTTGCTGATTCGTATCACTGCACCTATTGGCTGATTGCGATGTGTTTGAGCATTGGCGTCCATGTTGTGATGAAGAACCATCATAAGAGAGAAGACAATCCGGTTGATGCCAAACGAATCAGCGAAACAGAAAGAACCATAAAATGGATTCGCCCGTTGCGTAAAAGTTGGATGTCGAAAAAAGAGTATCGAAAGGTTCCCGAACTTATAGAAATGCGACTGAGTGACATTGTAATTAGCAAGCCCGGCAGTCGGAGCGATGGATTCACAGTTGCCACTACATTGCTTGACGCCGATGTCTACCCCAATGCTTGGATCGGCTCATTGTATAATGGTCGCTGGATGGTGGAGCCGGACATTGGCTCGATCAAATGCACGATGGGACTTGAGCATTTGCGTGGGCAAAGCCCTGAGACACTTGAGCGTGAAATCTGGACGGCAATGTTGACGTATAATCTCGTGCGTCTCAAGATGCTGCAAAGTGGGTATTCTGCTAGACGTGAAATCCGAAGTTTGGGTTATACTGAAACCTTCCAGTTGCTTTCTACGAACTGGCTACTGTGTGCGTGTACGGAAGTCAATGAGGCGATGGTGGCTTCATCGCAGGCGCAGGGTAGCTGCGCGATAGTCGGTAACCGTCCCGGTCGATCTGAACCGCGGGAGAATAAACGACGTCCCAAGGTCCTCAAGCTAATGACCGTGCCGCGTCGCGTTTTCCAGGCGGCGCTCGCAGCGCTTTCAAGAGTCCCGTGAATTGCCGTGGACAATGCCATTCGTGTCAGGAGTCTTAGTTTCCGGACTTTGGGGCGGCCACGGGGACGCAGGGTCGATTCGAGGTTGAAACGCCGGGCTGTGGACGCGAGCCAGGCTGCATTACCGACGGGACTGCCACGCTTGACGCTCCAGCCAACCGCCCCGACTTCTTTTTCGCTTAGCGGTTCATTCACCTGCTTGACCCAATATTTGACAAGCCGAATACCCGCTCACTAATCTACTTTGCGCGGCGGTGTGTTCGGTCGTTCCTTGTCGGTTGTCGGTGGTGAGGGGTTCGATGTTCGCTGATGCTTTTTGGGTTCGCGGATTGGTCTTGTCGCTATTGATGTCGGTCCTGGTGAGCAGGCATGGGCAGGCGGCTCCGCCTGCGACCGCCGAAGCCGCGGCGGCGGTGCTGTCGCTGGAAACGTTGCCCCTGATCGCGGGGGCCGAGGTGCCGAGCAACCAGCGACTGGCGGGGCTCAGTTACCAGGCCAAGTCGACGATCAAGGACGCCTTTGCGTTCCACAAAAAACAGCTCGAAGCTCGCGGCTTCAGCGAACTCCCCAACGCCACCGTCACCGACGACTACGCGGCGAGCACGTTCAGCAAGGACGGCTTTCGGATCGCGGTCTCGGTCATGCCCGATTACGGCAAGCCGGGCTCCGGTCTGGTCGGGATCACGCTGCAGAACTTGAGCAACGTGGAGTTGGGCTCGTTGCCGGCGCCCGACGGCGTCAAACCGCTCTACGACTTTCCCGCTAGCCGCGCGATGCTGACCGAACTGACGCCGGAACAAGCGGCCGCGAAGGTGGCCGAGTTGTTCATCGCCGATGGCTGGGAACGTTATGGCACCGCGGGTGAGGTTCATTTCTTCCGCAAGAATGCCGTTCGCGTCACAGCTCAGATAGCCGCAGCCCCGGCGCAGCAAGGCAAGACCGCGATCACCTACAGCTCCGAGTTAATGTCGGTGGAGCTGCCCGCGCCGCCGGACGCGACCCGCGTGCAATACAGCGACTCGACGAAGCAATTGTCGATCGACTCCCCAGCGACCGCGGATCAAGTGTTCGACTACTACCGCGATCGACTGGCGACCGCCGGCTGGAAAGCGACGACCGACCGTCCGGTGGTGGATAGGTTCGAGTCCTTCTTGATCTTCCGCAATCCCGCCGGTGAGCTGTTGGAACTGACCCTGGTCGAGGTCGACGAACTGCGACGGGTGAATCTCCGTCACCAATCCGCCGCGGAAGTGGAAGCGGAAAGTTTGAAAGCGAAAGCGCTCGCCAAAGCGGCCAAGATGAAGAAAGACGCTCCTAGCCCGAAGGTGACGATCAAGTTGCCGGTCGGCGCGAAGGTCGGCGAAAAGACCGCCCGCAGCATCGAGTTTACGGTCGCCGCCAGCTCCGCCCGCGCCCGAGTCATCAGCCTCGGCAAGACGCTCACGGCGGCGGGTTGGAAGGAAAATGTCTCCAGCCTCGATCCGATGGCCGGAGTGCTCAGCTTCACCAAGGACCAGGGGTCGATCTCGATGGACTACGTCGACATCGGGCTGGGGCCGGCCGAAATCTCGATTACCGGGACCGGGGTCGATTTGGAACCCGCCAAGTGATATTCGGCTTCGAGCAGCATGGGCCTCGATTCGATTCGGTTACGCCAAGGCAAGTACGGCAGCAACGGACATGAAAACTTTCGGCTTGGCGGTGTTGATCACGATCGGCGGCTACCTGGCCGGTGTTGTCCTGGGCATGGTCGGCGTGCATCTGCTCTCCGGCAATCGCCAAGACAAGTCGCTCGAAGCGGCAATGACCAGTTTCTTTTTCTATGGTCCGGCCGTCGCGATCCTCGCCCTGATCGTGTTCCTGGCGATCCGGCTCACCCGCTGAAACGCTCAGGGCTGCACGAGTGTCAGCGTGATGCGACGGAGGTCCATCACTTGGTCGCCCGGAATTTTGAGCGCTCGCAGCGTCAATTCGCCAGCGGCCGCGGGGAGTTCGATTTGGCCGAGGGCGAGCGTCTTGAACGGCTTCATCCGCGATTCGGCCGGGGGGCGTGGGAGCGTGTCCTGGTTGTCATACAGCGGCGGATCCCAGCCCGGTCGGACTTCGCCGCGCAGGCTCGCGTCGCCTAGCGACAATTCGATCAACGAACCCGCATCGGCGAGCGGGCAGGTGTAGTCGATCGTGACCTCATAACGCCCGGCGGTCTGGACGTCGACGTTCCAGACGATCCGGTCCGCGGTCGAGGTCCAGTTGACGAAATAGGACGAGTTCGGGGCACTGCTGCTGCGGGTCACCTCACCAATCGGGGAGGCATCCCGCGCCGGCAAAATCGTGATCGGGAACTGCGGGTAGCCAACATGGATCGGCCGCGGATCGACCGCCTGACCTGACCCACTCGAAGCGGCCGCAAGCCGCGGCTTCCGCTCGGCTTCCTGACGCATTTCCGCCATCCAGGTTTGGACCGCTGCTTGTAGCCGCGCGGTCTTCTCTGGATCGACGGCGCTCAGATCGCGCTGCTGCGCCGGGTCCTCGAGCATGTCGAACAGGCGTCCCTGATCATCGAGCCGATGACGCTGGGTGCGGACCGTCGTCTTACCGGCCCAGGTGCTGAAGAGCATTCGGTCGGGCCAGTTCGCGACGGCCGAAGCAGCGTCGCGATCGGTCGTCAGCAGCAGCGGCGTCAAGTCGCGGCCGTCGAGCGGTTGATCACCGACCCGCTCGATGCCGGCTAAGGAGACGAGCGTGGGGAGCAGATCGATCGCGGCGGTGATCGGCGTGACGGTCGTGCCCGCGGCGATTTTTTCGGGCCAGCGGATGAAGCCCGGCGAGCGAATGCCCCCTTCGTCGGTGGTTCCCTTGCGGCCCTTCATGCCCCCGTTCCAGCGCATCGTGTTCGGGCCGTTGTCGGAGAAATAGACCACGATCGTGCCGTCCTCCAGCCCGAGTTCGGACAACGTCGCCAACACGCGGCCGACATTGCGATCTTGGTTTTCGACCATCGCCAGCGCGCAGCGGGTCTGCTCGATGACTTCGCGGTCTGGCAACGTCGCTTGTTGCGTGATCGGCCGATCGCGGAAGCGTTCCCAGTCCTCGGCCGGTACGGCCCATGGCGAGTGGGGCGTCGTGAACGGGATGTAGCAGAAGAAGGGGCGATCGTGGTTGCGGCGGATGAAGTCGATCGCGCGATTCGTACACAGGTCGACGATGTAGCCCGGTTCGCGAATCATCCGACCGGCGAGCTCCAACTCGGGATCAAAGTACTCGCCCCAGTGCCCCGACGTGTGCCCGTAGTATTCGTCAAAGCCTCGCGCCATCGGGTGATAGGGCCATTGGCTGCCGTTGTGCCATTTGCCAAACGCCCCGGTCGCGTAACCGGCAGCGCGAAAGGCGTCGGCGATGGTGCTCTCGTCCAAGTCCAACCGTTCTTGACCGGTCGACACGCCGGTCACGCCGCCGCGGAGATGATAGCGGCCGGTAAGCCATTCGGCGCGGGTCGGCGAGCAGACGGGACAGACAAAGAACCGCTCCAGCACCGCCCCCTCTTTGGCGATCCGGTCGATGTGCGGGGTTTGCAATTGCCGGTTGCCGTTGAATCCATAATCCCCCCAGCCAGCGTCATCCGCCAACATCACGACGACCGACGGTCGCGGGGACGCGGCCCAGGTCAGCGTGGTCAGGGAGGGGGAGATACTGATGATGATGAGAAGAGCGAACTGCCTGACCATGGAAAAGCCTTGCGTTGTCAGCGCGAATGGATAGTTGGGAGCCCCGCGTTGGCAGTTGCGCTTCGGGTGCGATGGTTGCTGCGCGAGAATCCCAGGCGGGCTGCTCAAGTTATCCCATGCTCGGTTGCCACGCAAACCGCGTGCTTATCCGCGGGTGGTCCGTAAATCCTGATCGCCTGACCGCGGCTTCAACTGGCGAAGCTGTCAGGGGGCGATGGTGATCTGCATGGGTGGGCTGGCGTAGGTGGCCTTCATGACGAAGTTGATGGAGACATTCGCCATCACCGCAAAGGTTTGCCGCGCGGTCGGGACCGCGTCGGCGGCGGCCTTGAGCGTGATCTTTCCTTGCGTGGCACCGCCGGTTAGCAGCGTGTTGCTGGCGGACGCGTCGACCGTCACCCCTTTGGGCAACGCGTCGCCGAAGACAGAATTCAGGTGTTGATAGAGCACTTCCAGCAACACGTTCTTGTCAAAGCCAGCCGCCCGCTCCACTTCGATGTCGAGCGTGATCGATTCGCCCGGTTTGAGCCGGATGTCTTGCGGCGTCACCCGCACCGCCAGAATCTCGGCGGGGGCGCCGACCGATACGGCATGACCGGCGACCGGCCAGTGGCCCCGACCGCCGCCGGGTTGGTAGATCTCTTGATACACCGTTGCCGTCGCCACCAATTCCTGCTGCTGACCGCTGGCATCCGCCGGTTTCGCCACGCCGCGGATTTCGATGTTGGCAACGTCCGGCATGGCGGCCGCATCGGCGGTCAACACGATGCAGCCGTCGATATGGCTGCCTGCCAAGATCCTGCCGCCCGTTGCGGTCACGCCGGGAGGCAAGCCGGAAGCCTGCAATTCGATCTCACCCGCGAAACCATGTTTCCGGTCGGCGCGGACGAAGATGACACCCGACGTGCCGGGGGTCAGCAGCGTCTTGTCGGTGTCCGTGTAGAGCTTGAAGTGCGGCTGGGATGCCGCGGCCTTGAGAAAGTAGACGAATTCGCTGCCGCCGCGCAAGTTCAAGTCGCGGACTTCGACCACATAGCGGCCATCCGCCGG
>DITY01000212.1:0-315 GCA_002422955.1 Planctomycetaceae bacterium UBA6172
GCCAACGCGCCGTCGCGGGTGTCCAACCTCAGGCCATCGATCCCACCCTGGCGTTCCGCCTCGTCGGGACCGTGGCAGAAGTAGCAGCGGTTCGACAGGATCGACTTGATGTCACGGTTGAAATCGACATCGGCGGCGATCGCGTGAGAGGTGCCGATCATGCCGGCGCAGCACAGGGCGACTAAGGCCGCGCCCCAGCCAGAAAATCCCAGTTGCGGAAATCGCGGCATCGCGGGGGTTGGGTTCAGCGACATATTCCAGGTGGGACCTTGAGAAATTCCAGGGGGCCGTGAAGAAGCAGCGGGCGGGCCGTAA
>DITY01000212.1:332-6879 GCA_002422955.1 Planctomycetaceae bacterium UBA6172
TAATTTTACCAGAAAAATCGGTTCCGCACCGCCGATTGCAAGATTTTCGCCCGCGATGGCAGGGAACGTGCAGCAGCAGTAACGCGAAAGAAGCCGCCATTGAGCCTAGAGCAAGCTCGCCGAGTCACCCCTTGGCCGACCTTGCCACGGAACGGTCGCACGCAGCCGCGGAGGCTGCGGGGCGACCGGCCGGTGGCGTCGCGAAATCTGATTTGCGATTTGCTATTCTACCGGTATCCGCCAGGCGAAGAGGCCAGCGGATTTTACTGAGACAGGGCATCACGAAGCGGGGCAGGTTGATGATCAAGCAGACGACGCCGGACGAGTTGCAGTTGACCTTGGGTTGGGACCGCGAACGGGCCGAACAGCGCTCGGAACAGGTCAACCTGAAGCATTACTTGGATCTGCAGTTAGCCGCGGCCGGCTTGATGCCGCCGATGGACGAGTCAAGCGATTCGGCGATGACCGCCTTTTCCCGCGGGATGCTGGAAAGTCTGCGGGAAAAGACGCGGTTGCTCAGCGGCACGTTGCCGCCGGTCGACCAACGGATCGAGGCGTTTTTGGCGCGATACTTTGGTGACGTCGTCGGCAAGTCGCCACTGCGGTTGCCGACGCGGTCATTGGTGCTCGATCGACACGGGATGGCTCGCAAGTTGAGCTTGCCGATTCACGGTGATCGTTTTCAAAGCAGCCTGCTGACTTCCAGTCGCTGCTACAACGGCGTCTTGAACAACCCGACGAGCGATCGGCGGACCACCGCCGGGACCTTCCACGTCGTCGAAGGCGGCTTGCCGATCCCCGGGGACAAACGCGCCGTCCCCAAGGCGGTGTTCGCCGAACTGTTTCGCCACGCGATGGACGCCCCAGCCGAACTGATGCGGCTCCCCTACACCAGCGAAATGCCCCAGCCGGCGACGACTTGGGTATCGCTGCTACTGCGCCCGATCGTGCGGCCCCAAGTCCCCGGCTATTGCGACCAATTGTCGATGGAGGTGCGATTTTTCGCCCCCGCGTCATTGATCAGCAATCTCGATTTCGTCGAATCGATCTTCGGCAACGCCGGCGATCCGCTGATCAGCGAAAACGACGCCGGCCTGGACGTCTATCACTGGAGCGGCCACACGGGCTGCGTGATCCTGGCACCGCACTTGGTCCACCTGACGAAGAAGCAACTCGGGTTGCCGCACTATGACCAAGCCACCGAGCGGCAGCGCAAGGACTCGATGTGCTACCGCGACCCCAGCGAACCTTACAACGACGGCACCGCTTTCAAGCTGACTTGCCGCGACGCGTCCGGCGTCGTGGTGACGCTGATCGCCGACAATTATTACGGCTATTGCAAGAAAGAGGTCAAAACCCAGCTCAGCTATGCCGCCAACCTGATGGGCGGTGTCGAGGAAGAGCATGCGGGCGGCGCGGTGGCGTTCCCGTCCTACTCCTTGGGCGACTCATTCCAAGTCAACAGCCGGCGTTACAACCAGCGGACCTTCGACGATGTGGCCCGCGATTACACCGCCTTCATCGACATCCAGCCCGAGGGTTATGGGATCGACAAGCGTTATCGGACCGTGCTGTACATCACCGAGGACGCGCACGTCTCACTGGCCCAGCGGTGCGTCCGCTGGACACGCAATGGCCAGGAACATCGAATCCCGCTGAAGCCGCAAAACATCTACATCGCCCCCAGCGGTTATAAGATCCGTTTAGAACGTCACCCCAGCGCCCCGTCTTGGCGATTGATCGGCACGGTAGGGGAAGGCGTCTTTTGTCATAAGCCCTGCACCGTTTCCGGCGGTGGCAAAAGCGAGATCAGCAAGAGTCTCCGCGACTACATGCTCTATGGCCCGATCTTCGTCGCCGACATCGAACAGGACTTTGCCAAGTTAGACGAAATCTTCACCAAGGATTATCAGAATCGCTGGCGCGCGGATTACCACGAATTGCCAGATTACAGCCAGCGCGCGAGTCGCCCCGTGTTGGCGGCCACGCGGACCTTGGGCAGCGTCATCAAGCTGCTGACCGCATCCCCTGACTACTCCGCGGAATACAACGCTTGGCTGCAGACGATCCCGGATCACGTCTACGCGATGGCGCTGATCATCAAGCGGTTCAGCGAACCGGAAATCCATCAGCATTGGCGCGACCATTTCGGCGTCGATATCGTCAACGGCTCGCCCGGACATGAGCTTAAGTTCGGTGAGCGGTCGCTGGTCGGCACCTACTTGCGAGTCGGTGTGGACGGGTCACGGTGGCGAACGTTCAAGGTCCGTCAGGACTTCATCGCCGCCTCCAAGGTGCAGCGCGAGGACGACATCAGCGCCAGCATCGTGGTTCCCGCAGCGAAGTTGGGGAACGTGGGGACGGCAGTCGGCGAAGAACTCAGTTATAAGTTCGTCGAGAACTGCGAGAATCGGCTGTTCCAACGGCCTGACGACGCGATTTACCGAGGCTTGGATAAGCAGACCGAAATCGATTTGGCCCGACCAAGTAACTTCATCAGTAATTTCGAACCGTTGGAATTTCCGGAAGCGGAATACATCGTCGAAGACGTGATCGACTTCGAAAAGTTCACGCCGCCGATGCGCGAGATGCTGGCCGCCAGCGTGGCGTCCCGGTCGACCTATGTCGTCAGCACCGCCCACCCGCGTCGAATGCCGGACGGAACGATCAGTAAGAATCCGCGGTATCTGCAGGATCGCCCCGACATGGTCAATGCCCGGGACACCTACGTCGCCTATCGCGGCATCCAACTGCACCGCGGGTTGCCCGAAGGTAAACCGGTCTATCTCCCGGTGGGGGCGGTGCTCTGCGGCCGGCGGAACAATCCCCCTGACCAGGCCAACGGGATTCGGTCGCTGGCGGTTTACAGCCCGTTGCATTATCAGGAATTGCCGGAACTGATCATGGACTTCATCAGTTCGCTGACCGGCAAAAGCCCCAGCACGACCGGCGCCGGCAGCGAGGGGGCATTGACCAAGGGCCCCTTCAACATGCTCTCGACCACGTCCGACCTGAATGCGGTGATCGTGTCGATGATCCTGACGGGGCTGGGCGGGTTCAGCACCCCGGCCGGACACATCGGCCCACGGTTCGAGGTCGCGCACGACATCAGCCTGTTGATCCCCGAAGTCATCTGCCGGATGTCGCCCAAGGAACGCGACCCCGCCGAATTGATCGCTCACGGGATGCTCGAGAAGATCGAGGACTGCGAATACAACGGCGTGCGGGTCCCGGCGAGCCGGCTGGGCTATCGGGCCACGGCCAAGTTCGTCCGCACCTACATGGCGAGGGTTTTCGATAACCCCAGCAAGGTATTCACCGCGGAGATCCTGCGGCCGGAACTGCAGGATCAAGATTCGTTCTACGACGGGATCTTGCACATCGCCGAAGCGCAACAAAAGATCGCGCAGCGGTATTTCGATGATGGCACCTACGTGCTCGCCTGCCCGCCGCTACAAGCGATACTGAGTGTCATGGCTCATGGCGATTTCCAAGGGCACGACGCCAACAGCCCCGAGGTCCGCAATCTGTTCACGCGGGACTCGCTGTTGGCCAGCGATTGGTATCGGCAGCGATTGGAGTCGAAGCAGTGGCGTGATATCGAGACCTGGCGCAAGGCGCATGAGCGGATTCAAGACTTCATCGCCGACCCCAGTCATAGCGAAGTCGTCCAAGAACTCAGCCTAGGCAATCGGTTGCGGCATGCGAGCGAACAGTTGGCCAAGGTCAGCGCTCCCGAGTACCTGCAAGACCTCGTCGGCACTCTCGGCGTCGATCCGCTCCCGCCGGCGGAAAGCCAAATCGACCTGCTAGCCGCCGTGCGATAGCCGCATCCCTCGCCAGCCCTGGTTCGGCACCAAACGCCGAGCCAGGCTTCATCAATCGGCGAGGTCCCACCGATCATCGAGTCACCGACAATCGCCGAATCCACCGCGGCGATGGCTCGTCGCATCTCATTCGAACCGCCCAGCGCTCCTCATTCAGCCTATTCTACTCATCCCTGAGCATCGCGGAGCAACCTCGCGCGAGTTCTGCCACGCGTCCCTGCCCCGGTGAGCTGTCCGCGAACGCATCGCAACTCCGCCCCAGCAAAACCACCCCTATTCAACGACTCTTGCCATCGCCAGCGACCCAAACACCGTCCGGCCTAGCACAATCACCGCCCCGGCAGCATAGGTAGCCTGGCCACATGAACCCAAATTTCATTTGGCCCCGTCTTCGGATAAGTATTATCCTCGACCGAGGACAACAGCCCCAGACCGCCCTTACGTCCGGCCTCCCTGGGATAAGCATATGGTTCGGTAACCGTTCACGAGCCGGTGCAAGAATTCAGACGGCGACGGTTTCGGATTGCGCGGTCGCTGGCATCAGCGAGGGAGCGGGCTGGCCGGCGTATTTCGCCTCCATCGCGGTGATCAAGTATTGATAGACGTTGCGATTTTGTAGCCGGCACGTCTCCGAAATGCTCAGCAGACGCTCCAGATAGCGACTTCCCTTGGCACTCTGCGTTCCGAAGCTCAGCTTGCGATAGATCGCCGCCGGACGAAGCGCACGCTCAGCCGTGTTGTTCGTCGGTTCGATCCCGACCACCCGGGTAAAGGTCCACAGGTGCTCGCGACCTTCGTAAAGCCCACTACAAAACCCGATCAGTTTTTTGTTGCCACTGAACTGGCCGCGCAGCAACAACCGACGAACTTCTTCCTCGATCGGATGCACCGATTCTTGGAACGCTTCCCACTTCAGTTTTCCAGCCTTGTACTGCCGCCAGTACTCAAACAGCTTCTTTTGTTGCCGCAGCGAAACAAAGGTGTCAGGAGTGAATGGCATTGTCCACGGCATTTTTCCACTTGCAACGCTAATTTTCTTTCCGTCAGCGCAGCGTTGATGGACGCGGTCCCTCGCGTTTCGAGAACTGAAATACTTTCCGCCAGTTTGAGGAATTCGCCTTTAGTGTGAACTGACTGGTCGTTACACTCAACAATGGCGTGAACCTTCTCTGGCGGTTGTGTAGTAATACTTGACCAGGGAAGGTTCATGTCCATTCTAGCCGATAGCTCACCTCGATGCTTTAGCATTTTTCAGCGTTCGATGATTCAATCGAACAAGCTTCCGCTCTGCGAGATCCTCGAAAGCACTTTAATTGCAGACGCATTTAAAGAGGATGGAATTGACTTCGGTATTGCCGATGAGGACGTCTTCACTCCGGCGATAACTTTGTGGGCGATGGTTTCCCAGTTCCTTTTCAAGGGCACCGGACGGTCCTGCAAAGCTGCGGCTGGCCGCGTCGTGTCGCTTTGGGCAAAAACGGCCAATCGTGTCGTGGCTCAAAACGCCGGAAACTACTGTCGAGCCAAAACTAAGATTCCTACCTCGACCGTTCGCAAGATTGCACTCCGACTTGCTTCGGAGGCTGAGATGAGATCGCTGGAATTTGATAATCCCGGCTCGCCATTGGATGATGCACTCGCCGAAGATCGCCTGTGTCCTCAGGTAATTGCAGCGATCCGATCAGTGCCCATTTTGGGGCGAATCATCATGGCAGATGGCTTCACCATTGATGCTCCAGACACCCCAGAGAATCAAGCAAAGTACCCACAAAGCTCTTCGCAGGCCGAAGGTTTGGGCTTCCCAATTCTCCGATGTGTGTGTTTGGTTTCGATGCTCACAGGAATGCTGATTAATCTTGGCTATGCGGCGTACAGTGGCAAGGGAACAGGGGAAACCGCAATCCTTCGTCAGTTGCGATCTTCGCTAAAGCGAGGAGACATTCTTGTTGCTGATTCGTATCACTGCACCTATTGGCTGATTGCGATGTGTTTGAGCATTGGCGTCCATGTTGTGATGAAGAATCATCATAAGCGAGAAGACAATCCGGTTGGTGCCAAACAAATCAGCGAAACAGAAAGAATCATAAAATGGATCCGTCCGTTGCGTAAAAGTTGGATGTCGAAAAAGGAGTATCGAAAGGTTCCCGAACTTATAGAAATGCGACTGAGTGACATTGTAATTAGCAAGCCCGGCAGTCGGAGCGATGGATTCACAGTTGCCACTACATTGCTTGACGCCGAGGTCTACCCCAATGCTTGGATCGGCTCATTGTATAATGGTCGCTGGATGGTGGAGCCGGACATTGGCTCGATCAAATGCACGATGGGACTTGAGCATTTGCGTGGGCAAAGCCCTGAGGCACTTGAGCGTGAAATCTGGACGGCAATGTTGACGTATAATCTTGTGCGTCTCAAGATGCTGCAAAGTGGGTATTCTGCTAGACGTGAAATCCGAAGTTTGGGTTATACTGAAACCTTCCAGCTGCTTTCTACGAACTGGCTACTGTGTGCGTGTACGGAAGTCAATGAAGCGATGGTGGCTTCATCGCAGGCGCAGGGTAGCTGCGCGATAGTCGGTAACCGTCCCGGTCGATCTGAACCGCGGGAGAATAAACGACGTCCCAAGGTCCTCAAGCTAATGACCGTGCCGCGTCGCGTTTTCCACGCGGCGCTCGCAGCGCTTTCAAAAGTCCCGTGAATTGCCGTGGACAATGCCATTC
>DITY01000229.1 GCA_002422955.1 Planctomycetaceae bacterium UBA6172
TGCTAATCGACCGGCTGCACCACCGGGCAAAGATCGCCGGCAAAGTGTACGCCGAAAAAATCCCGCTGACGATGGCAAACGCCAAATCCAAGACGTCTTTATCGGCCGTCGCGACCTCGACGACGCCCCAGTAAAGAAAGTAAACCGCAAAACAAAATCCGGGCGTCAAGAATGCGATCAAGAGCGGCGCCCTCAGCTCCTTGAGCATCTGAATCTTGCCGAAACTCTCGATTTCGGCGGCGGATCGGGTCGGTGTGGCTTCTGTCTTGGCGATCTCGCCTCGATCGCTGGGCAATGCTATCGCCGCTTCGCTCGACGACGATTCCAAACTGCTCATCTTGTTCCTTCGAAACACCAGGTTGATTAGTTCGGAAGTTTGCTTTTCGCGAATGCCGCCGCGTTCCAGTGCTTGTTGCCCCAGCTGATCATTTTCCCGCCGAGAATCAGCATCAGGACGCCGCGAATTCCCTGCAGTTCAGCGATGACTGACGTGGAGCCCGAATAGTCGTCAGCCGAACCAGCAAACACGGCAGCACCCGAAAGCACGCAAAGGAAACCACTGACGCCAACGATCAATCCCCAGATCGAATCGACGTGCAGCGAGAATTTGCCGGATGAATTGCCGTAGAACTCCCGGTACATCGGGAACTGCTCGAACTGATCAGGCTGCGTCGGTACAGGCTTAACCTCCGGCGGCGGCGATGCTCGCCACGCGGATAGCGGAAACCGCTCCTTGCACTGCGGACAGGCCAACGTCACCGAATCCGCTTTACCGACTGTCACGGACGGGCTGATCTGTTTCCCGCACCCCGGGCACGTCAGCAATTCGGTCGCGTTGTCATCCTGCGTCATTGAGCACCCTTTTTCCCGTTCGACTTTGACCCGCCATTCTTCCGGCGAGTCGGCACGGCCTTTTTGATCACCTTATCACCATCGGCGACCGTCGCGTCTGCCTCCGTCGACGCGTACAGGCCTTTGCATTCCGCGACGATCTTAGCCGCGATGGCGTCGAACGGGTCATCATCACGCGGACGCCCGCCTTTCGATTTTGGCGTGACCCAGCCTTTTGCCAAGCAATCCGCCTCGAATTTGTCCGCCGCTTCCTCGCCTTGCTCTGCCGCCACGGACTTCAGCCGCGCCAAGAAACGCCGGTAGTGCACATCGCAAAGCCCGCGAATCAACGTGACGTCGGACCCGCAAACGCGGCAACCATGTTCGGCCGGAGTTCGGTTCGATGTTTCGGATGCGTTCATTCCGTCGTTTTACAGAGATTTTACCGCGTCGCAACTGCTTAACGCAGAATGAATTGCGGGCAATCGATATCACGACGCGGAAACAACTCCGGAAAAACATTATTTCCACTACGGAAAGTCGCCGGACACTCTTCGTGTCGTGGTCATCGGACGGCCAAACAAAAACCTTCCGCTCACCTCGGTGAACCATGTCTCACTCATACGCTCGCCTGTATTTGATGCGGTCCCTGGCCATGAAACGAAAGAAGGTCGCCAAGCTCGAAGAACACGTCAGGCGTGGCCGGTGCATCCTCGACGGGTGCGAGAACAAAAGTGCAGCGCCGGGGGCTGTGTGATCGGCACCGCCGACGCTGGTACCACGAACTCCGCAAGCTGACGACCGAGGAAGACAAGATCTGGTTCGAAGAACGCTCGATCCAGATAGGCCTGATCTTGCCCCCTCGGGCTAGCAGGAAACGTGGACCCGCGAAAACCCCCTCGCGAAGGCGATGGTGTCATGAACTTGCCACCACCAGAACCCAAACAGGACCGCATGATCACGCGTCGCGAGATCCCGGGCGTCGTGCGTCAGATCACCGGCGGGGCGAAGCCCCCCACGAACACATCGTCCGCCGCTGGTACTCCAAAGGCATCCGCGGCGTACGGTTCGAAGTAAGTTACATCGGCGGCGAAGTCTTCGTCACTGACCGCGAAATCTGTTGCTTCTTCCAGCAGATCCAGATCACCGCGGCATCGGGCCGCGAGAACGACCGTCCCCGCCCGCCCAAAGGCCGCCGAGGCATCCAGACCCTAACCGCCAACCTAGCCGCCTCGAGAGTCCTATCCCGCCTCGGCCAATCCGCCACAGCCAACCAGGGACAAATGTCATGAGCAAGAAGAATGCCATGAAAAAAATCGACATCACACTCTACACCGTCATGGACCAGTTCGACGACCTGGCCGTCAACAGCAATTTGCCGACGTGGAGCAACCCAGACGCACCGCAGTGCATGGCGCATACGAACTCGTTTCGCGGCTCGAACTCAACCAGCAAATCGCGTTCCTGCGGCACTGCATCTTGAAAGCCCACTCCTCGATGATTGAACGCGAGGTCGCTCGGGCAATCGCTGCCGAACGCGAAGCCGCCGATCGGAAGTTGATGGCATTAGCGCCACACGCACCCAAACACACCGAGATTCGAACTGCCGGCAACAGCCGGGGCTGTTCGACTCGCCAACCGTTTCCAACGGAATTGCTGGAACGCCCGATTCCCGGCAAATTGCCGGGGCGGTGGCGGGAGCCAGGGTGGCCGCGATCTCTCCGATCTGGCATCACCCGGCGAACGGCGTCGGACCGCGGGCCGACACAGGTTCCAACCGAGGTTCGTGACGAGGACGGCTTTCTACTCGGAGATTACAAGCTCGATATCGTGGTCGAAGGCATCCTCGTCATCGAATTGAAGGCGGCGAAAAACATCGACGACGCTCATATCGCCCAACTCCTCGGCTACCTCCGTTCAACCAGTCTCCAACACGGCCTACTGATCAACTTCGGATCCTAAAAGTACCAGATTCGCAAGTTCAAAATCTAACCGCCTTCTCGATCCTATCCCTTTGTGCTCTCTGTGCCTTTGTGGCTAACCCTGAGGTGGTGACCATGGGTGTGCGTTGCGACGGAAGACTCGTCGCAATCGAACGGCTCGTGTTCGCGCCGCGGGTGGCCTGGCTTAGCGCCAGGCGCCGCAGCCGCGGACTGGTTGGGGCGAGGGATTGGACGGGTCGCCCTGGCCAGGTTCTCAAACCTTGGCTTGTTCGAGCCGAATGGCTTTCGGAAACAACACGTTGTTCTCCTTGTGGATGTGCTGGTGCATGTCGGCCTCCAAGCGGGCCAGCGAATCGAGCATCGCTCGATAGGTGTTGCAGGCCCAGTCGGGCGGCGTGTAGGCATCGGTCGATTCGTTGAGGATCGCCAGCGCGTCGCCCGCCAGGTCGTGCTCATGTTCCATCTGACGAATCGGATTGGCGACGCTGCCGCAAGGAAAATCCTGTCGCTCCGCGGAAGCTTCGAGCTGACGCACGATCGGAAACAACACCTTCTCTTCCTTGATCATGTGCGGATCGAGCTCCGCCTTGAGCGCGATGAACGCTTGGCGCATCTGGAGCAGACGCTCGTCCTTGTCGCCGTGGACTCGCGAGACCTTTTCGGTCATGAAATCGAGTCGCGGCAACTCTTCACGAAGGTAAGCGTGATGCGTCGCTTCGATGTGATCGGCCAGTTCGGTGAGTCCCATCGAGTCGACGTCGACGACCGTTCCGGTGTCAGCCTGCTCATCGCTGTGGCTGATCGCTTGCAACACTTCGTCCACGTCGATGCCGCGTTTTCCGCAAGCTCGGGCCAACGAAATCTTGCCACCGCAGCAGTAGTCGATCTTGAGCGAGTCGAACACTCGGGCTCGGGTGGGCTTCTGGCGAACGAAGTCGCCGACGGTTTGTTCGGCGTCGAGGATTAACATTGCGGATTCCTTCAGGAAATCGGTGAAACAGGATTGGTCAGATTGAGCGACGTGAGGCGCAGAGAGAACGACGGTGGAAGTTTTAAAACGAGCGCAGTCTTGTGCTGCCGCGGCTCAGCAGCGGGATCGTGGCTCGTCAGTGCGCCGTCTTCCGGCGGATCGAAACCGTCGTCGATCTTGGAGAACGAATGCCCGGTCTTGAGCCCGAGGATGAACCACACCAGCGCGACCGCTCCGAGGAAGAAAATCGTGTCGCCGGGGACACGCATCCAACGCAGCGTTTGCATCAGGTCGGTTTGCATGAACTCACTGCTGCGGGCGAACCAATAACCGCTCTCCACGGACGCTTTGGTTTGCAACAGTCCGACCGGCAACAAGCTGAGCAAGCACATCGCCATCAGGCCGACGTTCATGCCCCAGAAACCGAGCTTCAACATGCCGTCTTTCCAGGGACGACCCGGAATCAGGACTCGCAAACACATCAGCATCAGCCCGATGCCGAGCATCCCGTAGACCCCGAACAACGCGGCGTGCGCGTGCAGCGGCGTCGTATTCAAGCCTTGCATGTAGTAGAGGGCGATGGGCGGGTTGATCATGAACCCGAACAGGCCCGCGCCGATCATGTTCCAGAACGCGACCGAAACGAAGAAGTAGATCGGCCACTTGTATCGCTGCACCCAAGGCGAGGCTTTGCTGCGCCGCAAGTCTGCCATCGCGTCGAAGCCGATCAGCGTGAGCGGAACCACTTCCAGGGCGCTGAACACCGAACCCCAAGCGAGGGCAACCGTGGGCGTTCCGGAAAAGTACAGGTGATGGCACGTCCCGATGATCCCGCCGGCCAGGAAGATGGTCGCGGACAGCAGGGCCGCCGCGGCGGCGAGTCCGGGACGAACGAGGTTCAATCGCATGAACACAAACGCGATCACGGTGGTGGCGAAGACTTCGAAGAAACCTTCGACCCACAGGTGAACGACCCACCATCGCCAGTATTCGACCATTGTCAGGTGGGAGTGTTGCCCCCAAGTCAGGCCGGCTCCGTAGAACAACGCGATCGCTCCGGTCGCGACGGCTAGCAACGTGACGAGGTGGCGCTGGGAATTGGCTTCGGTGGTTGTCGGGTCGGTCTGCTGACGAAGCGCCGGCCACAGAACTCGCAACATCAATACCAGCCACAACAGCAGCCCGCCCAGCAGGGCGATCTGCCAGATACGGCCGAGCTCGACGTATTCGTATCCCTGGTGCCCGAGATAGAACGATACCGTGTCGCTCATGTAATTCTTGATGCTCAACCATTCGCCCGTCAGTGAACCGACGACGACCAAGAGCAACGCCCCAAACAGCACGTTCACGCCCAGACGCTGGTATTTCGGCTCGTGATTGCTGACCAAGGGCCCGATGAACAACCCGGCGGCGAGCCAAGCCGTAGCGATCCAGAACAATCCGATTTGGACGTGCCATGTTCGCGCGACGCTGTAGGGCAGGTACTCGGCAAGCGGAAAGCCGTAAAAGCCATCGCCTTCGACGCCATAGTGCGCGGTGACAATGCCTAGGGTCATCTGGGCAAAGATCAACGCGGTAACGATCCAGAAATACTTGATGGTGGCTTGTTGCGATGGCGTCGCTTTCCAACGGGCCAGCGGATCGGAGGCGGAGAGGCGATCGGGTTTCTCTTCTTCCTCGCGGCGCGAAGCGTACCACCAAGCCATGCCGGAAATACCCGCCAGCAGCATGATCACGCTGACCCCCGTCCACACGATGTTATCACCGGTCGGGCGATTACCGACCAACGGTTCGTGCGGCCAGTTGTTCGTGTAGCTGGCGATGTCGCCGGGCCGGGTTGTCGAGGCGGCCCACGCTGTCCAGAACACGAACGAGGAGAACTTGCGCAGCCGCTCTTCGCTGGAGATGGAGTTTGCCGGGATCGCGTAGTCCGCGTTGCCGTCGATGAAGACGGTCCGGTAGTGATCGACGTTGGCTTCGAAGGCTGCCGCGCGCAGCGGTGCGATGGTCACCACGCTGGTCGCTTCGTCGTACGTGTTGTTTCGCATCAGGCCCGTCAGACGGCCGCTCAGTTGGGCTTGTCGTTCGGAATCGAGGTCCGCGAACGGTTTACCGAATTCGGCGTTGGCCCACTCGTCGAGGATGAACACGGCCTCGCGGTGCAGCCAATCGGCCGTCCAGTCCGGCGCCACGTAGCTGCCGTGTCCCCAGATCGAACCGACTTGCATCCCGCCCAGAGATTGCCAAACGTTCTGGCCCGCGCCGATTTCGCCGCGGCCGATCAGCGTCACCCCATCGGTCGTGACAAATTGCTCGGGAATCGGCGGCATCTCTTGATAGATGCGTGTCCCGATCCAACCGAGGACCAGGAAGGAGAAAATGATCACGGCGGCGAAGGCCGTCCATAAACGTTTCATGGGCTGATCTTTAAGCGGTAGCGGAACTCGCGAAGTTCGTCCGTGACTTTGGGTTGGATCGCGGGTCATGCTTTTCAACGCCAGGCGGGCGTGGCGGCGAGACGCTTTCTGCAAACGGCAAAACCGACGCGGTCCGATTCTGCACCCGAGAGTACACTTTCAATTGTCCATGTCAAGGTATACATTTAGACGAGTGGGAAGAGCACCGCCGCGGTCAAGGCACCGATGCTCAGGTCCGGATAAGGGCGTTGTCCCCTACGGATGGCTGCCGATCGGCGAGCGAACAGGAGTGCCCGCGACGGGCGCCCACGGATCGAACAACCAGGCTAGCCTCCCCAGATCTAGAAACTCCCTCCGGCTTCGAAGACACGGCGTTGTTGGCGAACGAGCTCAGGCCGGCCGCGANNGTGGTCGGTCCTTGGCCCGCATCTTTTGCCTGACCGGCGGATCGGCGACGGCGGTCGCTCCGGAGGCCTTGCCTTTCTTCTTTTGTAGCGCGGCGGTGAAAGCGGCGTTGCCTTGGTCGTTCTTCAGCTTTGACGACGCGGCGTTGTTCGCGAACGAGCTCAGGCCGGCGGCGATCGCGTTCTTGCTGCGCGGTTCGACCTTCACGTTGTCGGGCGGATCGCTGTTGACCAGGTGAATCAGCTCGCCGCCCGAGCAACCGGTCGAGGTCCGCGGGCGATACCGAGTCGCCGCACAGCAGCCGGTGGTCGCCAAGGATCCTCAGGTCGCCTTTCTGCGTGAGCGGATGGCCGGGCGGTTCGGGGGGACGTCGTCCGGACCCATCAGGCCCTCCTGTACCACCGGGGTCGAGCAGCTGGGCCAGCTCATCCTGGTCGAACCCGAGCAGGCCGAGGTCGTAACCGACGTCGCCAAGAGCTGTCAGCTCGTTCGGCAGCAGATCGAAATCCCCATCGGCGATTTCGCCGGTTTTTTGGTCGGCGATCTGGTAGGCGCGGACCGCTTCGGGTTCGAGGTCGCGGGCCACGTGGACCAGAACCTGGGCGAGCCCGAGCTGCTTGGCCGCCTTCCAGCGGGTGTGACCGACGCTCGGCACACCGCCGGTGTCGACGATCAGCGGCTGCCGGAAGCCGAACTCGGCGAGGATCTTG
>DITY01000278.1 GCA_002422955.1 Planctomycetaceae bacterium UBA6172
CTCGTCCGCGTCCCCTTTGCTCGTCTCCGTCCCCTTTGCTCGTCTCCGTCCCCTTTGCTCGTCTCCACCCAACCGCGACAAGCATCATCCCGCAGGTTCGCACTCACGCCACCACGCCAAGCACTCCGCGTCGCACGCGGACCTGAGCGAAGCCCAAGCGAAGCGGCGGCGGCGATCCCGGCTCAGCAACTCGGCTTGGTCATCGATGGTGATCGTGTCGCCCTGGTCAGCACGGTCTACCCCGGTGGCGACGACGCCCCACTTTTCAATATCAGTGGCATTCTCGTGTCGCATTCATCCTTGAACTTGCCCGGGCGGGCATCAGGGTGCCTTGGCGCTTTCCCCCTCTCGCGACGGCCAAGGCAGAGCCCAGCACGGCAGGTCAGGAGGGGAATTTCGCCCCTTCATCAACCCGCCTGGGCCGACGCAAGCCCAAGGTGGGTGACACCTTCCGAAGGAGCCCTTTCCCCCTCTCGCGACGGCCAAGGCAGAGCCCAGCACGGCAGGTCAGGAGGGGAATTTCGCCCCTTCATCAACCCGCCTGGGCCGACGCAAGCCCAAGGTGGGTGACACCTTCCGAAGGAGCCCTTCATCAACCCGCCTGGGCCGACGCAAGCCCAAGGTGGGTGACACCTTCCGAAGGAGCCGAGCGACGCGGGACTTCGCTGCCGCGACACGTTCATGAGCCTGAAGAAGACCTGCCGGAAATTGGGCGTCAGCTTTGGCGCCTTCTTGCAGGACCGGCTGAGCGGGTCGCAGAAGATTCCGCAACTGTCGGCATTGATGCGTCAGTCCGCTGCATCCCGGCCCGGCGGGATCGCGATCGAACCGGGCTAACCTCGACGGGGCCACTCGAGCGAAACGCCTGCCAACAAACAAGAACCCAACCAGAGTGCAATCTCCCGGGACCGATGGGTTATTGAGCAATTACGGGCGAACGACTTGCAAGCAGACGAGAAAACGGACCACCCGTCCTCCCGTGCATTTCATGGCTCTGCCTCTCCGAGCATCTCAGGAATCAGTTTTCGGCTGCCATGGATGACAGTTAATACACGGATCTCGTCTCCAGCGATTCGATAGATTACACGAAACGAATAGACAAAGAGTTCACGAATATCGTCGCGTCCCAGTTCGGGCACAACGGACCCAGACCTGGGATGAACGGACAGTTGCAAAGGACGTTCGAGAATTCGTTCATATACGGAGCCCGCGTACGCCGGAGATTGATCCGCGATGTAATCGAAGATACCCAGAGCATCAGCAGATGCCCTTTCAGTCCATCGAAGGTTCATTGGCCGCGATTTTCTCTCGCACGTTTGTGTGCGGCAAGACGTTTCCGCATTTCGTCTGTGTCGATAAGTCTCCCTGCTTCCTCGTCCGCTAGTCCAGCTTCAATCTGCTGTCGTACATAGAGGTGATACTGGACGTCTTCCAATGAAGCGTCTGTCGGAAGTATTCGCGCAATCTCTGTTAATGTGTCACGCACAGGCAATAGTGAATCAGCCACGGAAGTCTCCTTGTTGTTGAATTCATGTTAGCCGAACACGAAAGTTTCGACAAACGCCACGATACCCATGGCAGAACGCCTCGATTCAGCCAGTTCGAGCAAGTGGATCTACGCAAGTCAAAACGCGCGACCGAGGGCGATTGGCTGCAATCGCTTGTTCGTCGATATTTGGCGGTGATTGTTACGCTTCGATGTACTCTGCGACCGATGAAGGTTCCGGAATCGCCAAGCCATCTTCGCGCATTCCAGCAATATGCATGCGGATCGCTTCACGCATACGATCTTCGACCTCGTCCTTCGTAGCACCCGTTGCAACGCAGCCCGGCAAATCTGGCGAAAATGCAGACAGGTTGTTCGGCGTCTTTTCGATGACGATCAAATACTTGGGTGTCATTACTTTAATCCTTCAATCCAGCTTGCCTCAGAATGCTGTTAATTGTGCCGGGAGCCAAGTCGTCCTCCGGATGTCCCGCAACAGTAACCCGTCCCGTTTTGGTCGGGTGTTTGTATTGACGATGACTGCCCTTCTGAGAAACCATAATCCAACCATCTTCTTCGATTATACGCAGGACTTCCCGAACGGTCACGGAACGCGATTCCTTGGGGATTTCAATAAGTTTATGATCGACGAATGATATTCTTATCCCAGGGGGGCAGGGATAAGGACGTTGTGGGGCTCTCATCCTCGGTCGAGGATAGCACTTATCCTCGGCCAGTGCAAAATAAAGCGGGGCGTCTATTCCACAGGCTCGCGAGGTTGCCGGGGCGGTGGTCACGCTAAGCCGCTTAGTGGTCTGGGTCTGCCGCGATGTCGGGTAACTCGGGTAACCCGTCGGGTGAGTGCGAATTGATGTGGGACGACTTGGCGCGCGATTGAGAATCGCGACCCAGGCAACCGGCGGAGGATTTCCGTGTCTTCACAGGCCTTTCCTCGACGGCGGTCAGTGTTGAGAAGGTGACCGCTGGAACCATGGACTTACAACCCCCGAGGGCAGGCTTGGAACACCGGGTTGCAGCAGCGCTTTCTGGGGAAGGACCGACTGGGTTCCAGCGGGTATAGGGCGCGACTGGCCGCGGGTCATGCGGTAATTCGAGTGGCGGCGGGGTGCTATGGTTGCTAACCGCCGATGCGCGGGCATCCTGTCGCTCCGCGACGGTGATCCCACTTTTGGGGAACAATTCCGGCTGTTGAAACACCCGGCAACCTTCATGCGGTCGCTACGCGACGAAGGCGGCCAGCGGGGCTGGCCAAACTGGTAGGGCGATGGGGAACGCGCGATCCGGAAAGGCACGGGGNNGGACTGTGACGAGGCCAAACCAACGAGGCCGGCAGGGCTGTCGAAACGGCTTAAGTCGATCGGAATGTGAAAACTGGCTGACGGTGTGATTCATTTATCGGACTGACCGGTCCGTCTTGATTTCCCGCGGCGGGTAGATAAAATGTGGACTGACTGGTCCGTCAAAAATGTGGTTGGTGATACCAAGTCGGGGAGCGGCGCAGATCGGATGAACGCAATCAAAAGCAACCGCGGTCGGCCGGTGGACGAAGATTTGTGGCAACGCCGGCGACGCGAAATCCTCGACGTGGCGGCGACATTGTTCGCCCGGCATGGCTACAACGATACCGACACGCAGGCGTTGGCGGATCAGGTCGGCGTCGGCAAAGGGACCGTGTACCGCTACTTCCCGAGCAAACGCGAACTGTTCCTCGCCTCGGCCGATCGCGCGATGACGCGGTTGCAGGAATGCTTGGAAGCGACGATCGCCGCTCACGAGGATCCGCTGACGCAAATCGCCGTGGCGATCGAAACGTTTCTCGGGTTTTTCGACGAACACCCCGACTTGGCGGAGATCTTGATCCTGGAGCGGGCCCTGTTCCGCGACCGCAAAAAGCCGAGCTACATCGAACATCGCGAACGCAATTTCGAACGCTGGCAACGGCTGTTCGAAGCCTTGATCGAGGCGGGCCGAGTCCGCGATATCGGTGGCGAGAAGATCCCGACCATGATCAGCGATCTGGTCTACGGGACGATGTTTACGAACCATTTGTCCGGCCGGCCCAAAAGGTTGCGTGAGCAGGCGGATGACATTGTTGACCTGGTGTTTTTCGGCATCCTGACGGACCGAGAACGAAACGAACGATTGAATCAATGATGAACGAATCCCCATCCGACCGCGGCGGAGCCCGTCTGAACGTGTCGACGCGGTCGCTGCGGCGATTGCTGTTAAGCCTTTCCGTGGCCGGCTTATTGGTGGGCTGCGGTCCCGGCGAGCCGGTGGGGCCGCCCGCCGCCCCGCCTCCGGCTAAAGCGGTGTTCGAGTTGCCGCGCGAAGAGTCGCTGACGGAAACGCGTGAGTACACCGGGAATCTGGAAGCCGTCGAAACGGTGTCGATCCGCGCCCGTGTCCGCGGCACCCTCGATAAGGTGCTGTTCGAAGAGGGGGCCGAGGTGCAGGTCGGTGACCTGTTGTATGAACTCGATCCCTCGGAGTACCAGGCGGTGGTCGACGAGAAACGGGCTGAGATCCAGCGGTTGGAGCAGCAGCGACGGTTTGCCGAGTCCGAACAGAAACGGCAAGAGGAACTGTACCGCCAGAACGCGGGCTCGCTCGAGGCCCTCGACGCCAGAAAGAATGACGTCGCGCTGGCGATCGCGGATTTGGCCAAGGCCGAGGCCACGCTGCGGCAAGCGGAGCTCGACTTAAGTTACACGAAGATCGTCGCGCCGATCGCGGGCCGTGTCGGCCGGACGTTGATCACGGTCGGCAACCTCGTCGGTTACAACGAACCGACGCTGCTGACGACGATCGTGAAGATGGACCCGATCCATGTTCACCTTGATGTTCCCGAACGCGACTTGCTGCGGTTCGAAACCGCGGCGAGCGAATCGGGAGGCGAATGGTCGCTGTTGGGGGCGAAGCTGGCGGTCGGTCTCGAAGGCGAAGAAGGTTACCCCCACGTCGGTGAGATCAGCTTCCGCGATAACCGCGTCGTGTCGGAGACCGGGACCGCGTTTCTGCGTGGGACGTTGCAGAACCCGGACCGCGGCCTGATCCCTGGACAGTTCTGTCGCATCCAGGTGTCCGTCGGCCCGCCACAACCGCGGCTGCTGGTGCCCGAGACCGCGTTGGCGGCGGACCAGCGTGGACGCTATGTGCTGGTCGTCAAGGAGGACGACACGGTCGAACAGCGGTCGGTCAAAGTCGAGCAGAACTCCGCGGTCCAGGGTTTCCTGACCGTCAGCGAGGGGTTGGCCAAGGACGACCGCGTGATCGTCAGCGGCATTCAGAAGACGCGTCCCGGCAGCAAGGTGGTTCCGATTTCCGCGGCGGATGAGGCGGTCGAGCAGGCCAAACGCGCCGCCCCTCCGGCTAGTCCCAGCGGCGGATCGACCTAGTGCCGCGTCAACGACAACTAGTTGGGTTAGGGGGGCCGGAGTCCCTTGCCGGAACGGCCCTTCGGGTGCTTCGCACAATCGACTCCTGACCCCGCAACCGTTCTGACCAACTTCCCGCCTAACCCTTCCGGACAGTCCGACCGCGGGCCGAGCCGCCCGACTTCCCTGCGTGTCTTCATGCTTTCGAAATTCTTCATCGATCGACCGGTCTTCGCCAACGTCATCGCCATCCTGATGGTGCTGTTGGGCGTCGTGGCCGCGTACAACCTGCCGGTCGAACAGTATCCGAAGATCACGCCGCCGACGGTGCAAGTGACGACTTCGTACCCGGGGGCGAACGCGCGAGTGGTCGCCGAGACGGTCGCCGCGCCGATCGAGCAACAAGTGAACGGCGTCGAGGGGATGATGTACATGTCCTCGAATTGTTCCGCCGACGGTTCCTACTCGTTGACGATCACCTTCGACATCGGCGTCGACCTCGACACGGCCCAGGTGTTGGTTCAGAACCGCGTCTCGATCGCCGAACCGCTGTTGCCCGAAGAGGTCCGCCGGCAGGGGATCTCGGTCCAGAAGCAATCGACCGACATCGTGTTGGTCGTCTCGCTGGTGTCACCCGACAAGAGTTTTGACAGCCTGTTCATGGCCAACTTCGGGACGCTGCGGCTGCGCGATGAACTGAGCCGAGTGCCTGGCGTGGGTGGGGTCGATATCCGCGGCGGCGCGAACTACAGCATGCGGATCTGGCTCGATCCCGAACGGCTCAGCGCGCGGAACTTGACGACCCCGGATGTGATCGCGGCGCTGCGTGATCAGAACGTGCAGGTCGCGGCCGGACAGATCGGCCAATCGCCGGCTCCGGCAGGCCAGAACTTGCAATTTCCCGTGACGGCGCTGGGGCGGCTGAGCGATCCGGAGCAGTTCGAGGCGATCGTCGTCAAGAAACAAGAGGGCCGCGTTACCTACCTCCGCGATATCGCACGGGTCGAACTGGGCAGCCAGTCGTACGATTCGTTCAGTATCCGTTCGGGCATGCCCGCCGTCAGCATCCTGATCTTTCAGTTGCCGGGGGCCAACGCGTTGCAGGTCGCCGCCAACGTCCGCGCGGCGATGGAGCGCTTGAGCCGCGAGTTTCCAGCCGATTTGGAGTACAGCATCCCCTTCGATACGACGAAGTTCGTCGAGGCCGGGATCTGGAGCGTTCAAACGACGCTGTTGGAAGCCGGGGCGTTGGTGCTGCTGGTGATCCTCGTTTTCTTGCATGACTGGCGTGCGGTGTTGGTCCCCGCGACGACAGTACCGGTGACGATCATCGGCGCCTTCGNNGAGAACGCGGCGCACCACATCGAGCGGGGACTCAAACCGCGGGAGGCCTCGATCAAGGCGATGGAGGAGATGACGGGACCGGTGATCAGCATCACCTTGGTCCTTGTAGCCGTGTTCTTGCCCGCCGCCTTCTTGGGCGGGATCACCGGGCAACTGTACCGCCAATTCGCGTTGACCATCGCCGCGACCGCGGTGCTCAGCGCCATCAACGCCTTGACGCTCAAGCCGGTGCAGTGCGCCACCTACCTGCGACCGTTGCCGGAAAAGCGAAACTTCTATGTCCGCGGATTCAACCGTGTTTATGACTGGGTCGAACGGGCTTACATGTGGTCACTCCGCGGGTTTCTGCGAGCGGGCGTGTTGGGAATGTTGTTGTTCGTCGGGATGGTTGCCGGCACGGCTTGGTGGTATCTGTCCTTGCCGACCGGATTCCTGCCGACCGAGGACCAAGGCTACATCATCGTCAGCGTGCAGTTGCCGGACGGGGCGTCTCAGGACCGGACTCGCGCCGTGGTCCAGAAGGTCGACGAGATATTCGGTGCCGAGCCGGCGATCGACAACTGGCTGCTCCTCGGTGGGCTCTCGATTTTGGACGGCGTGAACGCCCCCAACTCGGCCACCGCGTTTGCCGTCTTCAAGGACTGGAGCGAACGTCTGGAGCCAGACCAGAAGCAGGATGCGATCGTCGCCCGCTTGGCGGCTAAGTTGGGCGCGATCGACGAGGCGGTCATTTTCCCGATCGTGCCGCCGGCGATTCGTGGATTGGGTCAAGCCGGCGGCTTCCAGCTGCAGCTCGAGGACCGGGCGGGCGTCGGCCGCGACGAGCTGTACCGCAACCTGCAGGAAATTCTCAGTGCGGCCGCGAAACGTCCGGAACTGGGGCGGACGCAGTCGACGTTTCGGGCCGGGGTTCCGCAGCTGTTCGCCAATGTCGATCGGATCAAGGCGCAGACGCTGGACCTCAACTTGAACGACGTCTTCAGCACGCTGCAGGCCAACCTCGGCTCCTTCTATGCGAACGACTTCAACAAGTTCGGCCGAACCTATCAGGTGCGGCTGCAGGCGGAGCCGGAGTTCCGCAATTCGGTCGAGGACATCTACAAGCTCCGCGTCCGCAATCAGAACGGCAAGATGATCCCGATCGGTTCGGTGTTGACGATCGAGGAGGCATTCGGTCCGCAGGTCATCAATCGCTACAACCTCTACCCGACGGCGTCGGTCATCGGCGGCGCGGCACCGGGGCGAAGTTCGGGGGAAGCGATCGCGGCGATGGAGCAGGTCGCGGAGGAGGTCTTGCCCAACACAATGGGCTACGACTGGACCGGCATGGCGTTCCAGGAAAAGATCGTCGGCGGTCAAGCGATCTTCGTTTTCGCGATGGCGATCCTGTTGGTCTACCTGGTGTTGGCGGCGCAGTACAACAGCTGGGTGCTGCCGCTGGCGGTGATTCTGGTGGTCCCGATCGGAATGCTCGGCGTGGTCGCTGCCGTCGCCTATCGCGGGATGGACAACAACGTCTACACCCAGATCGGGACGGTTCTGATCATCGCGCTTTCGAGCAAGAATGCGATCTTGATCGTCGAGTTCGCTCGCGAATTGCGGCTGGAGGGACGGAGCATTCTCGCCGCGGCGACCGAGGCTTCGCGGATGCGTTTCCGGCCGATCATCATGACGTCGTTCGCGTTCATCTTAGGGATGGTGCCGTTGATCAAGGCGAATGGCGCGGGGGCGGTGAGCCAGCAATCGCTCGGCACGGCGGTCGTCGGCGGGATGCTCACCTCGACGCTGCTGGCGATCTTCTTCGTGCCGCTGTTTTATGTCGTCATGCAGCACATCAGCGAATGGCGGAACCCGATCGAAACGAAGCCGCACGAACCGGCGGCGTGAACGCGTGGCCGCGTGAGCGGGGCGAGTGAACGGGCTCGGCGTCAGACCGCGACGCCGAACAGCTTGCCGATCGCGGCGGTCGCGGCCATGGCGAGCGCGCCCCAGAAGGCGACGCGGGCGACGGCTTTGCCGATCGGGGAACCGCCGGCGTAAGCCGACGCGGCACCGAGCAGGGCGAGGAAGCCGAGCGAGGTAACGGAAGTGACCGAGACGATCCACTCCATGGCCGTGAGGAACGCGGCGACCAACGGCAGCGCCGCCCCGAGCGCGAACATCCCGGCCGAAGCCAAAGCGGCTTGGACCGGACGGGCCGATAGCGATTCCGAAATCCCGAGTTCGTCACGCGAGTGAGCCGCCAGTGGATAGCGCCGCGTCAACTGCTCGGCGACCTCCCGCGCCAGCGCAGGATCAAGCCCGCGCTGAACATAAATCCCGGTCAGTTCCGCCAATTCCGATTCGGGACTGGTCGCCAATTCGAGGCGTTCCCGGGCGAGGTCCGCGGTCTCGGTATCGGCCTGGGTGCTGACCGAAACATACTCCCCGGCGGCCATGGACATCGCGCCCGCCACCAAGCCCGCGACGCCGGCGAGCATGACGTTTGCGTGCGAGGAATCCGCCGCCGCGACGCCGACCAGCAAACTGGCGGTCGAGACGATCCCGTCATTCGCGCCCAAGACGGCGGCTCGGAGCCAGCCGATTCGCTCGGTTCGATGCGTTTCCAGATGCCGATTCACACAGAAGCTCCGTTGCTTGCGCCCGTGACGAACTCAGCCCGCAGGATAATGGTTCCTAACCTCCAGCGGTTCGTCCTGGAAACTCGCTACGATCGATCACTTTCGCCAGCGCCGGGACAGGGCATGGCGTACAAACGACGTCAGCCCGGCATAGCGATAGCCGGGATCGATGTAGTGTTCGACGACGTAAAAGGCGAAGTAGTAGGCGCGGCAGAATCCCCAGATCGCGATCCCCAGCAGCAGGGCGGAACGCAGGTCCGGTCGGTCGAGCAGCAGCAGTCCCGCCGCGAGCAACCCGGTGACCAGCATCAGGCCACCTTTGAGATACAGCAGCGTCGGGCTCTTGAGATCGGACATGGCGGCGGATTCCGAGGGATCGGCGGCGGCAGCCCGTTCAGCTCGACGCCGCGTCGCCGGGCGATTGATCGCTGACTCGCGTTGACCAGCGCGGAGGTCCGGCCAGACGCAGTCGTTCGACGGTGACGCGAACGGCTTGGATCAAGGCCTGGGCCTTGTTGACGGTCTCCTCGTATTCGCTGTCAGGGTCGCTGTCGGCGACGACGCCGCAACCGGCCTGGACGTGGACGAACCCGTCCTTGATCACCATGGTCCGCAGCGCGATGCAGGTATCCATGTTGCCGCGGTAATCGAAGTAGCCGACCGCGCCGCCATACGGCCCGCGGCGATGCGGTTCGATCTCGTCGATGACCTCCATCGCGCGGACCTTGGGAGCCCCCGACACGGTCCCGGCCGGCAGTGCCGCCTTGATCGCGTCAAAGGCATCGAGGTCGTCCCGCAGCACGCCCTGCACTTCGCTGCTGATGTGCATCACGTGGCTGTAGCGTTCGACGACCATCACTTCGGTCAGTTCCACCGTGCCGAACTTGGCGACGCGACCGACGTCGTTGCGTCCCAGGTCGACCAGCATCACGTGTTCGGCCCGTTCCTTGGGGTCGGCGAGCAGTTCTCTTTCTAGTTGCCGATCCTGGGCTTCGGTCTTGCCGCGGCGACGGGTCCCGGCCAGCGGTCGGACCGTGACGACGCGATCGGCGACGCGGCACATGATTTCGGGCGAGCTGCCGACCAGGACCACGTCGGGGGTGCGGAGGAAGAACATGAACGGGCTGGGGTTGATGACCCGCAGCGTCCGGTAAATCTCGAGCGGCTCGACGTCGACCGGAACCGAAAATCGCTGACTCGGTACGACCTGGAAGATGTCGCCCGCCTGGATGTAGCCGACGCACTTGCGGACCGCGGCGCAGAACGTGTCGCGGGTGAAATTGCTGGTGATCGATAGCTCCGGCGCGGCGGACGATTCACCGCCCGATTCCGGCAGTTCCGTCAGCTGGAATCGCGGCGGGTGCGACAGTCGCTCCGACATCCGCACCAGTCTTTCCTCCGCCGCCGCGAAGCTGGTCGCCGGATCGACGCCACGGCCCGCGGCCAGCGTCACCAGCGTCACCGTTTTGCTGACGTGGTCGAAGATGCAGAGCGAATGGAAGAACGAGAAATCGAGATCGGGCAGGCCCCGATCGTCGGCAGGGGGATGTTCCAACTTCTCGACGTAGCGGACCACGTCGTAGCCGGCGTACCCGATCGCGCCACCGATGAAGGGCGGCAAGGCGTCGCTGGGGGCGACCGTGTGCTGCAAGTGCCCGCGGAGGTCGGCCAGCGGATCTTCGGAATGCTGCGTTACCGAATCGCCATCGGCGTCGACCACGGTCAGCTGATTGCGAACGGCGTAAACCCGCTTGATCGGATCGGCGGCCAGGAAGCTGTAGCGGCCGACCTTTTCGCCGCCGATCACGCTTTCGAACAGGCACAGCGGCCCGCCGTCATCGAGGGCCGCGATCGCGGCGACGGGGGTCAGGGTATCGCCGATCAGTTTCCGATAGACCGGAACGAAGTCGTATTGCGAGGCGAACGATTGGAACTGGGCAAAGTCAGGATGGGACATGAGCGAGGCGGCCCGTGAATCCGGTGGAGGTCAATTCAGGTCCGATTCCCGTTTGCCCTGGCCGGTCAAGTGTTGCTGGAGGTAATTGGCGCGTTCGATATTGCGATCCGACGAACCCAGCAGCCGACCACGGAGCTTTTGCAGGTGGGCCGGTTGGGTGTGGATGAACAGCTTGTTGAGGATATTCACCTCAACCCCTTCGATCAGCCCTAGATTAACGCCCATCCGCACCTTGGAAAGGTAATGCATGGTCTCCTCGCTGCTGATTTTCTTCGCGGTACGGAGGATGCCCAGCGCGCGGCTGACGTCGTCGTGCAGGTCCTTCTCGGTGTTCTGGACCAGGTGCTGGCGGGCACGGCGTTCGTAATCGATCAGCAGCGGTACGACCTCGGCGACCTGCTGCATCAATTCGGCTTCGGTTTTGCCGAGGGTAATCTGGTTGCTGATCTGATAAAAGTCGCCGGTGTACTGCGACCCTTCGCCATACAGGCCACGGACGGTGACGCTGATTTTCTGCAGGCTGCGGAACACCTTGTCGATCTGCTGCGTGACGACCAATGCCGGCAAGTGCATCATGACGCTGACCCGCAGCCCCGTACCGACGTTGGTGGGACAGGCGGTCAGATAGCCATACTTGGGGTGAAACGCGTAGGTGATGGTGGTCTCGAGCAGGTCGTCGAGTTCGTTGATCTGGGCCCAGGCCGAATCGAGATCGAGGCCGCTGTGCATCACCTGGATCCGCAGGTGGTCTTCCTCGTTGATCATCACCGAGAACTGCTCGCCGGGATCGACGGCGACGGCGCGGGCCCCATCCGCCTCGGCCAGTTCGCGGCTGATCAACTGCCGTTCGACCAAAAACTGGCGATCGACTTCGGACAATTCCTCGACGTCGACGTAACGCACGGTCGCCAGTTGCTCGATTTTATCCATCCGGGCCCGGACGGTCCGCTCGATGCTGAGCCGGTCTTCGTCGGAGCAGCGCCGGATGAAGGGGAAGTCGGCGAGGTTGCGAGCGAGTCGAATGCGGGTGCTGATCACGATGTCCGACTCGGGGCCGGTACCGCGCAGCCATTCTCCGCACCGGCCCGCCAGGTCCTCGAATGACTGATCTCGCAACACGCTGGATAAACTCCGCTGGCGGCATTCCTGCCGTCGCTGTTGAGGAAGGCCTGCGGTTCCGGACGGGGAAGGATTCCCACGGGGAAGGCGAGGCCGAAATGATGGGACCGAGGACGGACAGGTGAGGCCGATGAAACGCCGGGCGATCGCTAGCCGGTAGCCGTCGATTGCCCGCTGATCGCTAGACGACGACCTCTGGCCGGTGAGTCGATTCAGCTTTTGCCCGCATCCTCCAATTGGCGAATTTGGTCGCGCAAGCTGGAGGCCAATTCGTAATCCTCGCGCTCGATCGCTTCTTCCATTTCCCGTCGCAAGCGGATCAGGCGGGCTTGCGAATCGGCCGAAACCGCGGCCCGGTGGGGTTGCTTGCCACGGTGGACGGACGAGTCGTGGATATTGATCAGCAGCGGTTCCAGCTCCTTTTCGAAGTGCGTGTAATCGTAAGGACAGCCGAGTCGGCCGCTGTTACGAAACTCGAAGAAGCTGATGCCGCAAACCGGGCATTCCTTCGTCTCGGTCTCCGGCGACCCTTTGCCGCCGAGTTTGAGCTGCTTCGCCAAGGCCCCCGCGATCGAAGCGACCGGGCTCGCCGATTCCTTCGACAACATCGCCCGGGCGTGTTCTTCGCACAGGTGCACCACATGCGGGCCGTCGGGGCCGAGCACTTCGGTGATGTGGAAGGTCGCTGGCTTCTCGCAATGTTGGCACTTCATGATCGCATTCCGTCGTTCGGTCGAACCATTCCGGCGGTGGCATGATCCCGGCGAACGGAAAGTTCCTCATAATCCACGGGGCGCGGCGGTGGGGCGTGCGATCCGTCGATCACAACCTTCAACCGCTAGGGATTCTATCGGCGCTGGCGGGGCTGTCAACGAAGGCGGGGCTGTCAACGAACCGCAAAGCATACCCGATCGGGCGTCTGGTCGAATCCGGTCGTGGCGCGGTATCAATGAGACCTCATTCGTCGTTACCTGACGCCGGCGGATGGAAAGTCAAACCAGCGGCGGGGTGAAGATGGCAAGCGGATCGATGCAAAAGACGAAAGTGGCGATTGTGGGCTTGGGAAACGTCGGCAGCGGCGTCGCCCGGCTGTTGCTGGACCACGGCGACCGGACCGCGCGACATGCCGGCCGGACGCTGTGGCTGGAAAAGGCGGTTGTCCGCGATCTGGCCAAGCACCGCGGCGTCGATCTGCCCGCTGGCATCCTGACCGACGACGTCGAGGAGGTTTACAACAACCCCGAGATCGCGGTCGTGGCGCACCTGGTCGGCGGCTTGGAGCCGGCGCGGACGATCATGATCCGGTTGCTGGAAGCCGGTAAGGACGTCGTCACCGCGAACAAGGCGCTGCTCGCCGAGCATGGCCCGGAACTGTTCACGCTGGCGCGGCAATTGGGAAGGACGATCGCCTTTGAAGCCTCCGTCGCCGGCGGGATCCCGATCGTCACCAACATCTCGCAATGCCTCTCGGCCAACGGCATCCTGTCGCTGGAAGGGATTCTCAACGGCACCAGCAATTTTATCCTGACCAAAATGGACCGCTTCGGCACGCCCTACGCCGAAGCGGTCGCCGAGGCCCAGCGGTTGGGTTATGCCGAGGAAGATCCGACGATGGACGTCGACGGCAGCGACGCGGCGCAGAAATTGGCGATCCTGGCGCACCTGGCCTTCGGGGCTCAGGTCAATTGGCGCGACATCCCCCGGGTCGGGATCGATTCGCTCGACGTCGAGGACCTGCGCTACGCCGCCCAGCTCGGTTACGCCATCAAGCTGCTGGCGGAAGCCCGACTGGTGGAAGGCAAGCTTGACCTCAGCGTCTCGCCGACGTTGATCAAACGGAGGACGCCGCTGGCCGAAGTGCAAGACGCGTTCAACGCGGTGAGGGTCGTCGGCGATGCGGTCGGACCGGTCTTCTATCATGGCCTGGGTGCCGGCCAGATGCCGACCGCTTCGGCGGTCGTCGCCGATCTGATCGATACCGCCGTCGGCCGGACGCGATTGACCTTCGAGACGCTGGAGCCCTTCTCGACCAACTCGCCGCCGCGGGTCAGCCTGCGGAACAGCGACGAACTGCCGGGCCGCTATTACTTCCGCCTCCGCGCCAAAGATCACCCCGGGACACTCGCCGCGATCACGGGGGTATTCGGCAAGCACCAGCTGTCGATCGCCTCGGTGCTGCAGCACGAACGGGGCGAGACGCTGGAGGACCAGCAGGACGACTTGGTGCCGCTGATGATCATGAGCCACCAGGGGGCCGAGGGCTCGGCCCGCGCCGTGGCGGAGGAAATCGAGGCCCTGGGCGTGGTCCGCGGCCACGTGACACGGCTCCGCGTGAAGACGCCGTAGGGTTAAATCGGGGGCAAGGGTGCCAGCTGCATCTGACGCCAATCGCACAACCGGGCCTCGCACAACGGGCCTCAGTGACCCCGCTGGCGCTAGTGAACGCGCTGGCCCGGCTGGCCCCCTTCGTCGACCCCCAGCAGAAAAACCTCCGCGCCACCCGGACCGGCGGCGGTGACCATCCCTTCGCTCAGCCCGAAACGCATCTTGCGGGGGGTGAGGTTGGCGACGATCACGACCAAGCGGCCGATCAGCTGTTCCGGCTCGTAGGCCGCCTTAATCCCGGCGAAGACCTGACGCCGTTCTTCGCCGCCGAGGCTCAGCGTCAACTTCAGCAACTTGTTCGCTTCGGGAACCTGCTGCGCGTCGATGATCCGCGCGATCCGCAGATCGACCTTGGCGAACTCGTCGATCGAAATCTCCGCCGCCAGCGGTTCGGCCTTCAGCGGTTGATCGCTGTCGTTCCAGCGGCTGGCGGGATCGGCGGTGGCCGGTTCGGGGGTACGACTTTCTTCCATCATCTGGTGCAAGGCCTCGACTTGAATGCGGTCCATCATGCGAACGAACGGTTGAACGGGTTTTCCCAGTAGCGGCGTCTGACTTTGATCCCAGCTGCGAATCGGGTCGCCGAGCCAGTCGCCGCACTGCTCGGCCAACTTCGGCAACACCGGCGCGAGATAAATGGCCAGCTGGCGGAACAGGTTAGCGGCGACGGTACAGACGTCGCGCAACGTCTCGAGCTGGGCGGGGTCCTTGTTCAAATCCCAAGGCCGGGCGTGCTCGACGAACGGGTTGGCGGCGTCGGCCAATTCCATGATCCTTCGCATCGCCCGCGAATATTCACACGCTTCGTAGGCCTCGGCGATCTCGTCGCCCGCGGCCGCGGCCGAGGCGAACAGCCCCCCGTCGTCCGGATAGGTATCGGCCAACCCGGTGCGGCTGGCGAACTTACCAACCCGGCTGGCCAAGTTGACGACCTTGCCGATCAGGTCACTGTTGATTTTGTCGACGAACTCGTCCGCCCCCAGATCGAGATCCTCGACGCGGGCCCCGAGCTTGCTGGCGTAGAAGTACCGCAGGAATCCCGGATCGGCGTGCTTGAGGAACGTTTCCGCCGCCACCAGCGTGCCGGTCGACTTGCTCATCTTCTCGCCGCCGACATTCAGGAAGCCATGGATATGGACCTTGGTCGGCAGCTGATAGCCGGCGGCGTGCAGCATCCCTGGCCAGAACAGCGTGTGAAAGTAGGTGATGTCCTTGCCGATGAAATGGTGGATTTCGCAATCGGGGTTCCGCCACCAATCATCGAGATTGCCGCCGTTGGCCTTGCACCACTGCAACGTGCTGGCGATGTAGCCGATGGGGGCGTCGAACCAAACGTACCAGTAATTGCCGGGGGCGTCCGGAATTTCGAACCCGAAGTACGGCGCCGGACGGCTGATGTCCCAATCCCGCAGTTCGTTGGCCAGGAATTGCCCCTTGAGGTAATTGGCCGTCTCGCTCTGCAACGCGCCGCCCTGGTCGATCCAGGTTTCCAGAAAGGCGTGCAGTTTTTCCAGTTGCACGAACAGGTGAGGCGCTTCGCGAAGGATCGGCACGGCGCCGCTGAGCGTGCTCCGAGGGTCGATCAGGTCGGTCGGCGAGTAGGTCGCGCCGCACGAGCCGCAATTGTCACCGGGCTGGTTGCGAGCGCCGCACTTGGGGCAGGTTCCACGAACGAAGCGGTCCGACAGGAAGGTGTTCGATTCGGGATCGTAGAGCTGGGCCACGTCACGCTCGACGATCAAGCCGGCGGTTCGCATCGCTGCCCAGAACTCGCCGCAGAGCATCCGGTTTTCTTCGCAGTGCGTGCTGCCGTAATGGTCGAATCCGATGTCGAACCCGGCAAAGTCGGCTTGGTGGGCACGGCTCATCTGCGTGATCAGATCGACCTCGCTCCGCCCCTCCTTGCCGGCGCGGATCATGATCGCCGTGCCGTGTGTGTCGTCCGCACAGATGTAAAGGCAGCGGTTGCCGACCAGCTTCTGGAACCGGACCCAAATGTCCGTTTGAATGTACTCGACCAAATGCCCGATATGGATCGGGCCGTTGGCGTACGGCAGCGCGCTAGTAACCAACAACTGACGGGACTGGTCCGTCTGGGTTGTCGACGGCGATGATGGGGTGGGGGTGCTCATGCGAAAAGTTTAGACACCGCGCTCGCGAACAGGTAGACGGCGGTCGCGGGTCGGCCAGTGCGCTGGTTCCGCCCGAACTCGGGAGGGCGGCGTCCACGTCGCGGGGACGATCGCGGCTGGCGTCGTGGCGGCGATCGCGGCTGGCGTGGCGGTTGCTTCAGTTCAGCAATTCTTCGCGAATGCGGCGGAAGTATTGCAACAGCGGTCGCGGACCGCCGGCGTCGTACAGCCCCGCGTGCGGCAGGGTGTGCGGCAGGGCGTCATCCCAACCTTCCCAGACGACGGCGTGCAGGTAGGGCTTGGCGAGGGCGACGCGGAGGATCGCACTAGCCACCTCAATCTGCCGGGTTTCGGCCGAGTCTCCGGGATCGCCCGCGATAATCTCGCCAGGCCGGGCCGCCAGCGGGTCGTGGGATGTGTCGGAGGGGACGGCCAGCTGCAGCATCAACGGCAGGCCGAGCGTCGCCCAGCGATCGAGCATCTGGCCGATCACGAGCGAACTGCGCGGGGTCATCCCCCAGCCCGCGTAGCCGATTCGCACCTCGAGGCTGACGCCGGCCAATCCCAACCCGCAGCGGGCCAGGCTGTCAGCCAAGTGGATCGGCGAAATCCCATCCCGCTGATGGGCCAAGTATTCGCCTTGCGGTTGGTCGAAACTGAAGATCACCGGCGTCTGCGGGTCCTGGCGACGGATCGTATGCACGATGGTCGAGGCCAGCTGCATCACCTGCTCTTCGGTCAACCGTAACGGACCGGGCGTGTTCAGCCCCGACACCGGATTCCAGATGTGGACCTGGCCCTTGTAGCGTTTGACGACGCTCTCGACGTAGCGGCCAACGGAATCGAGCAGTTGGTGGAATTGGCCTTCGAGCAGGTATACCCAGTGCGGCAGCATCTTTTCGTGAAAATCGACCAACGGCCCACCGATTACCCGCAATCCCTGGCTGCCCGCCCAGCGGACAGAGGCGTCGGTGCTGTCGAAGTCGAAACGGCCGAGGTCGGATTCGATGTCCCCCCAGGCCATTCGCACCGCTGACGCGTTGAACGTCGCTGCGTAGTCCTGCGGGGCGGTGGGCACGCCACAACCGGCCGGCAAAGCCGCGGCCAGCAGCGTCCCCAACCGGGTTTCACGTTGCTTGCGATAGGCGATCGCTTGGGTCGCGTATTCGTCGCTGAGCCGATGCGAGGCGGTCTCGAGCAGCTCGATCGCCCCGAGCGATTCGGACGTCTGCCGCGATCCGGAATGCGTCCCACTGGCATCGAGGAACCGCGAGGTCGCCTGCTCCAGGATCTCCTGAAACTCGTCGTGCAATCGCATTCCGGCGCGTACCCACTGGTCGGCCTGGTTGCGGACGTTGTAAAGCGATCCGCGGGCCAGCTCCAGCCACAGCGGATAGGGGTTCTCTCGGGGACGCAGCGAACAGGTGCTCAGTAAGGAAATCCCGTGCCCCGCGATCGGAACCGGCAAAAACAGCTTGGCGGAATCGTCGATATCCCGTCGCACGGTCAGCCGTCGCCCCTCGAGCCGCGCGAGCGTATGCCACGGGACCCCTTCGACCCCCGAAAGATAAGCCGATGGCCACAGCGACCGCGCCAGAAGCGGTTGTTGGTCTTCTTCGACTTCAAAAATAAACTGGCCCATGGCTTTCCGAGAGGGGACCGAATGGCGACTACGCCGCAAACGAGAGTTCAAGGGCCGGCTCGCAGAATCGTAGCTTGCCGATTCGGATGTTCGAATATCCCAAGCGAATATTCGGTCCGAAATCGCGACGTGGCGACGATCATTCCGATTGTTCGGAATGGCGGCCGGAAAATAGAAAAAGCCGCGACGGTCGACGACCGTCGCGGCCTCATGTAGGGCGGGCGGTTAAGACTGGCCGCCG
>DITY01000058.1:0-4728 GCA_002422955.1 Planctomycetaceae bacterium UBA6172
TCGCTGGATCGAAGTGTGGTCGCTCATTTCGAGCGTCTCGCTAAGGCCGGCGCGGATCGGGTTGAGATCGACGTAAGCTAGGCAAGCGAGCGGGGCGGTTTCGTCGAGCAACCGAACGGCTTGATAGCGACTTTCCCAGAACTTGCCAGTCGCACGATCCTCGGCATTGGCGCGCTGACCGAAGTTTTGACACAGCAGTCGCATCCACCATGGCCGCCTCGTGAAGCAGCCGATTGCGGTCACGTCGGAACCATGAACTTGTTCAGCGTTTCTCCGAGTAGCTGAATTGTGACCGGCTTCGTGACGAATGCGTTACAACCCGCGTCGAGACTCTTTTGGGTTACCTCCTTCAAAGAATGGGCGGTAATGGCCACGATCGGCCTGGTGTAACCGTTCGCCCGCAAGCGGCGAGTGGCTTCGTAGCCATCCATTTGAGGCATCTGCATGTCCATCAGGATCAAGTCGAATTCGCCATGATCGCGAACGGCTTCGAGGGCCTTGAGACCATCAACCGCCACGGTCACGTCCGTGATCCCGAGCCGCTTGAGCCAAAACAGGATGACCAGCCGATTGTCCGCGCCGTCCTCAACCACCAGCACCTGGCCGCTTCGCGAGCGGGGCTCGGCGTACTCGGTTGTTGCTGCTGCCGATTCGGCTGCAGCGGCCCCTTGCGCAACGCCGTCAACTGGCGCGATCCATGGGGCGTTTCGGTCATCGGCCGTGATCTCCGCCGGAATCGTCAAGGTAAAACGGCTGCCTTGGCCCAATTCGCTGGTCACATCGATCGAACCGCCCATGGATTCGATGAGCCGCCGGGAAATCTGCAGTCCCAGACCCGTTCCACCATACTTTCGCGAAGTCGAGCTGTCTGCCTGCTGAAACGGCTGAAAAAGGCGAGCAAGCTGATCTGGGCTCATGCCGATACCCTTGTCCTCGATCTCGACTTTCAATTCGACTTGTCCTGGAGTCGCCCCGGAATGGGCGCTGAGCCGTATCACGACATCGCTTCCGGGTTCGCTGAATTTCAGGGCGTTGCCGATCAGGTTGATGAGCACTTGCCGCAAACGTGTCGGATCGATCAGAACCGTCCGCGGCACCGCGGTGGTTCGAGTCAGCTTGAGGTTGATTTTGCAATCTTTGGCACGCACGCCCAGCAGCTCGTCCAACTCCTGGAGCAGTTCGGGCAACGGATAACGGATCTTCTCGAATTCGAGTTTGCCAGACTCGACTTTCGAAAGATCGAGAATGTCGTTGAGGATGGAGAGTAAGTGTTGCCCGTTGCGGCGGATCGACTTGATCGTCTCACCCCATTCGTCGGGCGGAAACGTCGGATCCAGCAGCATGTCGGTGTATCCGATCACGGCCGCCGCGGGGGTGCGAATCTCGTGACTCATGTTTGCCAGAAACTCGCTTTTGGCCTGATTGGCCAGTTCCGCCGCGATCCTGGCGTCGCGCAGTTCCTGGTCCAGCAGCCTTTGCTCCGTGATGTCTCGTTGGATCCCGATCATCCGTACCGGCATCCCCGATGGATTCCGGTCGACGGCGGCCCTGACTTCGATGACGCGGGGAGCGCCGTCGCTGGCGATCGCACGAAACTCCTGCAGAATCGGCGTGCCGTGCGATCGCGAAACCGCCATGGTGGCCTCGAATCTTGCGGCGTCCTCCGGATGGAGCCTCGATTTCAAGAAGGCGAGATCGACACCGAGGCCCCGGACTCCCTCCGGAACTTCGAACCACTGATTCAGCCGATCATCCAGGACGATCGAATCCTCGTCTAAGTTCCAGGTCCACGTTCCGATGTCGGCAGCCTCGATCGCCAGACGCATGATCTCGCTCGCCTCACGCTGCCGCCGCTCGGCTTCGATGCGCTCGGTCACGTCACGGCCTACGGATTGAATTTCCACGAGCCGCCCGGCCGTGTCGAAAAATCCGCGATTCACGAACTCCATGTGTCGCACACGTCCTTGGCCATCGAAGACGCGTTTGTTGATCGTAACTACCGAGATCTCGGGGCTGAGCCGGGCAAGCCCTGCGACGACCTTCTCCATGTCCTCTGGGTAGACCGGGTGCCGGCGATGCCCCACCAGTTCCTCGGCCGAAACGCCGAAAAATCGGCAGAAATTAGTGCTGACGAACGTAAAAGTAGCGTCAGGCTTAACTCGGCTGACCAGTTCGGTCTGCTCCTCCTGCACACTGCGATATCTCTCCTGACTCACCCTCAGATCGTTTTCGAGTTTTTTCGTGTCGGTGACGTCCGTGATGGTCCCGTTCCAGATCGTGAAGTCGCCCGAATCCTGCCGCAGCGGTGCCGAGCGAACACGGACCCAACGAGTCACTCCCGCTTCCGGGCAGATTCGCATTTCGATGTCGAACGGCTCACGATTAAGAATCGCCTTCTCGTTCGCTTGCGCGAAGAACGCCAGATCGTCCGGATGGACCCGGTGGACCACGGAAATCGAATCTCGCAACGCGTCCGCGGCGGGAACGCCGGTCAGCTTTTCGAAAACCGCGCTCACGTAAGTGAATCGCCAACTCCCGGACCGAGCGGCTTCGAGGCGATAGAGTGCCACGTCGGGGAGATTGTCGCCCAACTCACGTAAGACGGACTCCCGTTCAGCCAGGGCCGCTACCGCGGTTTTTCGCAGCGTGATGTCCTTCACCAACAGGAGTTCGTAACCGGCGTTTTCGCCTGAATCGCTCACCCGCGAATGTCGGACGTTGGCCCAGAGGCTCTGCCCGCCCCGGTGCAGATAGCGGATGTCGTAACTGACCGTCGGCACCTCGCCGCGGCGCAGTCGGATGGCCATCGTCCGCGCGGTGGTAAGGTCTTCTGGATGCGTCAGCTCCTCCAGGTGCTGCTCCAGCATTTCTGCCCGATCGTACCCCAGCATTTCGCAGAAGGCGGGATTGGCGGCAAGCATCCGTCCGTCGGAATCGATCTGAACGATGCCCATGCCCGCATTTTCGAAAATGGCCCGAAAACGATTCTCCGATTCTCCCAGTGACTGATTGAGCTGCAAAAGCTCTTGTTTCGCCTGGTTGCGGAAAGTCGCGTCTTCGAAAACCCAAAGTCGGCCATGCTCCTGGCCTGCATCGACCGGGATCGACGAAACGTTCAGCACCGTCTCCGTTGGGACGCCGAATATCCATTCCCAATCGATGACCTTGCGATTCGGCTCCCGGAAAAGGCCCCTTCCGGTCGCTTCGATGCTGTCCGCATTCTGAGCTTGAGCCCGCAGCCGAACCATGGCCTGAGAAACTTCCAGCGGCCGTCTCTCGCCCGGCGATAGGCCGAGAAGTTCCGTGGCAGCTCGGTTCAGCAAGACTTCGGAACCCGTGTCCTCGAGATAAATCACCGAGAGCGGCAGAGTTTCGAGAACCGCGTCGAATCTCGCCCTGGCCCTTGCCGCTGCCTCGATCATGAGCCCCAGGCGGACGGCCTCTTCCAGGCCCGGCCGCAGCCTGGCCAGAAACTCACGAAACGCGATGTCAGCATGTTCCGGCTGACTGCACCGAATGACGAACGCCCAACGGTCAGTGGCAAGAATCACGGGAATCGCGAACGTTCGCGGGCCAGCGATTCCCTCGGGGCCGACTGTCTCTTCGGCGACGGCGCCGGATTCGATCGCCCGGCGGACCACTCCGGTCGTGACGAGCGTCGAAAGTTCGACCTCTGGCGAAGCCGCTATCGGCTTGATCTTCGATCCATCGCAATACCGGACTAGCATGCCCGAATCGGCATGCGTTCGTACACGGAGCAGGTCGACTGTCCGTCGGCAAAGCTCGAGGAAGTCGGTCAATGCCTTGACAGGATACATCGACTCCACGAAACCGAGATATTCGTCGCACCAGTCAAGTTTCATGCCGCGGAGCCGTTTCGTAACCACACCTTCATCGCCCCAATTACCTCCGCCGCCGCGCTGATGTGCGGGAGCTGTCCTGTCGCATCGATCACGGCGGGCTCACCGTTTTCGACCGAACCGTGCAGATACACCGCTGCTTCGATCGGCACGATGTCACCTTTCGTCTGAGTCAACGACACCGCCTGTTTCAACTCGTCGAGCCGGTCTCGTAGGTCGGCCTGCATCACCACCCGTAATACCGACAGGGCGATGTCTGGCCGAACTTGTTTCATGGAAGTGAAGACAGAGTCCCCAAGCTCAGGCCGATCGGGGTTGCTCATCGCCTGTCTCGCGAACCCGCTGGCCCAAGCCAAATCATCCAAGCGTATCGCATCAAAAAAAGTGACCAGGGCCGGTTGAGAAAACCCACCCCGGTAGCCATCGTCACTGAGACATCGCGCCGAACCTCCTAACGTCACTAGCCTTTCCACACGTTCTGGCACGGCTAAGGTCGCCAAAATCGAGAACATTCCGCCCATCGAAGGGCCGACGAGTACGACATTCCGCAAGTCCAGTTCATCAAGGATTTCGACCAATTCCTGAGCATAGGCAGAAACGTCGCCGTAAAGTTTGAGTCGAAGATCGACGGAGCGTCCGCCCCGATCCGACGTTATCGAATGTCACGATCCTGCAATCTATCCTAAACGCATCCATCACTTTCGTTCAAGCGGACTGATCGGTCCCGAACCCGTGGCAAAAAAACATGGTCCTATCCGCTCGCGGGTTGCCCCAGACTTTGCGTCGGGGACCTTCGTCGGGGGCAGGCCTTGTGTTCGGTGTTCAGGGGGAGCGTCGCCTCGATGTCGCTGGCCCTCAATCGCCTGCT
>DITY01000058.1:4733-7024 GCA_002422955.1 Planctomycetaceae bacterium UBA6172
GTCTCGTCCGGTAAGCGGCTGCGGCAGAGGCCGATGGCGGCGAAAATCGCCAGTGCCGGGACCGCGGGTGCCCGCATCCGCAGGTTGCTCCAGTAGATGGTGTGGACCGCGAACAGCGACAGCAGCAGCGCGATCGCGGCGGCGTAGCGCGGCGTGAACAGGCGGCGACCGATCCGCCAAATGCCGGCCAGCACAAGCAGCGTGAAGCCGGAATAGTAGATCGTCACGACCGCGATGGCGGGTGTCGGCAAGCTCCCCGTCGACGTGCTCGGCGCGGCAGGTGCAGTCACTGCGTTTGCGGTAGTCGGTGAAGTCGGTACCTGCGGCGTCGGTTGCTGGGGCATCGGTCCGAGCAGCCGCGTCCAGCGCCAAACGCAGGCCTTAAGGAAGCCAGGCAGGTCGGCGCGTATCGCCGCTTTGGCGGTCTCGTAGGCCAAGCGATCCTGGGCGACTTCGTCGTAGGGGGGTGGTTGCTCTTCGGCCCAGCGGGGGTTGGCGGCGATCGCGGCGGCGGAGTCGGGGCCGTCGGTCCAGAAAGGTCGCTGCCGCGGATCGGCAAGCTCACGCCTTCGCCAAGCTTGAAAAAATTCGCTCGGATCCCACGCCACCCCGATCGGACCGCCGCGGATATAGTCGAAAAAAGGCGGGTTGTTTCCTAACAGCAACGTGTAACCACCGTGACTGGTGGCCCAAATCGGATGCCCAAATTGGCGCAGGTTGCGCAGCGTCCAGCCGCCCAGGAAGGTGCCACCCACCAATGCGAGCACGCCGGCCGCGGCGAGGATCCGTGCTGGCGAGGGTGTGGCTTCCTGACACCTCCGGCGGGTGGTCGCGGCCCACCCGATCAGGTAGGCGACCAGCAGGAACGACCAGACGATGAACGTCGGGCGACAAAGGTAGGCCAAACCGAGGACAACGCCCAGCCAGAGGGCCTGGAACGCCAACTGCCGGGTGCGACCAGTCCGCTGCGGGTTTGCGGTCGGTACTTCCAGTGAGTCGGTCAGGCGTGGCCACAGCGACAATGCGACGGCCGCCAGGGCGGTGGCGAGCGTTTCGGTCATCAGTCGGACCGAGGATTGCAACAGGATCGGATCGATGGCGACGAACGTCGCGGCGAGCGCCGCTGCCGCTACCGCCGCCGGTTGGGCTCGGGGACCGTCCGAAACGGCCGGAGCATCCGACGCGCCAGCGAGCGGCGTCCGCGCGGTGGGCGCGGTCAACCAACGGCGGGCGGTGAAGTAGGTCGCCGCCACGGTCAGCAAACCGAGCAGCAGGTGGAGCGCCGCGACGACCTGTCGCAGGACGATCTGGCCCCGAGGGCTCGCCGGGTCCAAAAATTCGTCGTCGACCGCTATCATCACGGAGCGGATGATGGCGAGCAGCGCGGGATAGAGCGGCGGACGGAATGCGGTCGGGACGACCGAACCGTCTTCCGCGGCGACTCCCAAAGTTCCGGTTCGGGCCATCGCCTGGGCGATGCGGTCGTAAGCGTCGGGATCGTCGCGGAGCCCTTGCCATCCGAGCACGATCACCAGGATGCGGAGCAGTGCGGTCGCGGCCAGGATGGCAAACAGCGGCTCGGATTTCCAAAAACGCAAGGTTGCGGCCCCGGCCGGTTCTTAACGAGTAACAGTGACTGCGGTTTTCGCTTGACCTTTTCGCCCCCCGCTGACGGACCATCCGATTCGCTTTTGACCCGCGCGGCAGGGTGGATGGTCGCGTATCGGCGGTCGCTGGCGATCCTGGGAACGCTCATTCTAGTCATCGCTTGGCCGTCGGCGGCGCGGCTGGAGATGAATCGCACGATCGATCAGATGTTCGCGCCGGACGACCCGACCTTGGTCGCCTACCAGGAGTTGCGGGAAGCGTTCGGGGGGAACGCGGTCGTGATGTTGGTCTACCGCGACGCCGAATTGTTCACCCCGGCAGGGATCACGCGGGCGGGGGCGATCGCCGCTGAAGTTGCCGAGGTTTCGGGGGTTCGTGGCGTCCTGTCGATCGCGGAACTGAACCAGGTACTCGGGATCGTCCGACCGGCCGGGCTGTTCTCGCGAGCCGGCAGCGAAGCCCCGCCGCTGCTCCGCGGTCGCGACGGTGTCGCGCGGGCCTTTGACCGTTTGTTCGCCGGTTACACACACTCCGAGGATCGCAAGCTCGGGTCGGTCGTCGCGCTGCTCGACGTGGCCGACGATCAGCGGGGGTTCGCCGACGCGGTCCGCGGGTTGAACGCGGTGATCGAGCGGTTGCCTTCGGAGGCCAGCGATGCGGTGCTGGTGGGCGAGCCGGTGTTG
>DITY01000058.1:7075-18787 GCA_002422955.1 Planctomycetaceae bacterium UBA6172
TGCAGGCGATCGTGATCCTGTGGGCCGTGACGATCACCCGCGCGTCGCTGCGGTGGCTCGATTTCGAGTTGTCGCTGGTGTCGTCGATTCTGACCGCGCTGGTGACGGTGATCACGGTCACGGCGGTGATCCATTTGGGCAGCCGCATGCGGGCGTTTCGCAAACGCGGTTTTGCCGCTAGGCCGGCCGCGGCCCGTTCGTTCGCCTGGCTGATGCCGCCGATCTTCTGGGCCTGTGCGACCGACGCGGCGGGATTCATTTCGTTAACGCTGTCGGGGATCGCGCCGGTCCGCGAGTTCGGCTGGATGATGGCGATCGCGTCGCTGGCCGTGTTCGTCGCGATGGTGCTGTTCGCCCCACTAGTGATCAGCGGCGGGGCTTCGCGATTCGCGCGGATGGAAAGCTGGTGGCGGTTCTTCGAGCCTCAGACGCTCGCGCGCTGCGGTCGATCCGTCCGCCGAGGGGCGATCTTGGTGGCGATGGCAGTGGTCCGGCATCGCGGCGTGACCCTCGGGATCGCCAGCCTGTTGGGCGCAGTGACGCTGGTGGGTGTCAGTAAACTGGAGATCGAGTCGAGTTTCCTCCGCAATTTCCGTGACGACAGCCCATTGGTCTCGGCTTATCAGATGGTCGAAAGCGAACTCAGCGGCGCGGGGGTCTGGGACGTTGTCCTCGACGCACCCGAGGGGTTGTCGTCCGCCTACATGAAGCAGGTCCGCGAGTTGGAGATCAAGCTCCGCGAGATCGACGTCGATGGGCAAAAGCTGACCAAGGTCCTTAGCTTGGCCGATGCCGACGAAATCGCCGCCCAGGTGACGCTGCTCCGTTTCGCCCCTCCCGAAGCCCGCTTGGCCGGTGTCCGTTCGGCGATCCCGGCCTTCGCCGACGCGCTGCTGGTGCCTCGCGCTAAGGAAGCGGAGCGCGGCGAGGAAAGCCCCGAAGCGGCAACGGCGGAGCCTGCGAACCCGGCGGAGCCTGCGAATGAAGCTGAGGCAAAAGCCCCGAGTGAGTCGCGGTTTAATCCCGACGACCGCCGCAAGTTGCGGATCATGCTTCGCAGCCACGAGCACATCCCCGCCGAAACCAAGATCGCGTTGATCGCCGAGGTCGAGCGGGTCGTTGCCGACCAGACGATATCGGAACCGTGGTTGGCATGCTTTGCGGACGAGAGCGCGCCGCGGCCGGGCCGGGTGACCGGCTATTACGTGCTGCTGGCCCGTGTGGTGTCGCAATTGATCGGCGATCAGTGGCGGTGCCTGATGCTGTCGGCGGTGTTGGTCTGGATGTTGCTGTTGCTGGCAACCCGTTCGGTGGTGCTGGCGCTGATCGCCCTGCTGCCGAACGTCCTGCCGGTGCTGGGGGTCCTGGCGATCCTGGGGCTCAGCGACATCAAGATGAACATGGGGGCAGCGATGATCGCGGCGGTCTCGATCGGCTTGTCGATCGACGGTTCGGTCCATTTCTTGTCGAGTTACCGCCGCAAGTTGGCCCGCGGACGGAGCCCTTATCACGCGATGATCTATGCGCAGAAGCAGATCGGTTTGCCGCTGTTGATGGCGACGCTGGCGTTGGTCGTCGGCTTCAGCGTGTTGGCGTTCAGCGAGTTCATCCCCACGGCGACGTTCGGCATCCTGACCGCCGCCGCGCTGGTGGCGGGGACTGCGACCAACCTGACGTTGCTCCCGGCGTTGTTGGGCGGACGGCCGCTGGCGCTGTTGGGCGGGCGGCCGCCGCTGCGAAGCGCCGGCACGGTCGAGGAGCGGATCTGATACACTTCACCCGCCGCGGCGAACGGCTGGGGATGCGCAAGTCCCGGCGTTCGCTCACTTTCCGTCACCCGTGAGGGACTCGCCATGCAGTCATTCCGATTTTTCATCGCATCGTTCGCATCGATCCTCGGTTTAGCGACGCTGGCGCTGGGGGATGACTGGCCGCAGTGGCGTGGGCCGCAGCGGGATGCCGTGTGGCGCGAGCAGGGGATTGTCGAGCAACTGCCGGAAGGCAAATTGCCGCGAGTCTGGACCGCCGAAGTCGCCTCGGGTTACAGCGGCCCGACCGTTGCCGACGGCCGCGTGTTCGTCACCGACCGGGTTTCCGCCGAATTGCAAACGGGTGATGGGGACCAAGAGCGGGTGCTCTGTTTCGACGTCGAGAAGGGCAAGCCGTTGTGGACTTATGCCTACGACGCGCCTTACACAATCCAATATCGGGCCGGTCCGCGGGCGTCCGTCACGGTCGATGGCGATCGTGCCTACGCGGTCGGCGCGATGGGGCATTTTCACTGCCTGTCAGCCGCCGATGGGGAACTGATTTGGAAGCGAGATCTGAACGCCGATTACGACATCGCGATGCCGATTTGGGGGATCGCCGCGGCGCCGTTGGTTCATCAAAATCTGGTCATCCAGCAGGTCGGTGGCAAGAACGGCGCCTGCATCGTCGCGTTCGACAAGCTGACCGGCAACGAAGTTTGGCAGGCGCTCACAGACCGTGCCGCTTATTCGACCCCGATCGTGATCCGGCAAGCCGATCGCGACGTGCTGGTCTGCTGGACCGGAGACAGCATCAGCGGTTTGGACCCGTTGTCGGGCAAGGTCCTGTGGGGCTTTCCGTTCCCCGCCAGCAAGATGCCGATCGGGATCGCCACGCCTGTCGTGTCCGGAGACCGGCTGTTCGTGTCCTCGTTCTACGACGGCTCCGTCATGCTCCGTACGCCCCAGGACAAGCTGAGCCACGAATTGCTGTGGCAGCGGGTCGGCAAGAACGAACAGGATACCGATGCGCTGCAGTCGATCATCAGCAATCCGCTGTTCATCGGCGACCATGTTTACGGCGTCGATAGCTATGGCGAGTTTCGCTGTTTGGATGCCGCCACGGGCGACCGGATTTGGGAGGATCTGTCGCTGGTTCGTCGCAACCGCTGGGCGACGATTCACATGGTCCAGCATGAAAGTCGCGTCTGGATGCTGAACGAGCAGGGCGAACTGCTGATCACCGAGTTGTCACCTCAAGGCGCCAAGGTGCTCAGCCGTGCCCAGGTGATCGCGCCGACCAAGGTGCAGTTGCCGCGCGGGCCGGGGGTCGTGTGGGCACCGCCGGCCTATGCCGAGCGATCGATTTTCGTCCGCAGCGACAACGAATTGATCCGGTGTTCGCTGGCGGAGTGACCCTCGGCCGCGGTTTGATGCACCGCGGACCAACTGAATGTTTCAGCGGGCACCGGCCAGGGGCTCGGTTCAAGCTGTCGGGACGAACTTGGCCAACGCCTGGTCGAGCAATTCCAATGCCGCGTCGATGTGCCGCTCGGTCGTGATCGCCGGCGGTGGAAGGAACCGCAGCCGCGTCGGGTTGCTGCCGCAGACAAACCCCAGCAGGCCTTCGGCGAACATCAGGTCCATCAGCCACTTGGCGTCTTCGCCGCTGCCGCTGCCCGGTGTGAACGCGATCATCATCGCTTCGCCGAACGGGCCGGCGATCTTGCCGGGGTGACGATGCACGAGCCGTTCCAAGCCGGCGGCGAAATGGCGGTGCCGACGCATGTTTTGGCCGTCGTCGCCGAAGCAGTTCGAGGCCTGCAGCGCGTCAAGTGTCGACAGCGCGATCGCCATCGAACTGGTCGCCCCGGTGAAGGTCTGGCTCAGGATCGGCGCGGTGGGTTTGAACGATTCCCGGTACAGCGTCGCGCAGACTTGCGTGATCTTACCCAGGGTCACGATGTCCGCGAACTCTTGCAGCTTGAAGTGTTGGAACGCGAACGGTCGGCTGGTCCGCGAGAACGATTGGACTTCGTCGAAGATGATCGGGATCCCGGCTTCGCGAATCGGGCGGCAGAGCGCGGCGAAGAAATCATGACTGCCGGGATAATAGCCCCCTTCACCGGCGATCAGTTCGGCCCAGAAGGCGGCGTGCTTGCCCGGGTACCGCGCGAGCAACCGCTTCAGCTCGTCGACGGCCCAGCGGGTCGACCGTTCCGGATGGTTGATGTCGAGGCAAGGCAGATAATCGACCGACAACGCGATTGGTATACCCTTGCGATAGCTGGGCCGGTCGGTGATCGCGGCCAGGGCGATCGAACGGCCGGCGAAGGCGTTGTCGAAGGCGAGCACGCGGTCGGCGGGGGCGGCTTTGTGAAAGGCGAGCTTGAGGGCGTTCTCGTTGGCCATCGCGCCGCTGGTGCTGAGCATGCAGTGCTTCAGCGGTGCCTGCTCGCAAGCGGCCAGCTCGATCAAGCGTTGGGCGACGCGCACGCTGGGAGGGTGCAACTGCAGATTCCCTTGCATCGGGACGTCATCGATCGCCGCGCCGAGCGCCGCTTCGATCGTCCCGGGGTGGCTGTGGCCGCAGCCATAAACGCCGATCCCGCCGATAAAATCGAGCTTCACGCTGCCGTCCGCCAATTCGACGTAGGGTCCGTGCCCCAAGCCGGCGGCGAGATAGGGCCAAAACAAGGGGGCACCGCGGGCCGCGGCCGCTTCGCTGAGCAGTTGCTGGTAGTGGTCCGCGAGTTCGGGGCGCGGGGGGCGGACGCCGTCCAACCGCGCGGCATGCTCGGCGACGGTTTGCAGGATCAAGGCTTTGGCTTGCGCGATCCGCGGATCGTCTCGCAACGACTGGGCGGCCGTGGTGGTCGCCTGTTCCGTAAGGGTGCTCATCTACACTCGACTCAGCGTCTGGACAGAACGTTAGGGTACCGGATGAACTTAGCGTCCCGGCCCGATTTACGCGACAGGGATATTGTCCGCATCCGGTTGTCCGCGGGCCCTCAGCCATGAGCGGCAAAAAAGTGTCCGGTACCTTTTGCGGGGAACTCGCCCTTCGGGTGCTCCGCACAAAAGGTACCGGACACTTTATTACCACACCGCCTTAAGGCTCCGATCCCCGGCTGCGGGTCCGCCACCGCTCGGTCGCGGCGACGAACGACGGGACCAGCAGCGTGCGGACGTAGAACGTGTCCAGCAGCACGCCCAGGCCGAGGGCAAAGCCGAGCTCGACGATCCCTCGCAATGTTCCCTCCGTGGTCGGCGGGCTGCCGGTCAGCCAGGCCCGAATTGGGGGAAACCAGGCCGACGCGGTCATGCTGAAGAACGTGCCCGCCATCACCAGGCCACAGGCGGTGATGATGCCGCCGGTCCTCGCCACCGCGCGGCGGAGGGCGGACAGCCACCCGGGCCCGAGATTCTGTTCCTCGACAATCCGCGTCACCAGATAAACGTTGTAGTCCTGGCCGACCGCGACCAGGATGACGAACAAGAACAGCGGCAATTTCCAGTCCAGTCCCAGGTAGTCTTCGCCGAGCAGGGTCCGAAAAAACAGGATGGTCAACCCCAGCGTCGCGTAGTAGCTGAGCAACACCGTGAACATCAGGTAACCGCAAAGCACGACGCGGCGGATCACCAGCACCAACACGGCAAACACGACCACCACGACCGCGAACTTGATCCGGCGATGATCGTCCGCGGTCACATTTCGCAGATCGATGATCGAGGGGGTCGTGCCGGCCAGCAAGACTTTCGAGCCGCTGATCGGCGAATCGACCAACAGGCTTTCCGCACGCAGCCAGCTGTCGAGCCCCTCCACCCGTCGCGCCGTTTGCAGCTCGAAGGGGTTCCCTTCCATCACCACATCCAAGCGGATCAGTCGACCGGCATGGGATGGCGTTTCGGAAAAGAAATAGTCCCTCGACAGCTGATGACTTTTGAGCGCCCGCCGTTTCCACGCATCCTTGCTGAACAAGCCCATCGTACGGTCGGGCGGAAAGTCGCCGAGCGGGTCGTCGGAATACCGTACCGCCTGCACGCCATCGATCGCATACAGCTCTCTGACCATCCGCTTGGCGTCGTCGCCGAGCTGCTGTTTGCTGACCGGCGTCTCACGGAGCAGCAACACGGTGGTGGGGTTCACCTCGCCGATGCCGAAGTGTTCGTCCAGCAGGCGAAAGCCGCGGCGGCTCTCGGACGACGACGCCAATTGGCTGCTGATGTCATAGGTCACGGACCCTTCCTTCAGCCAACCGTAGATGGCCGGTGGCATCAGCAGGCCGATGCCCACCAACAACAACAGGACCGGCGAGCGGGTCAGCCCGAGCGCGAGCAAGCCCCAGTAGCCCGTCGGTGGTCCGCCGCCCGAGGGGATGAAGCGGGTTTCGCTGTGAGCGGGTCCGACGCGTGACGGCCAAAAGACTCCCGGCCCGAGCAGCTTGAGCACCGCTGGCGTGAAGGTCAGGCAGACTGCTAAGCCGATCAGCAAACAGATCCCGATCATCGGGCCGGTGTGATGGTACTTGCCGAAGTTGGCGATCCCGAGCATCCCCAAGCCGAGCACCGTCGTCAGGCCACTCCCCAGCAGCGCCGAGGAAACCCCGGTCAAGGACCGACGGATCGCCGACTCCCATGCCCACTGCGCCGACTCCTCGCGAATCCGCGCGATCAAAAACAGGCAATAGTCGATCCCGGCACCGAACAGGATGACGAACAAAAAGATGCGGCTGGTGGTGAAGATCCGCAGCCCCCAAGGCCCGGCGTTCCAAATCAATGACAAGTGGGTCAGCCAGGCGACCACGCCGGTCGAAACCGCTACCGCCAAGCCGATCGAAACCAGCGGCACGGCGACCAACAGTGGCGAGCGATAGACCAACGCCAAAACCGCGAGCACCGTGAGCACGGTGAACCATTCGGTGTAACGGATCGCCTCGCGGGCCGCGGTGAGTGTCGCCCCACCGATGGCGGCGGAGCCGGTCGGCAGGACCTCCAAGCCGGGACTCAGCAGCGTCGCATGCGCCGCGCGAGTGTCGCGAATCGTCGTCTGAATCGCGTCCAGAAAGGCGATGTTGTGGGTCGCCGCCAACTCCGACCGCGACTGCAACACGATCAAGCGGGCGTGCGGATTGAGCATCCGTTCGCCCAACACCGGATCGTTCCAACTCGCCAGCGCGAGCAGCGATGACCAGGCGGCCAGGTCGCGTTCCGGGATCGGCTTGGCCCACGTCGCGATCTCGGGATCCAGCGTCAAGGCCGCCTGCAGGTCTGGCCCGGCCTCGATGGGAAGGTCGAGCGACTGCAGCAGGTCCGCCCGATCCCAATAAGCGAGTGTCAAGCGGATCGACTGGACCGGCAGCGATTCACGTCCCGAAATCGTTTGCAGCCGTTCGAAATACTCCTCATCGATTTCGATCGCTTCATCGAGCGACTCGCGCGCCCGTTGCAGACGCTGCGTCCTCAGCGGGTTCGCATCGTCCGTCGGTTCGTCCGCGGCGACGCTGGCGATCAGCGTTTCGGCCAGTCGATGGTGCAGTCGCCGCAGCAGGTCGAGCGAAACCAATTCGTCCGCCGCCTCAAAGGTCCCTTGCTCGCGCCCGATCACGAGCACCACTTGGCTGCGGGGGCGGTTGACCGGGAAGGCGGCGTCCAACAACCGCTCGCCCGCAACGCTCGGTCGATCCCGCGGCAGGTATTCGAAGTCGCCATCCAACGCCAGCGATTGCCAACTCGGGGCAGTGCCGCGGACCAAAATCGCGATCAGGAACCAACCGACCACGATCGCGACCGCATGCCGCGTGACCAGCTTGGAAAATCGGGAAACGTTATCCGATTCGTCTCGATCGCCTTCCGCGGGGCTAGACATCGGCGCGCCTCGGCGGACGAGCACGCGGGCTAGAGCCCACCCACGGCGCGGGGTTCGCGACAGTCGCGAGCCGATCGGTCGGAGGGCGCATGGAGGGAACCGGCGGTGGTGTATAGGAGAGGGGGCGACGAGACGCGACCTTGCCAAGTATGCACTGTGCCGCCTGGGAAGACAAATCACCCCCCGGTTGCGGCAAGCAAGCGAGTGGCTTCCGCGACCGCCGGACGGGCCCAGGGCTTGTCCGCGAACAGCGACACGATCGCCCGGAGCAGCCGCTGCCGCTCGGCTTGGTCCAGCGTTTCTTCGGACCAGCGGATGCGTTCCAGCAGCTCCTTGGCGCGAGGGTCGACCGTCGCGGGCAGGGACGCCAGCCGTTTGAACTCCTTCTGCGCGGCGACCACCAATTCGACGCCGGCACCCCCCATGCCTGGCCCACTTTCGGCGAGTGGCGGGGTCGTGCCGTTCGAGGGTCCATCCGGCGAGGAAGTTCCTAAAGCATCCGCGCCCGGTGGGGCATACAGATCGAGCCACTGGCCGAGTCGCTCGCGGGTTGTCTCGGGGTCATGGTTGCGATCCGCGACAGCCTCCAAAAAAGCCAGTTCTTCCGCCGCCATGCGATCAACGCCACCCGCGCGATTGGCGGCTATTCCCAGTTTGCGAATGATCCGCCCCATACCGCGGTCGGCCTGCAACACCTTGACGTCAGCGACTCGAGGATCGTCCCCAAAGAGCCGGAGGAACTGATCGCCAAGTTGTCGGACTTGGGCCATGTCATCGGCCTCGCTGGCCGCCTCGATCGCGGCAAACAGCTGATTGCTGTCGGGACGTCGGGTGGACCACAGGATCGCGACGGCCCCGATCAGCAGAATGCCGACCATCCCGGCCAGTGACAGCCACTGCCAGATCACGATGTGGGCATGGGCATGTTCGTCCGTGGCGGTTTCGAACTTGCTCCGCGCCCGGTCGCTTTCGAGAACCGTACGAAAATGCGTCCGCGCCTCGGTTGGCGTGTCCGACTCGGGCTGGCTCAGATCCACGATCGCGCGGCTGAACTGCGACTCCGCGGGGGCCGCCCCAACGCCCACGGTCGCCGGATGGTTGAGGCGAACCGGGGTCGCATTCTCATCGGCGGGGGTCGGCAACGTCGGCTGCAACGCGACGGTCATCCGATCGCTCAGCGAGGGACGCTGGCCGGCGGGACCGTCGACATCCATCGCCCCGAGCGTCTTGTTGTCCTCCTCCGCCAGGCTGGTATCCGCCGGGCCGAGCCGCCGCGGAGCCGGTTTGCCGGGCACCGTTGGCGTGGCCGCGACTGGGCCGCTGAGCAACGTGCCGACCTCACCGGACATCGTCCGCTTCATCCCTTCGCGAATCGCCATCAACCGGTTCATCACGGCCAACGCCGTCGGTGGGCGTTCCTCCGGTCGTTTGCTCAGCAGGTCATGGATCAGTTCGGCGACCTCCAACGGCACGTCCGGATTCAGCTCCTCGATCCGACGGGGCGTGTCCTTGCGCAACGACTCGATCAGCATCGTCACCGAGCGATGGACGAACGGCGGCCGGCCGGCGAAGCAAGCGTAGAGCACATTCCCCAACGCGTAGAGGTCGACCCGGGGCGTGATCGGGCCTTCGCCCGCTTGTTCCGGGGCCATGTAATCGGCCGTCCCCAAGACGGAACCGGCGAGGGTCTGTTCCGTATTGCCGAACAATTTGGCGATCCCGAAATCGACGATCTTGAGGCTGCCCTGGCGATCGATCAGCAGGTTGGCCGGCTTCAGATCGCGGTGAATGACGCCGAAATCGTGCGCGTGCTTGAGCGCCCGGCAGATGTCGATCGCCATATCGAGCACGCACGACCAAGCCAGCCGCTTTTCCCGCCGCAGCTTCTCCTGCAGGCTTTCGCCTTCGACCAATTCCATCGAATAGAACAGGTGGCCGTGCTCTTCGCCGTAGCCGATCAGGCGAACGATGTTGGGGTGCTTGAGCCGCTTGAGCGTTTCGACTTCATCGGCAAAGCGACGGCGGAACCGGGGGTCGTCCGCGACATTGTCCGCGATCAGCTTGACCGCGACGGGTTCACCCGACTGGACGTTCTCGGCGCGATAGACGCGACCCATGCCGCCACGGCCGATCGTGGCGTGCAGACGATAAGGTCCCAAAAATTCGAACGGTTTCATCCCGCCTCCGATACGATTCTTCCCCGCCAGATTCCGGTCGTCCGCAATCGTGACCGTACCCCAACCCGCATTCTACCCCGAATCGACCTACGCCTGGCCGATCGTTCTCCTTATCATCGCGGTGTTCCCCGGCCCAACTGTTCCCCGGCCCAAGTGTTTCAGGGCCAAGCGTTTCACCGGCAACGAGAAGGTTTTGTGAAGGACCCGCAACCGTCGATCGACGCCGCGCCGCGCGGCGTCCCGAGTATCCTCGCGCTGGCGGTCGCCGGCGGCGTGCTGATGTGGCTCGCGCAACCGCCGTTCAAAGCTTGGCCCCTTGCCTGGGTCGCGCTCGTGCCGTGGATCCTGATCAGCCAACGACCGACGCTGACGCGGCGAAACTACGGACTGGTCTACCTGGTCGCGTTCGCGTATTGGGCCCTGACGATGCAGGGTCTCCGTCACGCCCACCCCGCCCTGTACGCGGCTTGGTTGGCGCTCGCCGCTTACCTCGCGGCCTATCCGATCCTCTGGATTTGGCTGGTCCGCGCCGCCAACCGCCTACCGCGTTTTTCTCTACCACCGTGGTTGACGGTCCCCGTGGTCTGGGTGGGTCTGGAATGGGTCCGCAATCATCTGTTGACCGGTATCTCCGCCGTGATGCTCGGGCATACCCAAGCCGATGTCGCGCCGGTGATCCAAATTGCGGACCTCTTCGGCAGCTATGGCGTCAGCTTCGTCGTCGCGCTGGTCAACGCGGCGGTCGCGATCGGGTTGCAAGCTCGCATCGCGGCCTCGACCACGGCGGCTACTTCGCCCGCGGAAGCTGCGGAAGCTCCGGAAGGCCGTGTCCGCTCGTCAGCATTGCCAGCCTACGCGGTCACGGCGCTCACGTTGGCGCTGACGTTGGGCTATGGCGTGTGGCGAATCCGCGAAGCCGAATCGCTGGCTTCACCAACCTCTGGCGGCGAGTCGCCCGGCGTGATCGCGCTGATCGGCCGTGACGAGCCGATCGTGTTCGAACAGGACTATCGGCGCGAGCTCGAGATTTTCCAGAACTACCTCGAGCAAACGCTCGACGCCGCGAGACGAGCCGCGGTCGCGGGCCGCACGATCGAGGCGGTGGTCTGGCCCGAATCGATGTTCAGCGGCGCGATCCCTCACGCGCATACGGAACCCGGCCTGCCGCTGGTCGTGCCCCCCGGCTCGGCGATGGAGGAAGCGGAGCTGCGGCAATACATCGACGAGAGCCAATTGCGGTTCCGTTACCGCGCCGCCGATCTGCAGCAACGGATTCGGCAAATCACCGGCCAAGCTACGGGGCCAGAGTTGATCGTCGGTTGCTCCGTCGTCCGTTACAGCGATCCGCTGGGGGTACACTGCGGCTGCGTCCAGATCACTGCCGATGGCCAGGTGGTCGACTTCTACGCCAAGAACCACCTGGTGATGTTCGGCGAATACATCCCCGGCATCGAGTACCTGCCGTGGGTCGATCGATGGCTCCCGCCAGGGATCGGGGTGACTCCAGGGGACGGCCCGGTGGCGATGCGAGTCGGCGATCAGGTCCTGGCCCCCAACGTCTGCATCGAGACGGCGGTCGAACGGGTCACGATCAACCAGATCCGCGCGCTGCTGGCGCGAGGCGAGGATCCGACGCTGATCGTCAACGTCACCAACGACGGCTGGTTCGATCGCACGTCCGTTGTCGAACACCATCTCCGCTGCGCGCAATTGGTTGCGGTCGGTGCTCGACGACCGGTCCTGATCGCGGCCAACGGCGGCCCCACGGCGTGGATTGACAGTTCCGGCCGGATCGTCCAGCGGCTGGCGAACGGTGAAGCGGGCTCGATCCTGGTCACCCCTCAGCCCGATGGCCGCAGGGCACTTTATCTGACCCTCGGCGACTGGCCCGCTGCCCTGCTGGCCCTGTTCTGCCTCG